>CAYQFV010000048.1:0-23536 GCA_964416845.1 uncultured Phycisphaeraceae bacterium | reverse complement strand
GCCGAGAGCCAAGACCGCAGGTCGACCTGACCTGGAATTCATCAGCGGCGGAGACGATGCCGGCGGATTCGAACGCTTGCGCTTGACCAATCCACCGCGGGTGACCGCTGCGAAAACGAACGGCGATCCGTCAGCACCCTACCTCCATCGACCGGCCGACCCAACGATCGCTGCGATCAAGCAAATGCGTCGAACCGGTGACTTCGAGTCTGTCGAGCCGAACTACATTCGCCAGGCGCTGGCCACCCCCAACGACGAGTTCTTCGCGTTCCAATGGCATTATCCTCAAATCAACCTTCCTGCGGCATGGGACATTACCACGGGCGATCCGAGTGTGATTGTAGCCGTCATCGATACCGGCGTGGTCCTCAACCACCCAGATCTGCAAGGTCAACTTATCGCAGGGTTCGATTTCATTTCCGAGCCTGACAACGCGTTGGATGGCGACGGCATCGATTCCAACCCCAACGATCCCGGCGATCAGTCGCTGCCCGGGTCGAGAAGCACGTTCCACGGAACACACGTTTCGGGGACGATTGCCGCCAAGACGAACAACACCATCGGCGTCGCCGGCGTTGCGTGGGATGCCCGCATCATGCCGGTCCGCGTGCTGGGACGCGTCGGCGGGTTGGACACTGACATCATTCAGGGCATCCGTTATGCAGCCGGCCTGTCGAACGCATCCGGCACGCTTCCCGCACAACGGGCCGACATTATCAACATGAGCTTGGGCGGGCCGGGGTTTTCAGCCGCGGAGCAGGCCGCTGTTTCAGCGGCCCGGGCAGCGGGTGTCATCGTGATCGTGGCAGCGGGCAACGAACAGTCCGACGCCACCTTCTTCAGCCCCGCCGGGTTAGACGGCGTGGTGACGGTCAGCGCGGTTGGCCTGACCCGCGAGTTGGCTCCGTATTCCAACTTCGGATCGTCGGTTGAGGTGACTGCACCCGGCGGCGATCTCTCCGTTGACGCCAACGCGGATACGCTGGCCGACGGTGTGATGAGCACGGTGGGAGATGACGGCGGCGGTCTGTACGCGATGTCGCAAGGTACGTCGATGGCTGCGCCGCACGTTGCGGGCGTGGCTGCGTTGATGAAGGCGGTAAACCCCGGCTTGACGCCGAGCGATTTTGACCAGTTGCTCGCCGGGACACACTCGGGGACATCGATCGCCATTGTGGAAGACATCGGCACGCCCGGAAAAGACACGTCCTTCGGGTTCGGCTTGATCGACGCGTTGGGCGCGGTTCGAGCGGCGGGAGAACTCGTCGGAGCGGTCGCGGTTGACACACCGATCATTCAAGTCGTTCCCCGAAACCTTGATTTCGGCGCGACGTCAACAACTGCGACGGTTGATGTGACCAACGGAGGCGTCGGGTCGTTGTCAGTGACGAGTGCGATGTCGGATCAGCCGTGGTTGTCGGTCACGCCGTCGACCGGAGGCGCAGGCGCGTACACCGTCAGCGTCGACCGCAGCGGACTTGCTGACGGCGTATTCGCGGGATCCATCGGATTCGTTTCAAACGGAGGAAACGCGACGATCACCGTTCGCCTCGTTGTGGGGTCGCTGGCGACCAGCGAGGGCGACGTTGGGACCATTTACGTTCTACTGGTCGACCCGACGACTTTCGCGCCGATCGCACAGGACAACATTTCCGCAGCGGACGGCTACACGTTCACGCTGACGAACATCCCACCCGGCCAATACAGCCTCTTCGGTGGCACGGATATGGACGACGACACGTTCGTTGGTAACGAGGGCGAGGTCTTCGGCGGGTATCCGACCACTCTCGACGCCACCATCCTCGACGCCACCAGGGATCGTACGGGGTTGACGTTCGGCACGTCGCACATCATCAATCTTCAAAACCCTGGCGCGACCCGGGTTGTCGAGGACCGACCGGTCTTGCGAACAAAACTGCGTCGCATGATGACGAAGGAGCGCTCCGTGACTCCGGATCGTTGAAAACAGCCAGCCCGCGGCGACCTGTCCTGCCGCAAGGGTGGGTTGGCAGGATGGTTCGAGCGGTTTCCGCCGAACGGACGAAAGCGATTCTGGCGATCGTTATCCGACTTCGCGGCGCTGAAAGAGAGCGACGCCGACCATCAGGATGGCGACCACAAAGAGCAGGGCGTAAATCGTGGTGTAGAGAACGTAGCTGAATGGGACACCGTTGCCCGCGGTGAGAGCGTCAGCTACCCAGAAAAAGTTGATATTGGGAATGACGTGGTAGAAGAAGGCTGCCACGGCGGACTCGTGCTGATACTGACCCAGCACCCAGTCCGTCAAGAAGCCCGCCATCAAAACCACCACGCATATCATCAACGTCATGATCTGGCCGAAGCGCGTTGACGCCGCCAGAGCGACGGCTGCGATGATCATGATGGCCAGCAGAACCATCAACGCCGCCACGACCAAATGTCCGCCGGCAAACGCGTGAAGGAACGGCGCCCGACCCCACTGGCGATCGAACAATGCGGTGACCAGCGTGCCCACCGTCAAAAACGGAACGACCAAGGCGACTGAGGTCGAACAGAACTCTTTACCGTAGAAATAGTTAGCGGCACCGGCCAACAGGATTGCAAGAATGCCTGACCCCGCTCCGAGTATGATCGCCGGCCAATCCCACGGGTCCGACGACATTTGCAAGACCCTGTGGTGCATGGTGAGCACGAAGATCAGGAAGGTGATGTAGAACGCGACGAACTGTGCTCCGAACAGGCCCAAGTACTTGCCCGTCAGGAAAACCGGCCGGCTGATCGGTTTGCTGATGATGGTGAGAACCGTCTTGTTCTCGATTTCCCGCGTCAGGATGCCGGTGGCTGAAAAAGCAGCCAAGAACAAACCGCCGAGCAGCATCGTAGAAAGACCAAGATCCATCAGGAGCTTGTTGTCGTCCGAGAGTGTGAAGCCCGCCAGGAAGATGTTGAGGATCAGCAGGAGTGTCGTCGTCAGAAGCAACACGCCGTAGATCGGCTGGCGAATGGTTTCGACGAAAGTGTTGCCGGCGATGCTGAGCATTCGGTCAAACATGGAAAGGTCGTATGCCCCCGGGAGCATTTGGCCGTTTTCGAACGCGACTCGCTACGGCGGCGAGACGCTCTTGGCAACGAAGGCCGGTTATTGTAGGCTTGCCCGCCCTCGCGGCAAGCAATGCCTCATGGTACAACGTTTGAACTCGGTTCCCGGTTCGCGCAACATCGACCGGTCGGCCCGAGAAGTCGCGCGAAAATCGATTTCCCAACGGATGTGACACATGAGTGAACCCGCCCGAAGTGGCTCATCGTTTCTCGACCGGCGTGGTCAAGTTGTCTGCATCGCCGGACTTTTGATTCAGACGGTTCTGTTCGGCGTTGTGCTGTTTGCGGGCTTGTGGGGCGAATTCGCTTCGGTGGCGGTGAGATCCGCGGCGATTCACCTTGCGGGCGGCATCCCGATCTGGGTCATCCTGCTCGTCATCTTCGTTCTGCGAAAGAAGAGCAAGCTGGAGGATTTGGAGACCGAGCAGCTTCGCGGCGTCCAAAAAGCTGGCCTGGCGACCAATATCTTCGACGTCGGCGACGAGTCGATGCTTCTGCAACGCCGCCGCCTCAATTGGACGTTCAAATTCCTCCTGCCGGCCTTCACGGTGGGAATTGCCGGTTACCATCTCGTCTTGGGTGGCAGTTTTTTGCTGGCGTCGATCGGATCCGCCGACGCGGGCGAGTCAGCGACGGGATGGGTTCGCACATCCGAACCGTTCGCGCTGATGGTTTTCATGGGCGCAGTGGCGGTCCTCTGTTTTGCTTATTCGCGATATGTCATCGGGATGGCCCGTGAGCCGCAATGGCGGCTTCTCCGCGCTGCCGGAAGTTATCTCCTGGGCAACGCACTCTCAGCCACCGTCGTGCTGGTGGCGATGGCGCTTGCACAGATGGAGTCCACCAAATCCTGGGCAGAGCCTGCCGCAGCGTACGTCACACGCGTCGCCATCCTTCTGCTTGGCCTGGAAGTGCTCACCAACTTCGTGCTCGATTTCTACCGTCCGCGGCGTCCGGACGAAGAACCCAGACCAGCGTTCGACAGTCGCCTGCTCGCGTTGTTCAGCGAGCCGGGCGGCATCATGCGGTCGGTGGCGGAAACCATCAACTATCAGTTCGGTTTCGAGGTCAGCAGCACGTGGTTCTACAAGCTGGTTCAGCGATCGGTGTTCCCCCTGGTGATGCTGACTGTTTTCGCCCTGATCCTTCTCTCCAGCGTGGTCATCGTCGACGTCGACGAACAGGCCTACATCGAACGGTTCGGAAGGCTGATCGAGCCGGAAGGTGACGCGTTGGGCCCGGGATTGCACTTCAAGTGTCCCTGGCCGATCGATCGCGTTGTGCGTGAACACGTGGATTTGGTCCGCACGCTGGTCGTCGGAGGCAATCACGAAAAGCACGACGCAGAAGAGGAAGAGGACGACCACAAGGGCGACAACCCGCCTCTCTTGTGGACTGAAAGGCACGAATTGGCTGCGGAGTCGCTGATGGTCGTAGCCAACCCGGACGAAAGCGGGTTGGGACGTCGTCAACCGCTGTCTGCGACGCGGACACGATCGCGCAGTGTCTCGGTCAGTTTGCTCATGATTTCGATGCAGATCGAATACCGAATCAAGAGTCTGTACGATTACGAGTTTCGCTATCGCGACCCGGAGCAAGCCCTCGAATCCGTCGCATATCAGGAGCTGTCGGACTTCACGGCGGGCATCAGCCTGACCAATCTTATGGGCAAGGGGCGGGGAGATTTCGGTCGTGAGATGCGGCGACGTTTGCAACGACGATGTGACGATGAGTTGCACCTTGGAATCGAAATCACGTTCGTCGCGCTTCAAGAAGCCCACCCGCCATCCGAAAGCGAAGTAGCCGCCACATTTCAAAACGTGGTGGCGGCTGAAATTCGCAAAGCCGCTGCCATTGAAAAAGCGCGCGGCGATTCGGATCGAATCCTGACGATTACCGCCGGCAGCGTTGACCGCGCGACGGCGCTCGACGCCGCGATTCGTGACATGGACGATGTGTCAGCCCGCGCTGCTGCGGGCGAGTCCGTCGATGTTGAAGCCGCCATCGAGCGTGTCAATCGCCTGATGTTCGGAGACAAAACCGAAGGCATTGCCCCGGCGAGCGGAGATGTCGCCACCGAGCTCTTCACAGCGAAGGCGGACCGGCTGCTGACGATTAGTACGGCTGAATCCAAGGTCCGAAGCTTCCGAAACGACTTGGCTGCCTTCACCGCCGCGCCGCGTTTGTTCAAGATGCGGCGATACTTGCAATTGCTGCGTGAAAGGCTTCCGCCGCTCCGGAAGTTCGTCGTGACCGGCGATGCTTCGAAGACCGGCCTGATCATTCAATATGAAACCAAGAAACGAAACACATTGGATCTGGAACCGTCTACCACACCGTAGCACGGATCATCTGTCCGCTGGAGCGCTATGATGCGAAATCTTCCGACACTGTTCGCCGCCGCACTGGTCGTCGTGATCGTCGGGTTCTACATGTGCACCTACCAGGTGCGCTTCACCGAAGTTGCCATCAAGGAAACCTTCGGAGAGCCAGCCGAAACAGCGACCACTGACCCGGGACTCCACTACAAGTGGCCTTGGCCTATCCAAAACGTCGTGAAATTCGACAAACGACTCCGCGTGCTCGAGGATCGCACCGAAGAGACCTACACCGCCGACAGCAAAAACGTCATCATCACGACGTCGGCGTTTTGGACCATCGAAGATCCGTACAAGTTCCACCGAAGCTTCCCACGCGTCGAGGAAGGCGAACGCCAATTGCGCGATGCGATCCGATCGCAAAAGAAGGCGGTCATCGGCCAATACAACTTCTCGAACCTCGTCTCCACCAACAAGGACGAACGAAAGCTTCACGAGATGGAAGAAAACATGCTCGGTCAGGTGCGCGGTGTGGGCGGGCTGGGGGGGGCGGCGTCTCTCGATCATTCAGCCGGCAAGAGTCTGAGACAGGTCTGGCGGGACGACTACGGCGTGGAGCTCAAGTACTTCGGCATTACCAAGCTGACACTGCCCGAGTCGGTCACGCAAGCGGTCTTTGAGAGCATGAAGAAGAGCGAGCAGAACAAGGCTGATAATTACCGGGCTGAGGGGAAAGCCAAGGCTCAGCAGATTGTCGCAACGGCTTCGGAAGCTCGCGAGCGTATCATGTCGGTCGCCAAGCGCAAGGCGGACAGAATCCGCAATGAGGGAGAGAAAATCGTCTCCCGACTCTACGCCGACTTCAAGGAACACCAGGACCTGCGCATCTTCCTGGACAAGATCAAGACCATTGAAGAAGCATTCGCGAACAATACGACGATCGTGCTCGACAGTCGCGTTGCCCCCATCGATTTGTTTGACGATGCAGAGGCAGAGACGTCGGCGGCCGATTTGACCACACCCGACATTGACGGTCTCAGATCGCGCATCGTCACCGGCGCGGACAGCGAGTAGGGAACCAGCTATGACCGACGCGTCACAACAACCGCATCCGAGTCGTCCGTTGCATGTCGTCGAGACCCCGGTCGATCCTGCGCAGCAGTCGCTGGCTGACGCGCTGCGCACCAGTTTCCAGATCCTCAAGTTGGCGATGGTGGTGCTGGTGATCGCTTATTTTGCTTCTGGTGTGTTCACCGTCGAGCAAAACAAGCAAGCGATCATACTACGTCTGGGCGGCATGGTCGGGGACGTGTGCAATCCGGGCGTTCATTGGGCCTTTCCCCCTCCCATTGATCAGGTCGTCGAAATCCCGGTGAAACAAAGCAGCACCGTGTCGATCGCCAGTCACTGGTTGTACCTCGACGAGGACGAACAGAAGATACCCCTTGCGCAGGTGCGGCGCGGTGATCGAGGGTTGAACCCGGTGCGAGACGGCGCCCTCTTGACGGGTGATAAGGGCTTGGTTCACATTAAATGGCGTCTTACGTACCGTGTCGACGATCTCACCAAATACCTCGCCGTGGTTTCCGATGAGGATTACACGCGCATCGACAACGCCCGAATTGAGCGGATCATAACCAAGCTGCTCGAGCGGGCCGGCATTGATGTTGCAGGTAGTTTCACCACCGAAGAGGCGACGCGTAAGCGACTCACCGAATTGCGCGAACTCGTCAAGCGTCGCGTGAACGCCGACCTCGACAAACTGGGAACCGGCGTGGTGGTGGAAACGGTCGAAATCCCCAAATCGACCCCTCCGCTCCAGACCAAGCTCGCCTTCGATCAGGTGATTCGCGCCGAAAACAAAAAACAAACCAGCATCCGCCAGGCGGAACAGGAGGCGACCGCTCTTCTCAACCGCACCGCGGGAGCAGCCCACACGCACCTCATCACGCTGCTCGACGCCATCGACGTCGCCCAACGCAACAAAGACACCGACGCCATCGCCCGGTTGAACCAACAGATCGACCAAGTCGTTGAATTCGAAGCGTCCGGCGAGGTCGGCAGCCTCGTACGATCCGCCAAGGGTTACTACACATCGGTCGTTCAGGGCATGCAGGCTGACGCGGAGCAATACCAGACGTTGCTCGCTGAATGGGACGATCGCAGGGGGATGCTCAAGACCCGTTTATGGGAGCAAGCCAAGCAGCGCCTCCTTGGCAATCCGGATATTGTCAAAGTATACCGCCCTTTCGGCGCGGAGTTTCGCATCATCGTCGGACCTGATCCGAGACAGCGAGACATCAAGGAGCGTCAGTCGTTTCTCGAGGAACGCGGTATCTCCGGCACGACGAATCACGAGCGTCTGGTTCCACTAATCCCGGGGGGTACGGTCGAATAGCCACGCGTCACCAGACCGCGTGAAGCGTGTAGACAAACGCCGTCGACGATCCACCAGCCACACCACGCAGGAAACGCTCTTATGGAACAAATAGACGTCCCGGTGGTGCAGACTGTCGGGTTGACCAAGGTGTTCAAGGATTTCTGGCGACGCGATCGCGTGGCCGCCGTCGACGATCTCAATCTCGAAATCCGACGCGGTGAAGTCTTCGGTCTTCTTGGACCGAACGGCTCGGGAAAGAGCACCACCATCAAGATGCTGCTCGGGTTGCTCTACCCGACACGCGGGCGAATATCCCTGTTCGGACGACCGCCGACCGACGTCGCGGTCAAATCAAAGATAGGGTTTCTTCCGGAGGAGTCGTATCTCTATCGATTCCTCGATGCCCGCGAAACGCTCGATCTGTACGGTCGGCTTTTCCGGCTTCATTCGAGACAGCGCCGCGATCGCATCGACAAGCTCCTCGACATGGTGGGTCTCACCGCCGAGGCGAAACGACGCATCGGCGAGTATTCCAAAGGGATGGCCCGGCGAATCGGACTTGCCCAGGCACTCATCAACGATCCGGAATTCCTCATACTCGACGAACCGACGTCCGGCATGGACCCGATCGGCACGCGCCAGATCAAAGAGGTCATCCGCGAGCTTTCCAGAAAAGGCAAAACGATCCTGCTGTCGAGTCACCTCCTCGCCGACGTCGAAGATGTCTGTGATCGCATTACAATTCTCTACGGCGGGCAGCAGCGAGCTGCTGGAACCATCGGCGAACTGCTGAGTCAAGAAGATCGAACGCAGATCACCGCTGAAAAACTATCCCCCGAGACGGTTGAACAAGTGCGCGATCTCGTTCAGCGTCTCGAACACAAGTCCGTGCTGAAAGTTGGAGCGCCGACCGATCGTCTTGAATCGTTCTTTATGAAAATCGTCGAAGAAGCTCAGGCGGCCAACATCAAGAGTTCGGGCGTTCGGGCGGGCGGTGAAGTGCCCGATTTCCTCAGTGCCCGACAGCCTGAACCCGATCTGATCCAATCCTTGGTCGTCGCTGCCGAGAAGAAAACCCCCGCAACGACCCAAGAGGCGTTGCCGGAGGACAACGAGCCCGGCGCCGCCGAGCCTGAACGCGACATCCTCGAGGAGTTGACCGCAACCAAGCCCGTTGCGGAATCCGTCGACGACACGCCGCCGCCGGCGACCGGTGAGGCAGGTGAGACGCCCGAAGAACCCAAACCCGACGACGGTGTGAACCGAAGCGTGATCGACGACCTGCTTTCGCGTGGCGGGAGTTCGCAGAGTGACTAGAATCTGGGCGATTGCGAGGCAGACGATTGCCGAGAGCATTCGGATGAAGATCGCGTTGGTCTGCATCGCGATCATCGGTCTGCTCGTCGTCGGTCTGCCTTTTTCCTTACGCAACGAAGACTCCATCAGCAGCGCCGTCCAAACCTTCCTTTCCTTTTCCCTAGGCCTCATCGGGTTTCTGTTGAGCTTGCTCACGATATTGCTCGCACGCTCACTTTCGGACGAAATCGTCAACCGTCAGATCCTCATCTTGATGACCAAGCCTATCCCCAGATGGCAGTTCGTTGTCGGCAAATGGCTGGGAATCGTCTTACTGAACTTCGCGCTGCTAGCCTTCTCGGGAGCGGGTATCTACACCGCCGTGAAATTCATGGCCACGATGGACGCGCGCGACGATGTTGATCGCCAACGGTTGATCAATGAAGTGCTCACTGCGAGGCATACGAACTACTGTAAGCCGCCGGACTTCACGCAATTGGCGGAGCAAATGTACAACGATCGCCTCGAAAAAGGCGAGTACGCCGACGTGATCGACCTGATCCCTTCGCTTGAAAAGGAACGCCTCGCCAAAGAGCTCAATGCTCGCTGGCGCACCGTTGCTCCGCTCGATGCACGCGTGTTTGAATTCGAAAACGTGCGATGCGATCGCAGTGCCGGCAATTTGATGCAGATTCGGTACAAATGCGAAGTGTGGGGCTATCCGCCCGATGAAATCCTCCGAACCGAATTCATCATCGGCAACCCCGACAAAGGCACGCCGCTCTACTACCAGCCGCGACGCGACTACATTGGACGGTGGCACTCCATTCCAGTCCCCACCAACGCTGTGGCAGCCGACCGGACTCTCACCGTCGTCGTTCGAAACAAGAACCCGTTCGAAGGTGAACGCGTGCAACTCAACACCATGAGCTTCACGCGCAGCAAGGATGTGCAAGTGCTTTTCGCCGTCGGGACATTCGGCGGAAACCTCGTGCGGCAGTTGTCATTGATGTTCTGCAAGCTCGTCTTCCTCGCATCCGTCGCGATCTTGGCTGCCTGCCTCTTCTCGTTCCCCGTCGCCACGCTCGTGTGCTTCACCTTTCTGGCGATGATGACCATGGCAGGCTTCCTCACCGATGCCGCCACTTATCTGGAGTCCGAAGGCGTTCCCGGCCTGTTCAAGGAGGTCGTCAACATTGTCTACCAGGTCATCTTCTTTCTGATTCCACGTTTTTCCGAGTACGACAGCACGTCTCTATTCGTGGACGGTCGAAACGTGACCCTGTGGTGGGTGCTGAGCGGCATCTTCAAACTCGTGATCTGCGGCTCGTCTGCCATGATGCTCGTCGCGTGTATTGTGTTCCAACGGCGTGAGGTAGCTGAAGTATCTGTGTAGCGACGGCAGACGGTGACGACATAACGATGACAAGAATTGCTGAATATGAGATTCCGGAGTATCTCGCCCGACGAGAGTCCGCCAAGACCAATGAGCGGATGATTCAAGTTGTCGCCATTCTCGTGGCGATCACATGCGTCGGTCTCTCGTCATTGTTCGTCGCGCCCGTCGATAAGCTTCGAACGGAATACCAACTGACGCTCGATCCCGAGTCAACCAAAGGCCTGCCGCCCGCGATGGCATTGATGACCAAGGCCGGAACGTTTCGCGCACTGGCCATCGACTTCGCCTTCATCCGGTTGGAACGCCTCAAGGAAGAGGACAAGTACTACGAACTCGATAAACTGTCGTCGCTTGTCTGCAAGCTAGCGCCGCGATTTCCATCCGTGTGGAAGTATTGCGCTTGGAACGAAGCTTACAACATCAGTGTGGCCCAGTATTCGCCCGAGGCCAGGTGGTATTGGGTGCGCAACGGTATCGAATTGCTGCGCCAACAGGGGATTCCGTACAACAACAAGTCGATCGGTCTCTACCGCGAACTGGCATGGATCTACTGGCATAAGATTGGAGATTTTCTCGACGATCAGCATTGGTATTACAAGAAACAACTTGCCATCGAAATGGAGCGAATTCTCGGCGCTCCAAGCGCCGACACCAGTGATAAGGCTGTGATCGGCGCGTTCGCCGCCATCGCCGACGCCCCGACATCGCTCGACGACCTGACCGCACACGATCCCGAAGTTGTCGATCTGATAACCAAAATGGGCGAGTTAGGCCTCAAGCCGGACGACAGCCTCCTCGAGTTCGTCGCGCGATATCTTCGCAATACCGTGCAAGTCCGCGATGTTCTAAAGGATCTCGAAGAAGACGACATTCGTTCGCAGCGCCAAGCTCGCGTCGAACTGCTCACCGATCCGAAATTTTCCGCAGCGCGGGATCGGCTTTTAGCTTGCCTTCGCAACATTGTGATCCGCGAAAGACTCAAAATGGATCCCAAGTGGATGCTCAAGCTCATGCGCGACTATGGGCCCATCGACTGGCGATCCGCCTACATGCATTCGCTCTACTGGGCTACGCTCGGCGATATGGTCACCAAGGGCCAACTCAACCTTGACGAAAACGACTCCATGAACCTGGTTCGGTTCATCTTTTTCTCACTGGATCAGAGTGTCAAACGCGGGCGGCTCGTCTTCGAGCCCGACTTCGACAACCCGGGCAACTCCTACCTCGAGCTGCTTCCCGACTCACGATTCATTCCATACGCCCAGGAGACCTACCTCAAATTCGGTAAAGAGCAGTTTGGCGACGACCCGCGATTCATTCCCGGGACTTCAGGCCCGAACTACATGGGCGGCCACTTCAACCTGATGGCAGACTGGATTCGCCAGCTCTATACCGAAGGCGGCTCGAAGAACCTCAAGCTGGCCAAGGAATACTATGCTTATCTCAGAAAGTACAATCGCGAAAAAGACGGCAGACCGAAGGAGCAGTACCTTCAACCACTCACCAAATTTGTCCTACAGGATTTCTTCAACGATTTAACCGGCTTCAAGACAGCCAACATGACGATTGGCTCATGGATACGGCGCTCGCTCAAGTACCTCAGTTTGGGAGAAACCGACGCGAGCATCACAGCCATGGACATCGCCGCGCGCGGGTGGAAACACTACATGACTGGCAAGGGGGTCGATCCGGGAAACACAGGCCGCCGCTCGTTGCCGCCGCTCGCCGATATGCGAACCGGCGCGGTCATTGCTGTGATGACCGCCCCACGCATCGCTTTGATCCACAAGGTCAGACTGTGGCGGGCGCTTGAACTGCCCACGCGGCAAGCTGCGTACGATCGAATACTTCCATACTTCACGGAGTTGGCCGAAGAGCACGATCCGCCCATCCTGCTCGAGCGGGCGCTTCCGGAACCGCCGGGGATGGAAGAATACCGAAAACGTCGCCCGCCCCGAGACCCGACCAAAGAAAACGTCGACTTGGGACAGAAGTCGTGGTAAGCGCGAACATCGGCCGTGCAGGTCGCCTCGCCCGCGCGGCGGGGGCGGTCGTGTGCTTCGGCGGTGCGGCAGTGATGTGGTATTGGTGTTGGCCGGACGGCAGGATCGTTCGATGGTCTCTCGGCCTCACCCTGTTTGGGTTGGGCGTACTTCAGGCGTATGAAGTGTCCGCATCGTGGTGCGTCTTGCGGGCTTGCGGTTGGCGCACACCGCTGTGATCATTTCACGCTGCCGTCGGTTGCCTCGCGTACCAGAGAGATGATTCGGTCGTAAAGAAACTTTGCGAATCCGTCTTCAGTCAGGCGAGCGCCACGCAACATCGGACCGCCAGATACCGTGCCGCCTCGGTTGCGAATCTGACGCGTTTCGTTAAACGCGATCGCTTCGGGCAACGCCGTTCCGTCCAGCACCAACCGGTGGTCCCCAAACGTGATATCGATTCGAACGCCCCTCCCGCCTTGGAGAAAATCCGACGCGTCCAACGAAACGGAAATCCCCTTCGGGCGGTAACATTCCGCGATAGACTCCGTCAGCGGAATCAGTTTTTCCGCAAATCGCTGCCGCATCTCTTCGATGGGCGACTGCTCCTTGCCTACGGCGGGTGATTCCTGCGCGACACGCTCGCGTTCCGTGTGCTTGGCCAGCAAAGCGTCGAGTTTGCCCGCAACCTCAGCCGCGCCCGCACCGCCGGGTACCCGACGATTGCCCATTCGATGCAACGTCTGACGATCGAGTGGTTCTCCCACGTGAACGGTCCTCCAGCGGGCAGCCCCAGCCGCCCAGACGAAAAGCACCCATCATCCGGGCGTCATCTTGCACCCGGACCCATCGAAATCGTCGGTTCAGTGGCAGCGCAGCTTTAACATGATCGGCCGCTGCCGCCAATCACGCTTTCGACCGTTGCCACCGTCGCGATTCTGGGACCACTTGGCGAAGGGTGAGCCTGCCGACGCACGAGACGCCAGCCGATCGAAATTGACACTCAATTGCCACGTATCTAGAATCGTTCGGAGGTTGACGACAACGCGCGTTCGTTCGGCAACAGCAACAACCACATCCTGTCCTTGTGGGTCTTGTTGAGAGTTTGCGTTCGCCCTTGGGGAGTCATCAGCCACTTCTTTATCAATTCCAAGCGGGAGGTGGATACCAACGTGCCGACGCTTTATGTACTGCAGGGTCCGGACAGAGGCAGGACGTTTCACACTTCCGACGAGCCCACCATTCTGGGCCGAAACTCGGACCAAGTGCCATTGACCGATAACTCCATTTCGCGGCGTCATGCTCGCCTGACCAAGTTGAATGGCCACTGGGGCATCGAAGATTGCAACAGTTCGAATGGCACGTTTCTCAACGGAAGCAGGATCCACGAACCGGCCCCCATTAAGCACGGCGACCAGATTCGCCTCGCCGGAACGCTTCTGGTGTTCACCGGCGGAGAAGCGCTCGAAGATTTCACCGGTAAGCGCCCCGCCAAAGACTTGGTCGAGCTCGGGGACGAGGATCGCAATTTCGACTCGTCTATTCTCGCCAGCGCAGCAGCCAGCGAAGAGAGCGTCATTCTCGCCTCGCCTGAAACCTCCGACGCAGTGCACGCATGGAACATCATCTACCAGATTGCTGAGAGCATCGGCACGTTCATCTCGGTGAACGATTTTCTCCAACGCATGACCGACATCGTCTTTGAACTCATGCCCGTCGACCGAATCTTCGTCCTCATGCGCGAAGACCAGGCCGACGAACTCCAGCCCCGGGTCGTCCGTTTCAAAACGCCGGCCGACAACGACAACAACAAGCCCAAGATCACGACTTCAAGACGAATCGTCAACCACGTCATCCGGGCGAAGGAAGGCGTTCTGTGTGCCAATGCACAGACCGATGATCGTTTCGGAGAGGATACCAGCGACAGCAGCATTCACCGACTGGGGTTACGGAGTGTCATTTGCGTCCCCATCCTGACCCGCGAGCAGGTCGTTGGCGTGATTCACCTCGATTGCAACATGGCTGACCACACCTATTCGCAACAGCAATTGCATCTCGTGACGACCATCGGACGCATG
The DNA here is from genome assembly GCA_964416845.1 of uncultured Phycisphaeraceae bacterium. Lineage (GTDB taxonomy): Bacteria > Planctomycetota > Phycisphaerae > UBA1845 > UBA1845 > CAYQFV01. Next base: position 9,005 of record CAYQFV010000048.1, on the reverse strand, counting down.
GCGGGTATGGCGATCGAAAACGCCCGGTTGATCGAGTCGCGCGTCCGCCACGAACGTCTCGCAGCCGTGGGGGAGACCGTCGCGAGCCTCTCCCACGGAATACGGAACATTCTGCAGGGGATGCGATCTGGGGCAGACGTCATCGAACTGGGGCTTAGAGGCAAGAACCTGGACAACGTCGGAGCGGGCTGGCAGATCGTGCAGCGAAATCTCGAACGGACCTACAGGCTGGCCACCAACATGCTGTCATTCAGCAAGCAACGACAGCCGCACATCGAAATGGCGCCGCTCAATCCGATCATCGACGACGTTGTCGCCCTGGTTCAGCGTCAAGCCGACGACAAGGGCGTCATGCTTCTTACCGATCTCGATGAGCTACCACCCATCCCACTCGACGTCGACGGAATCCATCAAGTTGTCACCAATGTCGTCATCAATGCCATCGACGCGGTGCAGAAGGATTCCGGACGCGTCTTGGTCAACACCCGTTTCGACGCCGACACATCCATCGCCACCATCATCGTGTCCGACAACGGACCGGGCGTCGCCAAGGGTGATCTGGAGAGGATCTTCGACGCGTTTCACTCGACCAAGGGACATGGCGGTACGGGATTGGGTCTGGCAGCCGCCAAGAAAATCGTTGAAGAACTCGGAGGCACGATCGACGTCACAAGCTCGGCCGAGGGCACGGTCTTCACCATTCGGATCACATCCGTCCGTGGCGAAGAGGTCGACTCCGGCAGAACCCACGGCCCGCCCGAATAATCCATCCATCGGCCCACCACGACCGCACCCGCCGGGATAACGCGCGTGCCACCGCTTTTGAGCAGTGCGTTTTCGCCACCGCGACTCCCGTGGGCAGAAGGTTGGGTTCCACCCGACAGACTCACGCGCGTGTGACGCTGCACTACGCGTCGACGCGCGACAGCCCCAGATGCTTCATCACCATTTGCAGGTCCGACCACGTCTTGGCTTTCTCGCTCGGCGTGCGCAGAAGATAGGCGGGATGATAGGTCGGCATGAGTGGGATCGGTACGTCAGCCATTGGAGTACCCGGCGGACCAAAGGAATGAAATCGCCCCCGCAGTCGTCCAATCGAGTCGCCGGTGTCCAGCAACAGACGCGCCGCCGGCGCGCCCAACGCGACGATGACCTCCGGTTGAATGATCGCCAATTGTCGCATGAGATACGGACCGCACGCCGCGATCTCGTCAGCGGCTGGATCCCGATTGTTCGGCGGCCGACATTTCAACACATTGCAAATGTAAGCATCCTCGCGGCCTAACCCCATCACGTGAATCATTTTGTCCAACAGTCGCCCCGCCGGGCCGACGAACGGCACGCCCTGCCGATCTTCCTCAAAACCCGGGGCTTCCCCAACAAACACCAATCTCGCCGACGGGCTGCCGCGACCGAACACCGTTCGGTTCCGCGTTTCACACAGCCCACACTTTCGACACCCCTGAACCTCCTCCGCGTCGAGCGTCGCCAGTGCACTCGATTGACCGGCGTCCACCGTTGTTCGCTCGATTTGGGGCGGCGGCGCGACCGTGATGGGAGCGGCGCGCACGCCCAGCATGCGATCCGATTCCAGACACTGAATCACCGCACGCCGAATGTCTACGTTCGGATTCTCGCTGGACGGGCGGGATGTCTGCGGTTCAACCATTCGTCGCATCATACCCGCTCGCAAAGTGCGAGAAAGCTGCGACGGAAAAGATTCGTGCGTCCCAAGGGCAGGGCGACTAGGATGGCAGCATCATGTTTCAGGAACGCACCATCCAACTGCCCGACGGGTACCAAGCCCACGCCCGCCTTTTTGTGGCGGACCCCTGCCGGGGCAGTGTTCTCTATTTTCACGGCATCCAATCCCATTGCGGTTGGTATGAAGGATCCGCGCGTCGCCTGCAACAGGCTGGTTACACGGTCTTGCAGCCGGATCGGCGTGGCTCGGGCAAGAATCAGGTCAATCGAGGGCACGCCGACTCGAGCGAGCAACTGATCGACGATGCGATCGCATGCGCCGATCTGCTCACTCGCGAGACAGGCCGCCGCACCCATCATCTGGTCGGCGTGAGTTGGGGCGGAAAGCTCGTCGCCGCCGTCCATGTAACGCAACCCGACCTCGCCGAGTCGCTCACCATGGTCACACCCGGACTGTTTCCGCTCGTCGGGGTATCCAAAGCTGAAATGTTCAAGATCGGCCTCTCCATGGTGGGCGCTCCGCATCGACTGTACGACATCCCGCTCAACGATCCGACGTTATTCACCGCCGACCCCGAAATGATTCGATTCCTCGTCGATGACGAGTTGCAAATACACCAGGCCACCGCCGGTTTCTTCCTCGCCTCGCGTCGCATGGACAAAGTAGTCGCCAAGCTCAACACCGCCCGGCAGGTACCTTTACACCTGATGCTCGCCGCGGATGAACACATCATCGACAACGACAAGAGCGCAGAGTTCGTCCGCAACCTGGGATGGACGACGACGCTCATCACCACGTACCAAAACTCTCGGCACACGTTGGAATTCGAACCCGACAAAGAAGCGTTTCTAAATGATCTGGTGAAGTGGGTCAGCGAACCCGCTGTGAATCATCCCACGAGCAGGGCAACCACGTAGCACAGCCGGGCGAGCCTGCGTCGAGAGGTCCGATCGGAGCTACCGGACTTCGACGATCGAGTTGGTCTCACCGTACTCGTTGGTTTCGATCATCGGGTTTTCCCGGTCGTATTCCCATCGACCGTCGACGACCAAACGATACCGATACTTGCCGGGGGCGAGCGAGAGTTTCGTCTCGAACACGCCTGTTTCACCCTCGCGCGAGAGCGGTGTCACGTGCGGCATCCAATTGTTGAAATCGCCGGCAAGCTGAACCTCTCGCGCCGAAGCATGCTGGGTTCGAAAAACAACGCCGTCGCTGGTTTGATACACGCCGTAAATCCGCTCGAGCTTTTCGGCGATCCGTTCGTGATTCGTCGACGTCTCCGCGACGGGCGACGCCTCTCGCTGTAGCGGAGATGCAGATTCCACCTCGGCGGGCTGAGTTGGGATGTGGCCAGCCGCGACCGGCTCCCGCCGAATCAGCGGCGCCTTGGCGGCGACAAGTCGGTCAGAGTCAGCCGCCAGACGTTTCGCGTAGGCCGCGATCGCCTCCTCGTGCGATATCTCGCCAACCGCGGACAGAATCTCCCGGGCGAGCGCGTAGAAATCACGTGCACCGGCACTTTCGGGCGCGAATTCCGTGATAGGCTGCCCAAGGCTGGCCCCCTCCTTGAGCTTCGTGCTGAAATTGATCACCGAAGAGAGCGCGAGGTGGTCAAACTTTCGTTTGAGCTCGGCGAGAATCTCTCGGGCTAGCTTGGTTCGAACATCGTACTGGTTTGCGAGAACCCGCGTCCTGAACGTTCGGTCGTGCTTCTTGGCGAACGCGTCGAGCGTCTCAAGCAGCATCGTCAAGCCATGCAGCGAAAAATATCCCGTTTCCACCGGAACGATGACTTCGTTCGCCGCCTGAAGGGCATTGTACATCAAGATGCCAAGTTGCGGAGGACAATCAATCAGCGCGAAGTCGTACTGGCGTTCGATTTGCTTCAACGCCCGCCGGAGCAGCGTATCGCCGTCGTCCGAAGTGCCCTCCAATGGCTCGAGTTCCGCGAGATTCACCCGCGACGGAGCAAGACTCAAATTGGGCGTGATTTGCCAGATAATCCGGTCGATCGACACCGGCTCGGCGTCTTGCCGGCGGTGAAGGCAGTCCAGAATACTCAACTCGATCTGATTGTCCGGGACAGCCATACCAACCGCGCAATGGCCTTGCGGGTCCATGTCCACCAGAACAACGCGCTGACCCTCACGCGCCAGAGCAGCCGACAGATTAATCGCGACGGTGGTTTTTCCGACTCCACCTTTTTGGTTCACGATCGCAATTGTACGCATCATGATCTCGCCTATTGGCCGAACACCGTGCCGCTCACGCTTGACTCGTTCCGTGAACGCAGTTTCGGCGCGTGCTTCCAATCCTGGTACAAGCTCTTGCCGTTCGTGCAGTTATCGGCGCGCCAGTACTGAAAACTTGAACCTATCGGACCTTCACCCGCCGTAAGCCCGGCGGATGAGCGCACACCTCCAGCAAGGTGACCGGCTCGACCGCAGGCGTCGGTGTCTGTCGCGCAGCTTGCCACGCGGTCCGTCGACATTCATCCGCGGTTTCGCGTTGCGACAGGCTCGGTTGACGGACGACGACGTCCTGTCCGATCGTCCTTTGATAGTTCGGGCGGCGGCGGCTAACATACGACCGCAGACGGGGCGTGGCGCAGCCTGGTAGCGCGCTTGCTTTGGGAGCAAGAAGTCGCTGGTTCGAATCCAGTCGCCCCGAATCACGTAAGTAACGCCGAACGCTTGATTAAGCGCACCTGCCGACGTCGGGCGAAGCAGCCTGATAGTTCGAGGAATACATCGAGAACCTGTTGAATCAGGCGGACAGTACCGGCTGTTACCGCGCTAACGCGCTGGACGCAACGCGAACACAATTGCGCCCGCTGTCTTTCGCGTCGTAAAGTGCGTCGTCCGCGTCCTTGAGGAGCGTGTCGCCGCTACTCGTTTCCGAACGACGCTGTGCCACCCCCAGGCTGATCGTGACTTTGAGATGCTGCCCGGCGTGAGATACTTCGTTTTTCTCCACCGACGCGCGGATTCTCTCGCCCAGGATCGCGGCTCCGTCGGCATCGGTGTTCGGGCAGACGACGAGAAACTCCTCGCCGCCGATGCGCCCGATGATATCAACCGACCGCGCCGCCTGCATTGCGGCGTCGGCTGTCGCTTTCAATACCAAATCTCCGACGGCGTGACCGTACGTGTCGTTGAATTGCTTGAAGTGATCGATGTCGAACACCAAGCACGAAAACGGCACGTCGTATCGGTCGGACAGCCTCCACAGCTCCTCAAGCTTCACCATCGCTTGGCGACGATTGATGAGACCGGTCAAGACGTCGGTCGTAGCGAGTCGTTCCAACTGGCCATTCATGGCGGCCATCTGGGCGTTCCGTTTGATGATGTCGCGTTTTTGGCGAGCAAGGTCGGCTTCGAGATTGACGATGCGCATGCCCGCCCGCATGCGAACGAGTAGCTCCTGCCGGTCGAACGGCTTGGGGAGAAAATCGTCTGCACCCGCGCCGAACGCCTGCAGCAGTCGTTCCCGGTCGCTGTGGGCCGTCACAATAATCAAGTAGACGAACCCCGCCTGTTCGTTGGACCGAATCGCGCGACACAACTCAGGCCCGGTCATCTCGGGCATCATCCAGTCCGAAACAACGATCTGCGGATTGTCTCGAAGCACGATCTGCATCGCTTCGACACCGTTGCACGCTGTCAGCACGTCGTACCCGCTCGACAGCAAGAGCTTCTCCAGCAGACGGCGCATGGTGGCGTCGTCATCAACGACCAGGACGCGCATCGCCGAGTCGCCGGCATCCAACACCTCGATCGATCCGAGCGCCGGCGTTTTTGTGCTGCCACCGATCTCGTCGGTCTGGTCGCTCTGTGGGGCCGTTCCGTCAACCGCACCATCGGCGGAGACCTCGGCAGCCACAGCAGGTTCACCCGACCCGTCTGATTCCAATGTGACGATGGTCATGTCGGGTTGTTCCGCGCGAGCGCACGCGAGAACCGCCGCCACGTCGTCGGCGCCGACGCTTTCATTGATCAAGACGGATTCAAACGGACCATGGTGCTGCAAGGCACTGACCGCAGTCAGTCGATCCGGAACGACCACAATGCTGGCCTGTGGGGAGTGTTTTCGGGCCCGTTGACTCCACGCGCAATCGTCACCTACGCAGAGTATCTGGGCGGTCGGGCGGTCAGTCACGCGGTTGCACCCCTTCGGCAACTCGAGATTCCGGCGAGTCGCCGACCAATACGAATGCACAGTATTTCAACGTCGTGGCTCCTTGAGGCGTGGCGCCAATCTATCGACCAGCCGATCCCCGCGGACTACTTTCGTTCGCATTGAACGGCGACAAACCCCGAACAGGCGGGCGAACATCTCGCGGAATCTGCAGGCAAAGCCTGCCCGCAGAACCTCCGCAAACGGTCCAAACGCGGTCCCGGTGATAACAATACGGCGCGCCTGTAATGTCTATCGGCGAGCCGTGCAGCGACCTGTGGTGCAAGTACACCAATTCCCCCACTCAGTCTGGGATCGTCCGGATAAATAATGGCGTGTGCTCCGCCTTTGATTAGACGCCGGTTTGCCCCGAAGGAAACGCCGCAGTCGGTGGAAATGGTCGCTGCCACCGGAACAATTACGCGGCGCAAGCTGTTCTCTGTTCGAATTCGGCGCACCCAAAGAGATCGTCACCTTAACGGCCAAATGTGCTCTGGAATCCGCCGAAGTCGCGCAGGTCCACGTCGCCGTCGTTGTCATCGTCAAGCACGCTGCATCCGGCAGGCAGCGGGCCTGCGTTCGGTCCGGTGTAGCATCGTGCCACCTCCCCGTAGTCGCACAGATCCACATCACCGTCGCCATCGGAATCGAACCTCGCAAACGAGACGGTCGCCACCGACTGCTCCATCAGGTGGCCATAGTATGGCGGTGCAATGTCTTCCAGCGGGTTGCCGTGCCCATCCTGGGTCCACTGTTTGGCGTCGGTGAGAAAACGGAACGATCGCCGGTAGATCAGTTTTGCGGTGACCTCAGCCGTACCACCCCCGCCGGGCAGACGGAACGAATAGTGGGTTGAGTCGGTCGCCAGCGCGGGGATCCGGCTGTCGAACTGAATCCCCGTTGCATCGGTGAAAAACGTCGGCCCTTGACCCTGCCCGTTGTGGTTAACTTTCGCAAACAATTTGCCAGGCAACGACGCGTAGTACCCTTGCGTCGGATCGCCAATCCCACCCAGATCGTGCACCATCTGCGTGCCGGTGTATTCCAAGACTCGGCCGTCCTCCTGCCGCTTGGCGCTAACGACAAGGATCATGTTGCGGATGGTAACACCCGTCGGCACGTGGTGGCCGGTCAAGGAGTTGGTGATGTCGACTTGGATTTCAACCGACTCGCCAACGCGATCGACCGACAAACTCATCTCGACCGCGTTCTCGAGAAACTGCGGCGTTGTCCCCTCGATCGTGTGCGAACGAACCGTGCTCGGGTCCCGCTCCAGCGGAGGATACCGCGCCTCGCACAGGCGCGTGTGGCCGGACGGGGGCATGTGGCAGTCCACGCACGACGCGTACGTCGGCGACGCCGGGTCGGCGTATGGCGTGGCGACCCACTCCAGATAGGTCGGTTCAGAAATCACCCCGGTGTACGAGTGGTTGGCTGCAGGATCGTTGGCGTCCTGGTGGCAAGCAGCACACGTTTCAGCCACCAGTTGCGGGTTGTACGATCCCCGCATCCCCACCGGCCACCAGTCGCTCCCGGTCGAAAAGTCCACATCCGCGAGCACGCCGTACTCCACCTGGTGCCCAGGGTTCGCCGGCCGTGTGTACGTGACCGCGCCGGGAAATATGCCCGGAAAGTTAATCTTGGTCGTGTCAACGTTGGCAATCTTGTGACACACGTCGCAAGAAACCCCGTGCGACACTTCGGGTGTTGGCCAAGGGTCCGGCGACGCGAGCGCTGTGAACGGGTTCTTGATCCAACGTTCCGGCTGATGGCAGGACGCACATTCCGACGCAGGATTGCTCTTCGCCCAAACCGAATCACGCTGATACACAAACCCGCCCATGCCGCCCGGCGTGCCGTCGCCGGCGAAGATGTCACTCACCCACGTGTTCGAGCCGGCCATCGCCATCCTGGTCTTCATCCACTCTCCAAGCTGGTTGGGATGACACAGCCCGCAATCCGTGGGGGAAAGGAATTCGTAGCTGGGGTCGTCGTCCTGCCAGACAGCCTCAAGTCGAAACTCAACGCCTGTCCCCGGCGCGTCGATCGTCTTGCCAAGATTGAAATACCCTTTCTTGGCCGCCACAAAAACGATCCCACTCGCAGCGGGCACGTCCAAGACGAACGTACCGTCAGCCCCTGTCGTGGTACTCAGCGCGGTGGCCTGAAGCGTTACCGTCGCGCCGTCGATCGGCCCGAGCGTGGCGGCGTCGATCACGGTCCCGGTCACCACCGCCCCGATCGCCGACTGCACCATCAGGAGGACAGCGACGCCCACCGCCAGACGGCAGCAACGTTTGTTCGCCGGTTTCTCCACTGTTCCCATCGTTTCCCCCTACGTTTACGTTCCCCGTCATGGGTCGAAAGCTCGCACGACGCAGATCGCGTGCGATCGTTCCCCGATTGTAGCGTCACACCTCAACCTGCGGGCAGCCCCGTCTCTCGTGCCACTCCTCCTCTCGAGCAGTGCTCACGAGACCCTCCTTCCAAACCGCGACCCTGAAGGCGACCAAAGCGGGAGCCCGAAGGGAGCGGACGACGACGACTCCGTGCGACCTCTCTGCAGACGCGGCACTTGGGTGCCCTGGCCAAGCGCAGCGCGGCCATGCGATCAACACGAGGAGGCATGCCCGCGCCTTCGGCTTGGGCATGGCACCCGACGCTCCGTGACTGATGATTTGATGGATGGGTGCCCCATGGCTTTAGCCGTGGGGGACTCGATGATCACCTGCCGATATTCCTGACACAGACTCATCGCCTTCCCCACGTCTGAAGACGCGGGCCACCCACTCATTGATCAGTCCGTCAAACCAAGAGTAACGAGGCACTAGTTTGTAGCGCGCCCATCCGTCCGTCTCAAATCGCTCGGGCGAGAACGAGACATGATCACCGGGCACTGCCATTCATGGCCGAAGCTTGCGAATCTTATCGGAAGCCCGCAGCCCGGATGACCATAGCTCGCACTGGATTGGCCGTCTGGGTGCGTGACACATTCGGCGGAAGTTTGTTCTTTGATGTCGGCCTCGCGGGTACGGCATGCAGCAGTCGCAGCCCCAGCGGGGCGACCGAGAATAGCCCAGCGATTCATCGCTGGGATTGCCAAGCCTCACCCAAACAGAGT
>CAYQFV010000047.1:18678-23613 GCA_964416845.1 uncultured Phycisphaeraceae bacterium | reverse complement strand
TAGAACAAGAAAGTCAAACCCCATCCGGCCGCCGTTGGGCCACCGATGCCCAGAATGAAGGCGACTGCCCAGAGCGCGAATCGACTACCGACGACCAGCCTTGCCCGATCCTGCCTCGCCAGAATGCCGTAGCCAACAAGGCAGACCAAGGCCCACATTCCCGCGGCGGCAAAGAACATCACCGGAACGACGACAAGAATCTCGTCGTCCCATGCGCATAGCTGCCAAGTCGCGAAGCTGACCGTGGCGACGAACCATAGCCAGAGGGCCGTCCCAAGCGGTGCGGCTATGACCGAGGACGCAGTCTTGATTGCTCTCGGGAGATCGTCCCGATTCAGTCGTCTCGCTCGAGACCGACTCCACACGAAGGCGAGTTTCTTCGAAGGCCAGTATCCGAAAGCGACTGCCAGGAGAGGACTACATCCCAAGATTAAGAACATGGGCTCCGAGTACTCGGGCACGCTAACGCCAAAACCCATCCGTTTGCGCTCGGTGACCTCTACCCATGAAAAGGGTTTCTTGAACACCGCAGCCCATATGCCGCCACGGAAGAGGTGGAGATCGAATGCAAACAGGCGGTCGCTCTCCGTTTCGTAGTGCACGCTGCGCGGGCGCCGGTCCGGGTCGGCTCCATCGTAGTGCCAGACCTTGACGTTGTACTCGACCGTGACAAGACACCCGACGGCCACCGTAAGGAACGTAAGGATGACCGGCAGCCACAGCCAACGGGCCTCGCGCCGACCGGCCAGCTTGACCGACTCATCGTTAGACAGTGAGTACCAAAGGCCGGACGGCAGGGTCCGCGGTCGAACCAACCACTCGAGGATCGACGAGCGTCGTGCAAACCACTCGCGAGCTAGGGCAGTTTCGGCTTCTGGATCGGCGAGCCGCCCGCACTCTGGGCACGGCTGTGGAAGCTGCAACCCGCTCAGGTTGTATCCACAGTTGAAACAGAATGGGTGAGTTGGCGAAGCCATCATTTCGGGGCGCAACCCACTCTCACGTTTGAGTGTACACTTGCAGTATATCATCGCATACTCCATGTCGAAAGGACATGGGGCTCTCGCGACGTTCAAGTAGTGCGCACTGCTCAAGCGCAGTGGCACGCCGAGCGCTGTGGCACGCTGGCGGTTGCAGTGCCTTCAGGCTCCCGCCTTGGTTGCCTTTAGGGCTGTGGGTTGGAAGAACTGCCGTCCAGTTGACACTCGGCCCTACGTCGTGGTGACGTGGACGTCGTGGTACCAGGAGACGTAGCGGGCGATGCCGTCGGCGAAGTCGGTGGTGGGGTTGTATCCGAGGCGTTCGGTTGCTCGGCTGATGTTCGCGTAGGTGACGTTGACGTCGCCCGGCGGTTGGGGATGTTGCTCGATGATGGCTTCCTTGCCGAGCGCTTTGCTGATCGTCTGGATCATGTCGCGGAGGACGATCGGCTTGGACTCGCCGAGGTTGAAGATTTGATAGTCGTCGCAGCGGTCGATGGCCTTCATGATGCCGTCGATGATGTCGTCGATGTAGGTGAAATCCCGACGCATCGATCCGTCGCCGAACATGGGGATGGCCTTGCCCTCGTCGATTAAGCGGGTGAACTTCGAGACGGCGAGGTCCGGCCGGCACCTCGGGCCATAGACGGTGAAGAACCTCAGACAGGTCATGGGCATTTTGTACAGGTGGTGATACGTGTAGCACAGTTCTTCGCCGGCCTTCTTGGTGGCTGCGTAGGGCGATATGGGGAAATCGACTCGGTCGTCTTCGTGGAAGGGTGTTTTGTCGGTGTTGCCGTAGACGCTGGAACTGCTGGCGAAGATGAACTTCTTGCATTTGTGTTTGCGAGCGGCGTCCAACATCTTGGCAGTCCCGACGACGTTTACATCGGTGTAGACTGCGGGGTCTTTGATGGACGGTCGAACGCCGGCGCGGGCGGCGAGATGGACGACGACGTCGATCGGCTCTCGGTTCCAGACGGCTTCGAGGGCTTTGGAGTTTCGTATGTCGCCTTCGTACAGCCGGCAGGCGGCGTGCGTGAGTGACGTTTCCACGTTGCGACGTTTGAAGGCCGGCTCGTAGAAGTCGTCAAAGCTGTCCATGATGGACACGCGTTCGCCGACGGACAAAAGTCGTTCGACCAAGTGTGATCCGATGAATCCCGCCCCGCCTGTGACCAATACGTGTGCCATTGTGCAATCTTCCCAATCGAACTGTGTGCCAGTCGCTCCGCCACATGCGAGCCGGGGCGACGTGCCGCCCGTTGGCACCGGCTGTGGCGGATGGTGACCGATTATAAGCGTGTCATGTTATTCCCATCGGCACCATCGGAAAAGAGCCTGCCGCGGCACCAGCCTATCCACGAAAACGACGTATGGGCGTCACCCTCAAAGGCGTGATGTTAAGATGGGGAGGTTTTGGGGAGGCTTGGCTGGTCTTCCTGCAAGAAAGGGTGAATTCGCGCAATCGTGGCGGAGGATAGCGCCGGTCTGCTGTTTTGACGGCGATCCGGGGGAGCCTGGGCGTGGGATTGGGCGTCGTTGCGGTTTTGGGGACTGTCGATTCGGAACGAGGCTTGCAAGGGTGGTTTGGTTGGACGAGGCTGGAGCCATGTCGGCGCGATCGGGGCTGTGTGTCCGCGCGGTTCGGCCCGAGGTGCGTCTTTTCACCCAATCTTGGAGGAAGGCGGCCCATGACCGAGATGACCATCTACGGGCGCGGCGGGCAGGGCGGGGTCACACTCGCCAAGCTGATCGCGACTGCGCATTTCCTCCGCGGTCGGTACGTTCAGGCGTTCGGCGTTTACGCGGCGGAGCGTTCCGGAGCGCCGTTGCAGGCGTTCGTTCGCGTCGATGACGCGGACATCACCAACCACAACCAAGTGACTCAGCCGGATCACGTCATCGTGCTGGACCGGACGCTGATCGGTCCTCCGATTGTGCGCGGCCACAATGCGAGCGGGTGGGTTATTCTGAACACGCCGCAGTTGTCTTCCGCGTTCGCTGAATTGCTCGAGGGCAGACAGGTGGCCTGGCTGGATGCCACGGGCATTGCCGTCGGCGAAGGACTGGGAACGCGCACCGTCCCGATCGTCAACACGACTATGCTGGGCGCGGTTGGTCGCGTGCTTGGCTTGGATCTGGATGACATCGAGGCGGCGCTCGGCGAACTGAAGTTTGGCGGCGCGAATGTCTCGGCTGCTCGGCGGGCGTTTGAGGCGGTTGAGACGAGCAAGCTCGATGGAACGCCTGGCATTACCGTGGCGAACGTCGCTTCTGAGGTGGCAGGCATTGTCGAACGCGGCGGTGGGGAACTGCCGCGCATTCAAACCGGATCGTGGGCGACGCGTAAGCCCGAGCGTCGCCGGCTGACGCCGCCGTGCAATGACAATTGCCCGGCGGGAAACGACGTTCAAGGATTCATACACGCCGTCGGCAAGGGTGATTACGACCGAGGGCTGGCAATCCTGCTGGAGACGACTCCGTTTCCGAGCATTTGCGGACGGGTTTGCCCAGCGCCGTGCATGGACGTTTGCAACCGTGCGACGTTTGATGAGGCGGTTAACGTTCGTGATCTCGAGCGATTCGCAGGCGACCGAGGAAGCCGACCTGACGTGACGCAGCCGCACCGTGATGAGCGCGTTGCTGTCGTCGGATCAGGTCCGGCGGGTCTGAGTGCGACGTATCATCTGGCGAGGTTGGGCTATCCGGTGTCGCTGTTCGAAGTGGGCGAGGAACTGGGCGGCGTGATGCGGACGGGCATTCCGGCCTATCGACTGCCGCGCGACGTACTGGATCGCGAAGTGGCCCATATCCTTGCACATGGTGTCACGGTGTTTACCGGTGATCAGGTTGATAAGCGGGCGCTGCTTAGCATGTCGCGGCGTTTTTCGGCGGTGTTCGTTGCGACGGGGTTGGCGGATTCTCGGATGCTCGATCTGGGCAGGCCGTTGTCGACGGCGGTCATGCAGGGGATCGATTTTTTGGATCGAGCTCGGCGGGGCAACGAATCACTCACCGGACAGCATGTTGTTGTGGTGGGCGGCGGCAATACGGCGATCGATTCGGCGCGAACGGCGCGGCGTCTGGGAGCACGAAGCGTGCGTATCGTCTACCGGCGTACTCGCGATCAGATGCCCGCTATCAAGGAGGAGATTGAAGAGGCGATCCAGGAGAACATCTTTCTCGACGAGTTGGTCATGCCATTGCGGTTGCGTGAAGACGCGGGCGCTTCTTTGTTGACGTGCACGCGTATGAAGCTTGGCGACCCGGACGAATCCGGTCGACCTCGTCCCGTGCCGGTCGTCAGCGAGGATGCCCACTTCGACATACAATGTGATCGGGTGATTTTGGCGCTGGGGCAGACCACGGATTTGACCATCTTGCCGGAGGGAGCGGCTGTTCGGGAGGGCGAGTCGTTGCTGGGGCTGACGGGGGCGGCGATTTTTGCAGGTGGAGATTTTGCGACCAACGACGGAACGGTGGCTGGGGCGATCGGGAGCGGGCGACGGGCTGCTTGGCATATTCATCGAACGTTGACTGGTGAAGATCTGTTTCCCGCACCGGCGGAACCGGTCGCAACGCCCGAGTATGTTACCACGCAACTGTTTTCGCACGCGCCGCGCATCGAGGGCGAGGTCGTTGCCCCGCGCGAGCGCCGGCAGAGTTTTACCGAAGTGCGTCGCGGACTGTGTGATGAAGGGTCGGTCAGTCCTGCGGTGGAGGAAGCGGAGCGATGCTTCAGTTGCGGTGTGTGCAATACGTGCGATCGATGTGTGACGCACTGTCCGGAGGGCATCGTCGTGCGAGATAGGGCTGAGTATCGGTTCGACTATGACTATTGCAAAGGGTGCGGCATTTGCGCGACGCAGTGTCCGCGTGGCGTTATTTATATGGCGGAGCTGTAATGAACGTACTGAGATATACAACACGGAGTCGGCGCGGGATGCGTCTG
>CAYQFV010000047.1:0-18578 GCA_964416845.1 uncultured Phycisphaeraceae bacterium | reverse complement strand
AGCTGTAATGAACGTACTGAGATATACAACACGGAGTCGGCGCGGGATGCGTCTGCCAGGTTCTGTCGGCGGGCGACTGTGCTGCGTGTCCCGGCGAGGAGCGGCGGTTGTTGTGGTTGGCGTTGTCGCAGTTCTCCTGTCCGCGAACTGCCGGCCGGGGCGCGTCGGCGACGCGGGACATCGCGACGAGAATCGTGTCGGGACGTTTCGGCGTGTCGATGTGTTGAAAGCTTATTACGGATCGACGATTCATCATCGCCAATTGGAGTCGCTGCGGAAGGAGGCGGAGGAGGCTGCCAAGTCTGGCGACATGGATCGCGTGGCGAAGGTGAGGTCTCGCGGACTTGCTCTGCAGGAGCTTGCCCACCGGCAGTTGATGGGCGAAGCCCCGCTGACGAACATTCTCGATCAGATCAAGAACGACCTGCCAACCATCGCCGCCAAGGCTGGAGTGGCCAAGATTGTGGAGCAGCCCGCCGATCAGGCTGCGGACGCCGAGAGCGTCGATGTGACCGATCTTGTTGTGAAACTGTTTGAACCGGCGGAGAAGAAAACCGAACGCTGATCGGCGTGCGATTGATTGGGAGGTTGGTATGGCGAGATCACTGGTCACCGGAAACCACGCCGCCGGTCATGCGCTTGCCGCGGCAGGACAGGCCAATCGCGCCGCGCGCGGTTGTTGCGGCGGCGCTTATCCGATCACACCGCAGACCGAGATCATCGAGTTTCTGCGGGCGTTTGATTTTGACAAGGGGCGGATTGTCGCGGTCGAATCCGAGCACAGCGCAATGGGTGTGTGCATTGGTGCGTCATTGGAAGGGGCGCGGTCGTTCACAGCCAGTTCGTCCAACGGCCTTGCTTACATGATCGAGAACATCTATGCGGCGGGTTACTACCGTCTGCCGATCGTGATGATCGCCGTCAACCGAACGTTGGGCCCGCCTTGGAACATCTGGGTGGATCAGGGCGACAGTTTGATGTGTCGCGACGCAGCGTGGTTGCAGTTCTACACCGAATCGCACCAAGACCTCGTGGACACCGTGTTGCTCGCATTCCGCGTGGCGGAAGATCCTCGCGTGCTTTTGCCTGCGATGGTCGCGATGGATGGTTTCGTCACGTCGCACACACAGATGGTCGTCGATCTGCCCGAACAATCACTGGTCGATCGGTACCTACCCCATTGCAGCGTGCCGCACCGGCTTCGGGCAGACCAGCCGACGACCATCGGCGGTTTGACTTGGCCTAAGGAGACTGCGCACCATCGGCGAGAGATTCAAACGGCGATGGAATGCGTGCCCGCAGTGTTGGAAGAGGCGATCGACGAGTTTGAACGTGTGTTCGGTCGTCGGCCTGATGGTCCGGTTGTGGCGGAGCGCACTGCGGACGCTGACACGGTGCTGGTTGCGTGCAACACGATGGCCAGAACGCTTCGAAACGTGGTCGATCAGCGGCGTGAGCGTGGGCAGGCTGTCGGAATGGTCAAGTGCAAGTTGTTCCGCCCGTTTCCCCGATTGGAGTTGCAGGCTGCCATTGGCGGGGCACGTCGGGTGGGCGTTCTGGATCGAAATCATTCGCCGGGCTCGGGCGGTGTTTTCTGGCAGGAGATTGCGACGACGCTTCGATCGTCGCCCGATGTGTTGGTGCAGGACTACATCGTCGGGCTTGGCGGTGGCGATGTCACGCCGGCGGTGATGGACGAAATCTTCGACGACCTGGCCAGCCGCTCGTCGTCCGACGAGCCGGTCTGGAAAGAGGTGGCGGTATGAGTACGGTAGCCCCCAATGGGTCTCAGCAATGCGACGCCCTGCTCCGCGCGGGCAACACCAACTGTGCGGGGTGTGGCATGTCGCTGGGTTTGCGGTGGCTGGACGAAGCGCTCGGCAGGGACAAGCCCATCATGGTGATACCTGCGTGTTGCGGCATTGTGACGGCGGGAGCGTATCCGACGAGCGCGTACGGTGTTCCGACGGCTGCGTCGACGTTCGCGGCTGCGCCCGCAGTGGCGACCGGCATTGTCAGCGTGTTGCGAATGAACGACGAGGCTGACCCGGTGGTTTGCTGGGCCGGCGACGGCGGAACGTATGACATCGGGATGGCGACGCTTTCCGCAGCCGCTGAGCGGAACGAAGACATTATCTACGTTTGCTACGACAACGAAATCTACGGCAACACAGGCGGGCAGCGTAGCAGTGCGACGCCGGAAGGGGTGGCTACTTCGACAACCGTTCACGGTAAGGCTGAGCGTAAGAAAGACATCATGTCGATCATGGCCAGCCATCGCATTCCGTACGCTGCGACGCTGTCGGTGGCCCATCGGGACGATTTTCTGCGCAAAGTGGACATCGCGCGCCGCACGAGAGGATTCCGTTTTCTGCTTATGCTTTCGCCCTGTCCCACAGGGTGGAAATCTGAGCCGTCAGACAGCGTGGACCTGATTCGTTGCGCTGTGAATTGTGGGCTGTTTCCCGTGTACGAAGTGTTTGACGGCTACCGCTATCGCATCAACGTGCACCCTGACGGTACGTCCGTGGACGACTACGTGGGCCATCAACGTCGGTACCGATCCATCGCATCAGACCCATCAGTGCTGAAAACGCACATCAAAGAGCAATGGGAGTATCTGGACGCGATGGCCAACGCCTTTCCGGTGGCCACGCTGGCTTCCTCGTAAACGTCGGCGCTGTCGCGTTACCTTTCCGATTGATTCACTCGACGATTCCTCGCAACAGCCGCGCTTGGCTGCGCGTGGCAGGGCGACGTTGACGATTGCGGGCAAGATTTGCGCGTCGCTTCTCCGATAGGACGATCGAGATCACGGCGGTACCCGGGCGCTCGTACGCGCTGCGGCGTCCGTGCGCGTAGAGGTCAGCATCCCCATGCCAACGATTACGGACGACGATCTTCGAGCATCGATCATCGAACGTCTCGATGCCGGCGATGTTTTCGGCTTCGTGTCGCTGGCTGAACCGTATCTCGATCGTCACGCAGACGATCACTACGTGCGATTGATGTGTCTTCGCGAGTATCTCAAGGTTGGGCTCGTCGAGCCGGCCCGCGACTTGGTCAGCGTGGAGAACGTCCCCGCCGACTTGCCGGACGAGTTCGTCACGCTGCGAACGCAGTTGGCTGCCATGCGCGGGAGCACGGTCCCTTGGTTGCGTTGTGTGGAGCGCTTTCAGAATAATCTGGCGGCGCTTAAGGGACGCGACGTTGATATTGCTCCGATCGTGGACGATTGGCAGAAGGCGTTCTCGCGGTTTCAACTCCTCGAGGACAAGAACGGCGCTCACCACGTGCGGATGCGTCGGGGCGATGGGTGGCAGTGGATTCCTTGTTTCGGCAACCACCAGAGCTTTGCTGAATCGCAGCCGCTGCCCGAGGATGTTGGCACTCAAATGCCAGGCCCGTACTTGTTTGAGGGTCTTGATCTCGGTTGGTTTTTCAAACGCATTTACGACGCGACGCTCGACACGTTTCTGGGTTACAGCACTGCCCTGTTCGTGGTCGAGCCGGACCCTTCCGCTTTGGCGCTCGTTCTCCATCTTCACGATTGGCGCGACGTGCTCTCGGACCGGCGCGTGTTCTGGCTTGTCGGGCCAGACTGTGTGGATCAACTGCGACGGGTGTGGGATGACGACATCAACCTTCCTTGGCCTAGACAAGCGTATACGTTGAGCGCGTTTCGCGAGGGCTGCTCGCCGTCGTCGATCGACGTCGTTCGCGAGGCATGTCGACGTCGGGAGAACGTATTCGCTGAATCAGCGGCGACACTCGACGACAGTTACGCCGATCGTGACCGGGCCTACTGGGCGAAGCGTTTTGAAGAAGTGCTCGGAGGCAGCGGAGAGCCGCTCCGCATTCTCGCAGCGGTCAGCACGCACACGACGTTCTTGAAGTACTCCATGCGCGACGCACAGCGGGCGTTTGAAGACCTCGGTCACGAGTGTGTGGTTCTCACCGAGGACACGCCCTATCACGTTACCGGTCCGCTAGCGTTCCACAACGCCATCAAGGCGCTCGATCCGGATGTGTTCTTCATCCTCGACCACCTTCGGCCGGAGTTCGGCGCGATCATTCCGAAGAATCTTCCCGTGTTGACCTGGGACCAGGACTGTCTGCCGCACGTGTTTACCAAGGCTAATCTGGATCGCGTGGCTGACCATGATTTTATCGTCGGGTGCTCCAAGCCTCGGTTTCTCGCGTTTGGATACAATGGCGATCAGTACCTGACGACGGCTGTTCCCACCAGTCCCGAGCAATTCAGTGGTGAGATGCTGACGAACGCCGAGCGCGACCGCTACGCGTGCGACATTTCGTTCGTCAGCCACGCCTCGCAACCGCCGCGCGCGTTTCACGAGGAGGAGCGCGCGAAATATCAAGATCCCGGGTTGGTGCGGCTGCTCGACACCATGTACGAGATGATGCCCGCCATGTTGCACAAGCATCGCGTGGCTGGCGCGCCGTTGTGCAGCGAGATTCTGCAGAACGCGTCACGGCAGTGCGGTGGTGAGATTCGCGACCAACAGTTGCGTCACCATCTGACGGAATGGTATCTGTGGCGATTGGGCGATCGGTTCTTTCGACACGAAGCGCTCGGTTGGGTGGCTGATTGGGCGCAGCGAACCGGTCGAACATTTCGCATCTACGGAAACGGCTGGGACAAGCACCCGACGTTGTCGCCGTTCGCCGCCGGGCCTGCCGAAAACGGTCGCGAGCTTTTGTGCATTCACCGGGCGTCGCGCATCAACCTGCAGCTCATGCCAGCCGGCTTTCTCCACCAGCGAGCCGTCGACGGATTGGCGAGCGGAGGGTTCTTCATCGCGCGATCCGTTCCGGGTGACACATCCGGCAGGACGCTCCGGCAGCTCGTCGACAGGATTCAGGAGTTGGGTCTGAGCACCACGCGTCAACTGTGCGACGGGTCCGACCCGCGGACGTTGGCGTTGCTCGAAGCCTATCTCGGCGAGGGCATGCGGTGGGTGGATCGTGACAAGGACGACCTGTTGCACGGGCTGTTGTGCAACGCGGAGTTGAAGCTGCCCGACGAAGTGTTCCCACGGATCGGAGAAATCCTGTTCGATTCACCGATGCAGTTTGAATCGCTGGCTGAGCACTTTCTCGCGGACGACGGACTGCGTGACGAGCTCGCGACGCAAATGCGCGAGATCGTCGTCGAGCAGTTCAGCTACACGCCAACCATCAACCGCTTCTTGCACGCGATGCACGCGTATCTGAGCGGGGTGACCTTGGAGATGAGGAAATGACCGTCGCGCAATCGCTAGTCGTTCCCATGGTCGATCTGGTCACACAGCACGCGCCGCTGAAGGACGAGTTGCTTCAAGCAACCGCCCGGGTGTTCGACCACGGTCAGTTCGTTTCGGGATCGGAAGTCGATGATCTTGAAACGCGATGGGCATGTCGCTGTCAGACGCAGCATGCGGTGAGCGTTAGTGACGGCACGACGGCACTTCGGCTGGCGCTCGACGTGCTTGGCGTGGGACGGGGCGACGAGGTTATCGTGCCGCCCCATTCGTTCGTCGCGACGGCTGCTTGTGTTGTAGCCGTTGGTGCGACGCCGGTGTTCGCCGACGTGGGGGACGATTTCAACATTGATCCCTGTGCTCTGCGTCAACGCATCACTCCCAACACCAAGGCCATCATTGCGGTACATCTCACCGGGCGACCTGCCGACATGACCGCCATCAACGACATCGCGGACCTTCGCGGGTTGGTTGTCATCGAAGACGCCGCCCAAGCGATGGGAGCGAAGCAGAATGATCGCCCAGTTGGGAGCTTGTCGCGTGTCGCGTGTTTCTCGCTCAACCCGCTCAAGACCGCGTCGGCGTGTGGGGACGCTGGCATGATGACCACGGACGACGATCGGCTGGCGAGCAGACTGCGCTTGCTTCGCAATCACGGGTTCCAGCGTCGGCAGGAAGACTGCCAAGTTTGGGGTCACAACGCTCGGATGGATACGTTGCAGGCAGCCTTCGCGTTGGTCAAGCTGCGGCATCTCGACCGATGGATCCAAAAACGCCGCACTTTGGCGACGATCTACCGTCGGCGACTGCCCGAACAAGTACGCATTCCGGAAGACCGGCCGGAAGATTTCGCCGCGTACCACACCTTTCCCGTTGAGGTGGATCGACGGGACGAGTTGGCCCGGCACCTCGCCGACTGCGGGATTGCAACGGCTGTCCACTATCGCACGCCGATTCATCTGCTCGATGCGGCGAAGCACCTCGGCTACCAAGCTGGCGATTTTCCCGTCGCTGAACGGCTATCCGGCCGAATTCTCTCGCTGCCGATTCATCAAGACCTCAACGAAGATCAAATCATCCACGTGTGTGATTCGGTGAGCGATTTCTACGGTTGACGGCGCGTCACGCGTTGTCGGCGTTTTTTCGTGCAAGCGCGGGCGATCAGCCTGCCGATACACCACCGGCTGATGAGCATCCCGTTCTGTGCGGGCTGGGATCGTTGGGATTATCCGAATGAACAGCGTCACGCAGACCCTCGATTGTCCGAGCGTTGTCGACGAGCAGGTCGCTCGCCGACGTACGGTCACGCCGTCCATCGCTCCGGTCGAGGCGCTAACGGACGAGCAGCAGCATTACTTGCATCGTCTTTCGCGGTCACACTCCGCCGCCGACGTACTTGAACACCTCGACCGCTTCAGAGATCTCCGCGTGCTGGTCGTCGGCGAGGCTATCATCGATGAATACCACTACTGCACGCCCGATGCGATGAGCAACAAGACGCCCACGCTTTCGGCGCGTTTCGATTCTGAAGAGGCGTTCGCGGGCGGCGTGGTGCCGGTCGGCAACCATGTGGCAGGACTGTGTCGCGGGGTGACCATCTTGGCGGGCGTTGGCGACAACGACCGCGATGCTGCGTTTCTTCGATCGCAACTCGCTGACGGTGTGGAGATTGATTTCGTCGTTCGCGGCGACGGACCGACAGTGCGCAAGCGCCGTTTCGTTCACCGATTCCTGAATCAAAAACTGTTCGAACTGACGTTCCTCAACGATCGCCCCATCAACGACGAAACCCAAGCGGCGTTCTTGGGCATTGTGGATCGCCTCGCGCCGCAGGCGGACATCGTCATCGTTCTCGACTTCGGCCACGGCTACATCACGCAGCCTGTTGTGCAGCGCCTTCGAATGCGGTCCAAGTTCCTCGCGGTCAACGCCCAGATCAACTCGTCCAACCGTGGATTCAATTCGATACGCAAGTACCAAGGGGCGGATTTCATTTCCGTCGACGAGCACGAGCTGCGCTTGCCCTATGGAGACAGGTATGGACCGTTGGAGCAACTCATTCACGCGCTCAGCGATGAGACGGGCTGTCGCAACATCAACGTCACGCTCGGCAACCGGGGCACGCACTATCATGACGGCATGCAATTCTACCGCGCGCCCATCCTGACGAACCAGGTGGTCGACACCATCGGAGCGGGCGACGCGTCTCTCGCTGCCACCGCCCTAGCCGTGCGCGCGGGATCGCCGTCGGAACTTGTTCCGTTTCTGGGCAACTGCATGGGGGGGCTGATGGCGCAAATCGTTGGCCATCGACAACCCGTCGCCACCGGCGACCTGCGTCGGTTCATCACCGCGTTGCTCGCCTGACGCGGTCCACTCACTGGAGCAGTCGGTCTATGTCGTCGGCCAAACGCATTCTGTTCATCGAACGAAACCTGCGCAACGAGAAGCTCGGCGTGATGTACCTGTCAGCCGCTCTCAAGGCAGCAGGTCACCATGCCGACCTCATCCAGACAGACAAAGACGACCTCGACCGGCGCATCGCCGATTACAAGCCAGACTTCGTCGCTTTTTCCATCACCACCGGCGAGCACGTCTACGCCCTGAAGACGGCGGCAGAGGTCAAAACTTGCCACGGGATCCCCAACATTTTCGGCGGTCCGCACTGCACCTACTTTCCCGAGATCGGCTTCGAGGACGACGTGGATTTCGTCGTGCAAGGTCAGGGTGAACGCGCGGTTGTCGATATCGTCGAAGGACGCGTGTCGCCGGGGTTCCTCAAGTCCGACATGGCAGAGCACCTCGACGAGTTCGCGTTCCCCGATCGGGAGATTTTCTATCAGTACGCAGAGTTCCGCGACAACCCGATGAAGAACGTCATCACGTCACGGGCGTGCCCGTACAAGTGCTCCTACTGTTTCAACCACTCACAACTGGCCCTCACCCGGATCGACGGCGAGACCAAACAGTGGTTCGACCGCCGCAGCATCGACAACGTCGTGGACGAAATCAACCAACTGCGCGACCGCTATCCGCTCGACAAGGTGCTCTTCGTCGACGACAGCTTCATTCAAAGCGAATCGTGGCTACACGCCTTTCTTGACGGCTACACGCGAGACGTTCGACTGCCGTGGCTGTGCAGTCTGCGTGTGAACTGTCTGGACGAAGACCTCGCCCGCAAGATGTTCAAGTCCGGCCTGGAAATGGTCAACTACGCGATGGAGTCCGCCGACCCCGACGTGCAGCAGCGTCTCTTACACAGAGGTCACATCAGCAACGGCGACGTTATTTCAGCCATCGCGATGTTTGACCGCTACGGCATTCGAGCGCGTATGCAGAACATGATCGGCCTGCCGCTCGGCAATTCGCTCGAAGACGCACTGAACACGCTCCAATTCAATATGCGACACCGAGTGACCGATTCGTGGTGCTCGATCTTCCAGCCCTACCCGCGCACGGCACTGGGCCAATACTGCGTGGACAACGGTTTCACCAGCCCCGATCGGCTGCGTCATTGCTCGGAATCATTCTTCGACGAGTCGCGACTCGACGTCGATCACAAGCCCGAGCTATACGCCCTTCAAAAGCTCTGGTACTTCATCATCGGCGGCGAACTTCCGCTCGATCTCGTGCAGATACTCATCCGCGGCCACTTCACGCCACAAATCGGTGATCGCCTTCAGAAGCTCCGCTTCCAATGCAGTCGCAAGAAACTCTATGGCCTCGATGACGCGGATGGCGCGACAGCCGTCGATCTTCAAAGTCGCGAACGTTGGCGACAGTCGCCAGTCATTGCTGATCCAAAGCAGGGTAACGCAGCGCCGCTGGTGCGCGCCGCCCTAAGTCGATCCGCCCTGCCCGATCGCTGCATCGACATACTTGCAGACGTCGACTGGTCCGGCGATGATACCGACCGCCTGAAACGGTACCTGGCCAACGAGCAAGTCTTCCCCGTCGCCATCTACACCGTCAACGACGAGACCGGCGAGCTTCGTGACCCCAACGACTCCATCTACATACGAGGCGTCGACGACCCCGACGGCAGCGACATTCGCAAAATGCCGCAGACGCATTTCATGGGCGACATGGCCAACGTCCGCAACGAGTTGCGGACCCATGCACGCGCCGGAACCGCCGGCGCACCCGACACAGACGTCCGACAGATGAACTCCTCCGACCCCAACGATGCCGCCAGTGAAGTCACCCCACGCGGCGCAGTCGACAACGACGGCGAACTTGAAAACGCAACAGTCATCCGAGACCGCGACGAACGACATCTCAATCAATACCTAGCGTAGTCTCATCACCCGGCCGATGTACAGGAGCCGAATGCCGGGTGGCCGTGGCGATCTGACGTCGAAGCTGGTCCGGGAGTTGAAGGTGACTCTCCAGAGTCAGTCACCCGCTCTTGGGTAGACGGCCAACATTCGCGACGATCGACAAGCTCAAGTATCGTCGACCGGTCGTTCCGGACAAATCCGAAAGTCTGTGAATGAAGCCATGGCGGTGCAACACCACATGGATTCGGTTCTTGACGGCCTTCGCCGTGCACCTGTGCTATCTTGCGATTCGTTCTCATGGCTCTCTCCCAAGACCAATGTTTTCCCGCCCGAGATCTTGCGCCCCGGCCCGAGACAGACTTTCATGGAATGAGGGGACTGAATGGTGCGTCCGGGGCATACGCCAGACTTGCCGCAAGGCGTCTGTGACTCGTCGGCATCCACGACTGGCTGTGGCGGTCGTTGTGGTTTGGTTCTATCGGACATGCATGGGGCCCGCTGATTGCGAATGTTGCTAAACCCAAGGTGCTCCGCGATCATGTCGATGAGGCAATCAGAAGTGTTCGGAATCTTGTGCGTCCATCACAGGCATCCGCGTGCGAGAGCGCGGTTGCTTTCGAAGGCTACGGGGGAGACGTCCAATCGCGATGCATCGGTCGGAACACAAGACGATTGCCCTTTGGAGCCGACGGCGCATCCTTTTCACGATCTTGATCACGAGTTCCGCGGTCGAGATCGTCGCGATGTTTCTGTTGCCGGTGCTTCTGCCTTCCGACGTCCATCCATGGGTTGCAGCGGTGTGTGACGCGACCTTGTTGAGCGTGGGTAGCGTGCCGCTGCTGTGGTTCTTGCTCATTCGGCCTATGCACGCATCGGTCCGCGAGAGGTCTCGTCACGCTGAGATGCTGATGGCTGCGATGGATGAACATGCACTCGTGTCCGCCACTGACGCTCGTGGGCGCATTATCTATACCAACGACGCTTTCTGTCGGATCAGCAAGTACTCTCGCGAAGAACTACTGGGCAAGAATCACCGTATTGTCAGCTCGGGTTATCATTCGAAGGCGTTCATCAAGGACCTTTGGGACACAATCCAGCGTGGTGAGTCCTGGCAAGGCGAGATTAAGAACCGCGCGAGCGACGGCAGCCACTATTGGGTCCACGCAACGATTGTGCCGTTCGTAGGCCCTGACGGCGATATCGAACAGTACGTTGCCATTCGTGTGGACATCACCGACCTCAAGCGCGCGGAAGAACAGAGCGAGCAGTATGCGGACGAGCTTGAAGCCCAAAAAGAGGAACTGGAAGCCCAGCATCTCGAAATCATCGATATCAATACGTCTCTGGAGGATGCCTGCAAAAAATCCGAAAATGCGACGCGTGCCAAAAGCGAGTTTCTGGCGAATATGAGCCACGAGATTCGCACACCGATGACGGCGATCCTGGGCTTCGCGGAGAACCTGCTCGACACGGACCTGCCCGAGTCGGAGAGACTTAATTGCGTTCACACGATTCGACGCAATGGGGAGTATCTTCTGGGGCTTATCAACGATATTCTTGACCTCTCCAAGATCGAAGCGGACAAGATGGCGGTGGAGCGAATGAACTGCCAGCCTTGTGCCATCATTGCGGAAGTGGCTGCATTGATGCGCGTTCGGGCGAATGCAAAGAAATTGTCGTTCAACATCGAATACATTGGGTCGATTCCAGAGACAATACAAACGGATGGCACTCGTTTGCGGCAGATCCTTATCAACCTGGTTGGGAACGCGATCAAATTCACGGAGCTCGGGTCTGTCCGGTTGGTCACGCGTTTGATGGAGACGCGCAACGACGACCATGACGGCAGTCCACAGCAACGTTGCCTGCAATTCGACGTGCTCGACACTGGCAAAGGCATGACAGCGCACCAAGCGGCCAGACTCTTTCAGCCGTTCATGCAAGGCGACAGTTCGACGACGCGGAAGTTCGGCGGGACGGGTTTGGGGCTGACGATCAGCAAGCGATTCGCCGAACTGCTCGGCGGTGATGTTGTGTTAACGTCAACCGAGCGCGACGCCGGATCGACATTCCGTGTTACGGTGGCGACTGGGTCGCTCGACGGCGTTAGGATGCTCGAAGACCCCATGTCGGCGACCTCGGTGCCTGACGCAGTTGCTATCGGCGGGAACATCACCGCGTCTGACCTGATCGGTCTACGCATTCTCTTGGCAGAGGACGGGCCGGACAACCAACGACTTCTCACGTTCGTCTTGAAGAAAGCGGGCGCGGAGGTCGCCGTCGAGGAGAACGGTGCGTTGGCCGTAGACGCTGCGTTGGCGGCGCGTATCGAAGGCAATCCGTTCGACGTCGTGCTGATGGACATGCAGATGCCCGTCATGGACGGGTACGCCGCCACAGAGCGGCTTCGCCGCGAGGGTTATAAGGGGCCAATCATTGCACTCACTGCCCACGCTATGGCGTCCGATCGACAGAAGTGCGTTCTTGCCGGCTGCGACGATTACGCATCAAAACCGGTCGATCGGAAATCGCTCATCGAGACGATACAGCGACATCGCCAGCCTGCCGAACCCGCCGCCACCATACTGTCATAGGCCCGCGATCACTGTTTGACGCGGCGTTGAACGAACCCCACCAGCGCAATGCAGCCTGCCGACCAAGCGATGGAACGTGTCCGATGTTCGCGATGACGCGCGCTTTGGGCTGGCGACATGCACTGGACGATGCGGAACATTGCAAGACACGAACGCCAATGGTATTCCCGACGAGTGCGAGAAGTCTGTTGCCGCACGCGATCTACCCACGTGTTTCATTGGCGGTGAAGCGCTGACTGCACGCGTCTCCTACGTTCCCCCTACAGGAACATTCGCAATCGACATTGAAGACACGCCGCCGACTGGCTGGGTGGTCAGTGACATCAGCAATGGTGGGTCTTGGGACACTGCCGGCGGGAACATCAAATGGTCATTCCTCGACGGCGTTCCACGAACGGTTCACTACACAGCGGTACCGCCGGCCCGCGAGGTTGCCGTTGGATGTTTGGATGGAACGATCCGTTTCAATAGCGGCCCGAATCTGCCCATTGAAGGCGACTCGTGTGTCGCTGCATGCGGCGACTCGAATCTGGACAGCGACACCGACCTGAACGACTTCGCCGCATTCCGGGATTGCGTCACTGGCAAGAGTGTCGGCGCCTTGCCGAGTTGCGACGTGTTTGACTTCGATCGCGACTCCGACATCGATCTGCTCGACTGGGCTTGGTTCCAGATCGTGTTTACTGGCCCGTAGGAAGTTCGGAGGTGATGCTCGTGCGACGTCCGACGCGACACCGGAATCAGTTGGCCATCGAAATGGCGGCCGGTTCTGCGGCAGTGCGAGATAGCATGACCGGGGTGCGTCGTGTGAAGTTCACTCACTGGTGCGCTTCCGGAAAGGCGCATCGACTTTGCACGTATGGGCGGTATCTCTTCGCTCAATTGAGCGATCGCCGCACTGGCAAACCCGTGACGCAGAGGAGGTCAGACGTGCAAGAGGCCGTCGACTCCTGATCGCCGTAATCCGATTGTTGACAGTAGATTGCCCCACCGGTCTTGAACCATCTGTGCCGACATTGTCGGTCTCGAACCGCTTTCTGGTACGACCCACGACCATTGAGCCCAATTCTGACAGTCCATCCGAGCGCGACCACGTTTTGTGACGTGGTCGACCGTGCGAATATCGATATTTGCTTTTGCATTCTCTCTTGATGGACACTTGGGCCGGGCGAAGAATCGCACGGTCATCATGGACGAATCGCCCATACGTGGCGATCTCAGAGCGGAATTCATGAAGAGCACGCCCCAGCATCGCTGCGCGTTTGCGTTCGTCCACGTTCATTCCAATCCAATTCTCATTTTCGATTACGGGCTGTTTCAACGGGCCGCGAAGGTCAATCCGACACGCTTCGGCGGGGCTTTCGCGGAGCGAGATCGAGCGGGTCTTCGAGCGCGAGGCGGCGCCATTCTGCCAGTGGTTGGCGTGCGGTTCCTCAAATACGCTTTCGACAAATCGGGCGAGCCGGTAGTGATGAAACACTGAAACGAAAGGTCTGTGCGATGTTACGGGCGAAACACGGCGGCATTTTCGGGTTGATGGTTCTTTCGATCTGCGCAGCGCAGGTGCACGCCGAACCGCTGGCCGGTGCGACCGTCAGCGGCGGACAGAACTTGCGATTCTGCGAGCTGGTCAAGCTGCTGCCCGACGACGGAGAGGCCGGTGATCAGTTCGGCGGCTCCGTGTCCGTCTCCGGCGACGTGGCTGTGATCGGGGCACCGAGCAATGCTGACAGCGAGGTGAACTTCGAGGCGGCGTATGTGTTCCGCAAGAGTGGTTCGGTCTGGGTGCAGGAAGCTGAGCTACTGCCCGACGACGGGGAGGCTGGTGATCAATTCGGATTCTCGGTGTCCGTCTCCGGCGACGTCACTGTGATCGGGGCATTCGGTGATGACGACAACGGCGCGAACTCGGGCTCGGCGTATGTGTTCCGCAGGAGCGGCGCGATCTGGGTACAGGAGGCCAAGCTGCTGCCTGACGACGGGGCAGTCGAGAATCGGTTCGGCTACTCCGTGTCCGTCTCCGTCTCCGGCGACGTGATGTTGATCGGAGCCTATTTGGATGACGACAACGGCTCGAATTCCGGGTCGGCCTATGTCTTTCGCAACGCCGGCCCGAGTTGGGTGCAGGAGGCCAAGCTGCTACCCGGTGACGGGGCGGCCGGTGACCGGTTCGGACGCTCTGTGTCGGTCTCCGCTGACGTGGTCATCGTTGGTGCCAACGGGGATGGTGACAACGGCGCGAACTCCGGCTCGAGCTATGTGTTCCGCGAGGGCGACGGGAACTGGACCCAGGAGGCCAAGCTGTTGTCTGACGACGGGCGGAGCGGTGACAATTTCGGGTCTTCCGTGTCCGTCTTCGGCGACGTGGTGGTGATCGGGGCTTCCTTTGATGACAACGGCGATTCGGATACCGGATCGGCCTATGTGTTTCGCAACGGCGCCCCTGGTTGGGTGCAGGAGGCCAAGCTGCTGCCCGACGACGGGGCGGTTCGTGACCTGTTTGGACGCTCTGTTTCCGTCTACGGTGACGTCGCCGTGATTGGGGCATGGACTGGATTCTTCCCCGACCGCTCCGGCTCGGCCTATGTCTTCCGCAAGATCGGTCCGCGTTGGACGCAGGAGGTCAAGCTGCGGGCAAGCGACCGATCGGCCCGTGACCAATTTGGCAACTCCGTGTCCGTCTCCGGTGACGTGGTTGTGGTTGGGGCGCCCGGTAACGACGACAACGGCAGCCTCTCCGGATCGGCCTATCTGTTCAACACGAGTGGGATTGATTGCAACGGAAACGGTGTCCCGGACCGGTGCGATGTTGGCGACGAATCCTCGCGCGACGTGAACACGAACGGCATTCCCGATGAATGCGATGAACAGGCGTGGGTACAAATCTCCAAGGCCTTGGCTGACGACGGCGCGTCTTTTGACAATTTCGGATTCTCGGTGTCCGCATCCGGTGACGTGGCTGTGGTCGGGGCGCCGTTGGATGACGACAACGGTAGCGAGTCCGGCTCGGTCTATGTGCTTCGCAGGGACGGGCCGAGTTGGGTGCAGGATGCCAAGTTGTTGCCTGACGACGGGGCGGCTGGCGACTTGTTCGGCTTTTCAGCGTCGGTCTCCGGCGAGGTGGCCGTGATCGGCGCTCGGTTGGATGACGACAACGGCGGGAACTCGGGCAGTGCGTATGTCTTCCGCAAGATCGGCGTGACCTGGGTGCAGGAGGCCAAGCTGCTGCCCGATGACGGAGCGGCCGGTGAATGGTTCGGCTACTCCGTGTCGGTCTCGGGCAACGTGGCGGTGATCGGGACGTATGTGGATGACGACAACGGGAGTTTCTCCGGGTCGGCCTATGTGTTTCGCAAGAGCGCGAAAGGCTGGGTGCAGGAGGCCAAGCTGCTGCCAAACGACGCGGCAGCGTTCGACTGGTTCGGCTTTTCCGTATCCGTCTCGGGTGACGTGGCCGTCGTTGGGGCGATCCGGGACGACGACCGCGGCATGGATTCCGGTAGTGCGTATGTGTTCCGCAGGATCGGTCTGAACTGGGTACAGCAGGCCAAGCTACTGCCCGACGACGGGGCAGCGGCCGACTTCTTCGGCGAATCGGTGTCCGTATCCGGGGACGTGGTCGTGATCGGGGCGCCCTTCAATGACGAAGAGGGCGATGATTCCGGGTCGGCCTATGTCTTCCGCGAGGGTGACGCCGGTTGGGTTCAAGAGGTCAAGCTGCTAGCACTCGACGCGAGAACGCTCGACCAGTTTGGGTTCTCCGTTTCGGTCTCCGGCGACGTGGCTTTGATCGGGGCGCGCGTCGATATCGCCAACGGCGTGCGGACCGGGGCGGCCTATGCGTTTCGCAAGATCGGTCTGAACTGGATACAGGAATCCACCCTGCTCGGTCTCGGCACGGTCGCCGCGGACGATTTCGGCTTTTCGGTATCGATCTCCGGGGATGTGGCTGTGGTTGGGGCTCGCTTGGATGACGACAACGGCGCGGATTCCGGTTCGGCCTATCTGTTCGACTTCGTCGGTTTGGATTGCAACGGCAACGGTGTTCCGGACAATCGCGATATTGTCGACGGCACATCGCAAGATGCTAACGCCAACGGCATCCCCGACGAGTGCGAAGCGTGTATCGACGACACTGACTGCGGCGACGGAGTATTCTGCAACGGCGCCGAAACGTGCAACGTAACCGACCCCGCTGCCGATTCGTTCGGTTGTGTGGCCAGCGATTCGCCGTGTGCGGCCGACCAATTGTGCGATGAGACCACCGACCAATGTTTGGACGACTGCAACGGGAACGGCATCGCGGACGTGTGCGACGTCGACTGTGGGCCGGCGGGTGAGGCCTGCGACGTAGACGGTTGCGGTTTGAGCGAAGACTGCAACGCGGACGGCCTCCCTGACGAATGCGCGGAAGTGACACCGGTGTGGCAGCAGATCGCCAAGCTGCTGGCTGACGACGGAGCGTCGGTGGACAATTTCGGCTTCTCGGTGGCCGTCTCCGGCGACGTGGCCGTCGTCGGGGCATTTCTGGATCGCGAAAACGGAACGCAGTCCGGGTCGGCCTATGTCTTCCGAAAGAGCGGCCCGGAATGGGTTCAGGAGGCGAAGCTGCTGGCTGACGACGGGGCATCGCTCGACCACTTCGGCTACTCCGTGGCTGTCTCCGGCGACGTGGTGGTGATTGGTGCGCGCTTCGACGACGACAATGGCGCGAACTCCGGAGCTGCCTATGTGTTCCGCAAGAGCGGTTCGATCTGGGTGCAAGAGGCCAAGCTGCTTGCCGACGACGGATCGGCTGGTGACGAGTTCGGGTTCTCCGTGTCCGTCTCGGGCGAGGTGGCCGTGATTGGAGCCTACCTCGATGACGAAAACGACAGCTTGTCCGGCTCTGCATATGTGTTCCGAAAGAGCGGTTCGGGTTGGATGCAGGAGGCCAAGCTGCTGGCCGACGACGGCGCGTTTCCTGACCAGTTCGGCTACGCCGTGTCCATCTCCGGCAACGTCGCGGTGATCGGGGCACGGTGGGAGAGCGACAACGGGAACTTCGCCGGCGCTGCGTACGTCTTCCGCGAGAGCGGTGCGAACTGGGTTCAGGAGGCCAAGCTGCTGGCCGACGACGGCGCGGACGGTGACGAGTTTGGGGCTTCCGTATCCGTCTCCGCCGACGTGGCGGTGATCGGCGCCTCATTGGACGACGACAGTGGCAGCGATTCCGGGTCAGCCTACGTCTTCCGCAAGGGCGGTTCGGGTTGGGTGCAGGAAGCCAAGCTACTGGCCGACGACGGCGAGCCCGATGACCAGTTTGCCTTTTCGGTGGCCATCTCCGGCAATCTGGCTGTGATCGGTGCCAACCTGGATGACGACAATGGCAGAGATTCCGGGTCGGTCTACACCTTCCGAAGAAGCGGCGGAAGCTGGGTTCAGGAGGCCAAGCTGCTGGCCCGCGACGGAGCGTCTCGCGACAATTTCGGCCAGAGCGTATCGGTCTCCGGCGACGTGGTCGCCATCGGAGCCAACCTGAACGATGACCAGGGGGCGAGTTCCGGATCGGCGTACGTGTTCGATTACGGCCGGTCCGACTGCAACGGCAACGGCGTACTGGACGTGTGCGACATCGCCGACGGCACCTCACAAGACGCCAACGCCAACAGCATCCCCGACGAGTGCGAAATCTGCGTCCTCGACTCCGACTGCGACGACGGGCAGTTCTGCAACGGTGCCGAAACGTGCAACCCGACAAGCGCCGCTGCCGATTCGCTCGGCTGCGTGCCCGGCAACCTGCCGTGCGGGGACGGCCAATCGTGCATCGAAACCACCAACCAGTGCGTGGATGACTGCAATGGCAACGGCATAGCGGACGAATGCGACATCGACTGCCTTTCGCGCCGTCGGCCGTGCGATGTCACCGGTTGCGGCATGAGCGAAGACTGCAACGTGAACGGCATCCCCGACGAGTGCGACGAACCGGTGCGGACGCAAGTACTTAAGCTGCTGGCTGACGACGGGGCTGCCGGCGACAAGTTCGGCAACTCGGTATCCGTCTCCGGTAGGGTCGCAGTGATCGGGGCGCCCAACGATGGCGACAACGGCAGCGACTCCGGCTCGGCCTATATATTCCGCAAGATCGGCCCGAGCTGGGTGCAGGAGGCCAAGCTGCTACCCGACGACGGGACATCCTTCGATGAGTTTGGGGTCTCCGCATCCGTGTTCGGCGACGTGGCTGTGATCGGGGCACAGGGAGATGACGACAACGGCTTCGATTCCGGGGCGGTCTATGTGTTCCGCAGGCGCGGCGGGATCTGGGTACAGGAGGCCAAGCTACTGCCTGGGGACGGGGAGGCTGACGACCGGTTCGGCAACACTGTATCCGTCTGGGGTGATGTGGCTGTGATCGGGGCACGCTTCGATGACGACAACGGCTCGAACTCTGGCTCGGCCTATGT
>CAYQFV010000046.1:0-23711 GCA_964416845.1 uncultured Phycisphaeraceae bacterium | reverse complement strand
GCTACCGGCCCGACCGTGTTTTGCAAACCCCCGCTGCGCGAATGTCTCGCCGAAGCCCGCCTGATCCGCCCGCACGACGCCGCGTCGCCGACTACTTTTCATTCGCCCCCAGCGGGGATACAATTCAGCAGGCACGGTGGCGACCAGTAGATGGCCTCAAACTGATACTCGAAATCCATGTCCGGTGAAGATTACTACAAACTGCTCGGCGTTCCGCGAAACGCGTCCGCCGAAGACATCAAGCGTGCCTACCGACAGGCCGCCAAGAAATGTCATCCCGATCGTAACCCCGACGACAAATCCGCCGAAGCCAAGTTCAAGAAGCTCCAGCAAGCCTACGAAGTACTCAGCGACCAGGAAAAACGAGCGGACTACGACCGCTTCGGCGAGGCCGGCGTGGGACGAGTGGTCGCGGGCGACGGAGAGGGGAAACAATACTACACCTGGGGCGGCGATTCCCGAGTGAATCTCGAAGAACTGGACGATCTGTTCACGGCCTTCGGCGGGGCGTCCTCATCGTTTAACGGTGCAAGCATCTTCGACCAAATCTTCGGCAACCGAACCCACCATGCCAAACAATCCGTTCATCGCCCGACCTCCACAACGAAAGGCCGAAACGTCGAGCACCACGTCAACCTCACGTTCGAACAGGCGGTCAACGGGACGACCATCGAGGTCAACGTACAAACAGCCGGTAAATCACGCCGAAAAAACCAAACACTCTCGGTCAAGATTCCGCGAAACGTCAAGGACGGCCAACGCATCCGGATCCCCGGAAAAGGAATGGCCGGAAGTCGGTCCGGCCGACCGGGAGACCTTTACATCGTGTGCAACGTCCGACCTCACCCGTACTTCGTTCGAAAAGGACGCGACATCCTCTTCGATCTGCCGATCAGTGTGTCCGAAGCACTGCTCGGTGCCAAAATCGATGTCCCCACCCTCAACGGAACCGTCACCGTCAGCATTCCACCGTGCATCGCGAGCGGGTCGAAACTGAGGCTCAAAGGCAGGGGGATCAAGTCTCACAATCACGAGCCGGACGGTGACCAGATCGTCATCGTTCGCATCGTAACGCCCCCAAAACTGAACGACGAGCAACGTGAGATCGTTCGACGCCTTGCCGACCAGCTTTCTGAAGATCCGCGCGCGGATTGCGCCTGGGCGAAAGGAACGGATCAACCATGACATGGGAGAGCGGCTCAAGCGACCGGCAGCGTTTGCGCGCCGGATACATCGTCCTCAGTCTTGGCGTCTTCATTCTGCTCGCTGCGTGGGTGATGTACGCCATCCGCGGGCCTCACGGTTTGGGCGAGGCGGCCGTTCGACAGCAGAAGCTTCCACCGCCCGATCCCGACCGGGTTTGGCCGGCGGTCAGCGCGGCCATGATGATGTTCGGCATGATGCTCTTCCTGATCCTCTGCGCATGCGTCTATTCCCTCATCCGCATCAGCCGCAACGTTCGCGACGTCGTGCTTCGCAAACCCGCCAAACCCACAGCCACATCCGACGTGTGGAAAATGCACAAGATCCCGGAACTAGAGACTGGTGACCCGAATCCCGATGACGGCCTTGCAAATGAAGACCCTCCGTAGTTCTGCGCTGCCCTCATCTCGAATGGTGGCCCGTTCACAGATGGACGACGGGTAGTCTCATACCGCCCTATGGTCCGTCGGCGGGGCCGCCGCGACACGGCTTGGGCGACCGAACGACTGAATGAATCTTCAAGGAACCACCGCACTCGTTACCGGCGCTGCCAAACGCGTCGGACACCAAATCGCGATGGAACTCGCCGACGCAGGGTGCAACATCCTCATTCACTACCACCGCTCGCAGCGGGAGGCGGAATCCCTCGCCAAAGAAATCGCGAACATGCGCCGCTGCTGTGCAACACACAAGGCTGACCTATCCGACCCGACGGTTTGGCCTGCGCTCATCCAACGCACCGTGGAGGAATTCGGCTCGCTGGACATTCTCATCAACAACGCGTCGGTATTCGAGCCAATGCGGGTCGCGGACTTCAACGTCGCCGATTGGGATCGCCTGTTTCGCCTCAACGTCACCGCCCCCGCAGCCCTCGCTCACCACGCCCATCCGCACCTCGCCAAAACCGGCTGCGGCAAGATTGTCAACTTGACCGACATCGCAGCGGACCGCCCATGGGCAGACCATCTTGCCTATTGCGCAACCAAGGCAGCCCTCGAAAACCTAACACTGTCCCTCGCCAAAGCCCTAGCGCCAGCCGTACAGGTCAACGCGGTCGCCCCAGGGATCGCACTTTTTCCAGACCACTACGATGACGCCCTCAAGGCGAAACTCGTCGCCAAAGTCCCGCTCCGCCACGCGGGAACGCCCCAAGACATCGCACGCACGGTCCGTTTCCTCTGTGAAGAAGGCGACTACATCACCGGACAGACCATCCGCGTCGACGGCGGACGTTCCATCACGTAAAACGAGTCGAGACGTGTGCTTCGCAATCAAAGACGCGACCTTGAGCAAGCGGTCTTGCTGTCGAGAACGCGACCGCTTCCTGATGCGCGTGGCCCTAAAGAACAGGCCCCATCAGAACGTTCTACGCTCCGCCGTCTTTCAGAATGCGGACCGCGGCGTTGTGGCCACACGCCCCCATCACGCCCCCGCCCGGATGGGTCGCCGCTCCGCAGAGGTACAGCCCGTCCACCGGCGTCGTATAATCCGAGTAGCCGAACATCGGACGCATGAAGAGCAGTTGATCGAGCGTCATCGCACCCTGGAAGATGTTCCCACCGGTCAGGGAGAACTCTCGCTCGAAGTCCAGCGGCGTGACCACGTCGTAATCAACAACCGCGTTTTGCACGTTGGGGGCGTACTCGCTCAGCACACCGAAACATCGCTTGGCGAATTCGTCCTTGATCGAATCCCAGTGAGACGCGCCCTGCTCCAACTCGTACGGACCGTATTGAACGAACATGTTCATCAGATGCTTGCCCGGCGGACAAACGCTGTCATCGACCGCGCTGGGAAATGTGCATTCAAGCACAGGCCGTTCGCTCGGACGACCGTACTTCGCATCGTCGTACGCCCGCTCGATGTATTCGAGCGTTGGGCAAATGTGCACCGTTCCCCGGTGTTGTGGGCCGGCCTCAGATCCCGGTCGTGCGGAAAAATCGGGCAGTTCGCTCAGCAATACGTTGATCTTGACCGACGCGCTGTCGTATCGAATATCGCGCACGGATTTCACGAAATCGTCCGGAAGATGCTCAGCACCAAGCAGCTTGAGAAACGTCATGTTGCAATCAGCGCTGGATACCACGACGGCCGACGAAACCTCCGAGCCGTTCTTGACCACCACACCGCTCGCCCGCCCGCCTTTCATGACGATCTTCTGAACGGGCGCGTCGCACACAACGTCCACGCCCAAGTCTCGAGCCGCCGCCGCCAGCGAGTTACTCAGCGACCCCATGCCACCCCGAACGAACCCCCAAACCCCCCGAGCGCCGTTCGTCTCGCCCATCACATGGTGAAACAGTACGTATGCGGTTCCCGGCTGAGACGGCGCGGCGAACGCGCCGATGATCGCGTCTGTAGCGAGCGTCACCTTGAGCTGCTCAGACTCAAACCACTTGTCGAGCATGTTGCGTGCGCTGCCGGTCAGCACCTCCACCAAAGGCCCGATGTCCGAACCAAGTCGCCGAGCACTCATCGCGGTCTTCGCCATCGCTACCAGATCGCTCAAACGCGTCGAAATCGGTTGCGGAGGAGCTTCGAGCAAAGTCGGCTCGATGAATTCCGCCAAACTTTCCAGCATCGCCTCGTACGCCGGATAGACCTCCGCGTCATGCGTGCTGAACTTGGCGATCTGCTCGACGTTGAACCCCTGCTCCGGGCCAAGCATGAGGTATCGGCCGTCCGGAAACGGCGTGAACGCCGACGGATTGCGCTCCAGCACGCTGAGTCCGTACGATGAAAGCCGCAGATCCTTGGCGATCTTGGGCTGAAAAATGCCGCTAACATACGCCGCTCGCGAAACCTTGCACCCCTCGAACGTCTCTTCGGTCACACACGCCCCGCCGACGATGTGCCGACGCTCCAGCACCAGCACGCTCCAGCCAGCCTTCGCCAGATAGCACGCCGTGACAAGCCCGTTGTGACCGGCACCCACGATGATCGCGTCGTAGTAGGATTTCATCTTCGCTGTCTCACTCCCTGTCGTTGGGTCCGTGATGCTTCAGGCAGCCGGCGGTGGGGCAGGTGGTTCTCCCGGCAGCACTGGGAGGTTCACCTGCCACGCAAGGATGGCAGGTCAACGTTTCGCTGACGCGAAACGACGCCCTACGGTCTATCCCAACCGCCGATTCTGTCACGCACACCCTGTTGTTCGCGGCTGATCGGTTCGCTTGACGACCACCGCTGGTCGCCTAAGCTATAGCACCTCAGCGACAGTGCAACCCTTTACAGAATACAGGTGTCACCATGCAAGCGGTGTTATCGAAACTTGGCCTCGAAAAGATCAACCCCGGCGCGTTCTGCGGTGAGTGGTTCGGCAGCGGCGACGTGCTCGAATGCCGGTCGCCGATCGACGGATCGGTCATCGCTTCGGTCACCCAAGCGACCGAGCAAGACTACGAACGCATCGTCGACCGCGCTCACCAGGCGTTCAAGAAATGGCGAACCACCCCCGCCCCGATCCGCGGCGAAACGGTGCGACAGCTTGGCGACGCGTTGAGAGAAGCCAAACCCGAGCTGGGCGCATTGGTCACCATCGAGATGGGTAAAATACGCGCCGAAGGACTTGGCGAAGTGCAGGAGATGATCGACATCTGCGATTTCGCCACAGGCCTCTCCCGGCAGCTCTACGGTCTGACCATGCATTCCGAACGCCCACTGCACCGGATGTACGAGCAGTGGCATCCGTTGGGCGTCGTCGGTGTGATCAGCGCGTTCAATTTCCCGGTGGCGGTCTGGAGTTGGAACTGCGCCCTCGCCGCAGCATGCGGTGACGCAACCCTGTGGAAACCATCCAGCAAGACACCCCTCACCGCCATCGCCTGCGCGAAGATCGCCGAGCGCGTCTGCCGCAAGACCGGCGCGGACCCGGCCATCTTCAGCCTCGTCGTCGGACCGGGGTCGACCATCGGCGAGAAACTGATCAACGACCGGCGGATCCCGCTTGTGTCAGCCACGGGAAGTTGCCGCATGGGACATCGCATCGGCGAAGTCGTCGGCCAAAGACTGGGACGCACCATCCTCGAATTGGGCGGAAACAACGCAATCATCGTCACACCGGACGCCGACATGAAGCTCGCCGCCCGTGCAATTCTGTTCGGCGCGGTCGGCACGGCCGGTCAACGATGCACCTCGACTCGCCGTGTGATCGTGCACGATTCGATTCGCGATGAACTCGTCGAGCAACTCATCAAGAGCTACGGCCAAGTGACCATCGGCGACCCGCTCGACGAGGGCACGCTCATGGGACCGTTGATCGACACCGGTGCGGTCGACGACATGTTCGCCGCGGTCAAACGCATCAAGGACGAAGGTGGAGAAATCCTGTACGGCGCTCAAAAGCTCGACGGCGATGCTCACCCCGGCGGTTGCTACGTCACACCCTGCATCGCTGCCGCCCGCAACGAGTTCAGCATCGTGCAGGAGGAAACCTTCGCCCCGATCCTCTACGTGATCAAATACTCAACGTTCGACGAGGCGGTCGCCCTGCACAACGATGTCCCCCAAGGGCTTAGCTCCGCCATCTTCACGCGTAACCTCCTCGAAGCCGAGCAATTCCTGTCCACCTGCGGGAGCGACTGCGGCATCGCCAACGTCAACATCGGCACCAGCGGAGCCGAAATCGGCGGCGCCTTCGGTGGAGAAAAGGAAACCGGCGGCGGCAGAGAATCAGGCTCCGACGCGTGGAAAGCGTACATGCGCCGCCAAACGAACACGATCAACTACTCCACCGAACTACCCCTAGCCCAGGGCATCACCTTCGGCGAGTAGCGCAGCGTCGGCCGGACTCCTGCCGGGATGCCAGGAGGACACGCCATATTTCGACCGTTGCGAATCGTCGAGCCGATTCGACTCGTTCGCGCCATTGGGCTACGCGCATTCCACGCTGCACCCCAGCAGTCGCCCACCGAAAGGGCAACCCGCCCAATCCGTCACGCCTCGCATCGACATGTCACAGCAGTGTGTCGTACGTCGTCCTCAGGCCTGTTCGAGTATCGAGTACATCCATAGGGCGACGAGCCGGACCGTGGTTGCCAGGTAGGGCGATGCTCTCTGGCACAGCCGAGGCGGCGAAGAACACATCGTAAACGTTTCGCCCATCGAGCTCGATACGCTGACCCGGAAGGTATCGCGCTGGAGTGGATTCCTGAAATCCGCCATCCCAAGGCCACATCGCGTGGTCAACGTGGTGACCGGGCAGCGGAATCTCCACCGGGCCGGGCTCGTAATAATCGGTCGCGTAGTCGTACGACTTTCCAGGGTGCGATGCCTCCCACGCGGACCGGCGGCGGGCCTGCCAATGCGCCCAGATGCGATCGACGTTCGCATGGTGCAGCCAGAACATCGGGTCGTTGGGAGAACTCATGATCGCCATGGATCCGCCGACAAAAGCGTGGCCGGCGTTGTGAAGCCGTTCTCCGCTCTCAAGGGCACGGCGAAACTCGTCGTAGCCGCGCTGTCCCACGGCAAAATCGATGTGCTCAGGTTGGGCAAGACCGTCCCAGTCTATTCGCCCGTCCGGTCGTTGACGCAGATGACGCTGGAGGCCTGAACCGAGATTCTCGACCCGATCCGTGCCCGGAATCGCGCGGTAATGCAGATCGCGACGTACCGGGAACTCGATGGGGCGAAATCGGCCGGTCGCAACAACGAACCCCTCACCGTTCCACGTTCCCGTCGGCCCCATGAATTCGTCGCGGAACAACGCTTCAGTTCCGGCATGATCGGTCCAATCCCAATAGGGAATCGTCACCGACGCGTCGATCTTTCTCAACTCCGATTCGAAGCGGTGCAAGTACTCTCGATGCCATGGCAAAAACGCCGGCCCCCGATGAGCGCCGTCCGCCCCGGCAGCGAACCCACCAGCCATTCCCGACAGATTCGTGACGTCCACACCCATGTGATTGAGAACCGACCGCGACAGTCTGAGACTGACAACGCCAAGATGAATGGCGACGAACTCGTCATAGATTGAGAGACCACTAGCCGGTCGCCTCGCTTGCTTGAGCTGGACAACTGCGTCAATAAACCTGCGAAGCTCGTCCGGCGCGTCCTTCAGCAGCGTAGTCGCACTGCGACGGATGCGCAACGCCGCTCCAGGTGTAGAGTCATCGCGCTCGTCGACCGCGCGTGCAACTGCGTCCGTGAGTGCCTCTTCATCGGCAAACGACTCATAGGGTCGACTGGAAAGCGTCAGAGTTTCGCCGTCTCGCAGCAGTGCGTCGCACAGTTGGGTCCCGTTGACGACGACGGCCTCACGACCGTCTGCGACAACTTCGACAGTCGACGTCGTTCTTGGCGAATCGGACATGGTCCATGCCTCCATGGGGTCAAGCATCAGTTTCCATACACTTCCTACGATCATCAGGCTGGTCGTGTTCGACCCCGTCTTGAATCGTGCGCAAACGCGACCACGGCCCATTGTGCTACGAGGCAACTGTGGCAATTGTCTGCCTGCATCGGCATATTCTATGAACAACCATCGTACATGCGAGAACTAATTCGCGGAGTGGGTAATCGACCTAACGAACTCGGTGACAGGTATTGACACTTCATTGCCAAAACCTTGACTCGATGACCCAGCTTGCCAAGTCGTTTTCCTAGGATTGCCACGCGGTGGGGCAGACACCCCTAGTCGCGCCATCGGCCAATCGAGGTCCAGCGATGTCGCTGCCCCGTGCACAAGTGATTCAGTCATACTGACGCGGCGTGGACGAGCGTGTGGACGCAACCGACGTGATGGCTTATGAAGCTCGCATGATCGCCCAAACGATGGAATCGAATCCGGTAGCTATGATAGAAGATCCAGCGGGACTGCTTGCCGTGCTGCTCGCGGTGTTGGCCACCATCTTCTGGCTGGCAGACCATCCCGTAACGGGAAAGTTCTTCAAGATCGTCCCGATGTTAATCTTCTGTTACTTCGTCCCGACGACGCTGACGACATTTGGCGTCATTCCCGAAGAATCCCCGTTGTATTCGTGGATCAAGAACTTCGTGCTGCCGGCGAGTCTGCTGCTCCTCATTCTCGCGCTCGATGTCCCCGCGATCATTCGGCTGGGACCGAAGGCCATCGTCATGCTGCTAGCGGGTACGACGGGTGTGGTTGTGGGCGGACCCATTGCCCTATGGCTTTGTCAGCCGTTTCTGCCGCCCGACGCGTGGCAGGGAATGTCCGCGCTGGCCGGTAGCTGGATCGGTGGCGGGGCGAATTTCCTCGCAATCGGAGAACAGGCCGGTGCGAGCGACAAGATGATGGCCACAATGGTCGTCCCGGATGTCTTCGTCGCCAACATTTGGATGGGCGTTCTGCTGTTCTTCGCGGGGAAACAGCACGCCATCGATCGTTGGACGGGTGCGGACGCGTCGGCCATCCGAGACCTGGAGCACCGCCTGACGGATTTTCAGGCCCGAGTGAATCGAATCCCGGCGATTTCGGATCTGATGATGATCCTTGCGCTGGGTTTCGCAGGCAGTTGGGCCAGTTACGAGATCGGGCTTCTACTGCCGGAATACGTGTCCGCTAGCGGTGGCACGATCGTGTCGCACTCAACGTGGAAGTTCGTTCTCGTCACAACAGTGGGCGTTGTGTTGTCATTCACGCGTGCGCGAAATCTGGAGGGCGCAGGAGCATCAAGAATCGGCGGCGTGATGATCTACTTGCTCGTAGCCTGCATCGGTGCGTCCGCCAACTTCCGATCCGTCGCGACCGCCCCCTGGTTCGTGGTCACCGGGTTCGTCTGGATGGCGATACATGTGACGGTTCTGCTAGCGGTCGCCAAGTTGATCCGCGCGCCGATCTTCTTCGTCGCCGTCGGGTCGCAGGCGAACATCGGCGGAGCAGCGAGCGCCCCGGTGGTCGCCTCGGCGTTCCACCCATCCCTGGCAGCCGTCGGCGCATTGCTGGCGGTCGCAGGCTATGTGCTTGGCACGTACGCAGGACTGGTCTGCATGCACCTGCTCAAAATGGTGGCCGGCGCGTCGCCATAGCAGGCCGCCCGATCAAGGCCGTCCCAACGCACAAATCAGTTGTCAAGCGCGCCTTGGTTAATCCAGTCGCGAATCAGTCCAAGTTCGTTCGCAGGCAGAGGCGCGCCTGCGAGCGGCATGCGTGCGCCAACCGGGGGCGAATCCGAGCTGACCTTAAGGAACACCAGGCTCGCCTGAGCATCTCCCGGCACGACGATGGTCAAATCCGCATTCTGCACACTCGCCTGATCGACCAGCAAATCGTACGAAACGCCTTCGGTCAGCTTGAGTTGAATCCCACGCAGGTCCGCCAACCCACCGACGCTATGACAAAAGATACATCGGTTGTTGAAGATCGGCTGAATGTCGGCCGCGAAAGAAACCGTCTCAGATGTCGGAGGCAGCGGTGTATTCGCGCCTTGGCAACCAAGCAGTGGCCACAATCCTACAACGGCGGCGCACACAGACACCGCCTGAACGAGCTTCAAAGAACTTGCCATCGTCGCTACCCTATTCACTGTTCGCATGGTTCGTTTCCCTTTTGTTCGCTCGCCACCTTGGAATCGCCGGTCGCCCCGTCAGAAGTCATCCGAGACGCACGTTTCCGCTACCTCGCGTCACTTCACCGATCACGACAGGCTCCGCACCCGTTTTCTCCAGCTTCCGCAACACGCCGGACGCATTGCGACTTCGTACCATCAAGACGAATCCGACGCCCATATTGAAAACGCGAAACATCTCTTCCTGATCCACACCGAGGCTTTGAAGGTATGGAAAGATCGGCGGCGGGGTCCATCGATCGGTGTCGATGACCGCGTCGCACTTAGGCCCCAGGGCGCGAGCAACGTTCTCGGGCAGACCGCCACCAGTGATGTGCGCCATCGCCGTCACAGCGGTACTCCGCCGAGCTCCCCCGAGCAGGGTTTGCACATCCGCGACGTAAATCGTGGTCGGTCTCAGCAACGCGTCAGCCACCGTTTCACCAAGTTGATCGACGCGTTGCGACAATCGCACCTTGCGCGCAGCGAGAAGCTTACGCACCAGGGAAAAGCCGTTGGAATGAACCCCCGACGAGGGCAGGGCAACGATTGTGTCACCGGGTGACACTCTGGACTTGTCGATGATGCGGTTCTGCGGGACGACCCCCACAGCGAAACCAGCCAGATCGAAATCCGCCGGCCGATAGAGATCGGGCATCTCGGCCGTCTCCCCGCCCAGCAGCGTGCAGCCGGCCTGACGACACCCTTCCGCGATGCCTTCAACGATCGGCAGCAGTCTTTCCGGCTCAAGCTTGTGGACCGCGACGTAGTCGAGAAAAAACAGCGGTTCCGCGCCGCACGTGATCAGATCGTTGACATTCATGGCGACCAGATCGATCCCCAGCCCGTCGAGCTTGCCCGTCTTGATGCCCAGCAAAACCTTGGTTCCCACCCCGTCCGCGCACGCGACCAGAACCGGCTTATCGTAGCGACCTGCCGATCCGGCGGACGCATGGAGTTGAAACATGCCCGCAAACGCCCCCGCATGACCGATGACACGCGGCGAGTGCGTGGCGTGCATCGCGGACTGAATCTTGTCAATCCATCGCGTGTTGGAATCGATGTCGACGCCGGAATCTTTGTAGGACAGGGTCTTTTGTGGCATGAGCTTGTCGCGAGAATCGCTTGCTACGTACTGCCCTTCTAGTCGAACATGCGCAATTGTCGCCTCTCCATGGCGAACTTGTCGAACTTCTCGGTGATCTCCACCGGGTAGTCCCCACTGAAGCACGCCGTGCAATACTTGTCGGGTGGCATGGAAACGCAATCGAGCATGCCCTCGTGAGAAATATAATGGAGCGAGTCGACGCCCAGGTATTCTCGAATTTCCTCAACGGTGCGATTGGTCGCGACCAGCTTCGATTCGTTCGGGAAATCAATACCGAAATAACATCCGTGGCGAATCGGCGGGCTGGCGACC
Source organism: uncultured Phycisphaeraceae bacterium (assembly GCA_964416845.1). Lineage (GTDB taxonomy): Bacteria > Planctomycetota > Phycisphaerae > UBA1845 > UBA1845 > CAYQFV01. Next base: position 12,584 of record CAYQFV010000046.1, on the reverse strand, counting down.
CGCAGGTGAATCTCGGTCGCTCCCGCCTTTCTGATCGCACCGATCTTCCCTCGCGTGGTCGTGCCGCGAACCACCGAATCTTCCACCACCACCAGGCGCTTGCCCCGAACCGCGTCCTTGATCACGCGGAGCTTGGTGCGAACTTCGCGATCGCGGGCAGCTTGATCCGGCATGATGAACGATCGGCCGGCGAAGTGGCTGGTCGTGAACCCACGTCCGAGAGGGATTTTGCTCTGGGCAGCGTAGCCGATCGCCGCACAGCGAGCGCAGTTGGGAATCGGGATGACCAGATCAGCCTCGGCAGGCGCTTCGTCGGCAAGCCGACGCCCCATACGTTCGCGAACGAGATGGACGTTCTCTCCGAAAATGTTGCTGGACGGATCGGCGAAATAAATGTGCTCGAAGATGCACGCCGCCCCGCGCGTGATGGATTCGTCTCCGAAGCGGCGAGACGAAAGCCCGTCCTCCGTGATCGTGACGATTTCACCAGGCTCGATGTCCCGTTCGTATTCGGCATCAACAATATCAAGCGCACACGTCTCGGACGCGACGACGTACGCGCCATTCGACATCTTGCCAAGGCAAAGCGGACGGAATCCGAACGGATCACGCACCGCAATCAAACGGTCTGCAAAGAGCAGGAGCAGCGAATACGCGCCCTGCAGGTGGTTGAGCACGTGCGCGAGCGGGTTGGCCTTGCTCTGATGCGCGGGTTTGGCGAGCAAGTGAATGATGACCTCGGTGTCGCTGGTGGTTTGGAAAATATGCCCGTGCTCCTCGTAACGACGGCGAAGAAGCGGCGCATTCACGAGGTTCCCGTTGTGGGCGATCGCAACCTGCCCGCCCGCGAACTCGAACAGCAACGGCTGGGCGTTGGCCGCCACGCACGAACCGGTGGTCGAGTACCGCACGTGCCCGATCGCGATGGGGTTTCGCAACTCGCCCAGCGTGCGATTGTTGAATACCTGGTTGACCAGCCCCGTTCCGGCGATACGCGTCATGCGATTGCCGTCGCTGGAACAAATGCCCGCCGACTCCTGCCCGCGATGTTGCAAAGCGTAGAGCCCAAGGTGGGTGCGCGCGACGGCGTCGGGATGGCCGAATATGCCGAAAAGCCCACAGTGATGTCTGATCGCGGGGTCGCGGTCTTCAGGCATTGGCATGCTTCGCGAAGGGATCGTTGGGAACCACGCTTTCGTTCGTCATTTGGAACTTGCCGACGCCCGTCGGCCTTGTCCATCGCGTAACGCAAGGGCACACCCGGCCACCGTGCCCGGCGTTTCTACCGTCTGATCGATTGCAGCATGCGGCCGTTTCGCTTCAAGCCGCCTCGTCCCGAACCCGTAAGCTCGAGTCAGTGAACATAGCGCGTGCGGCGGTTCGCGTCAACCGGTGGCCGCGTCATGCGTGCCCAATGGGTCCATGTCAGTATTAGTGTGGCTGGAACTCAGCGATGAAATCGCTGGGCTCTCCTCGGTCGCCCCGCTGGGGCTGCGACTGCTGCACGCCGTACCTGGGTGTCCGCCGTCTACGAGGGACGTTCGCCGAATGCGTCACGCACGCCGAAACGCGTGACCCCTGGTCCGGCGGACTTGGTCCGATTGGCTTGACTGTCCCGCGCGTTCATCATCCCTACGGGATGAACAGGATGGCTGCCCCGGCGACCGCCACGATCGCACCGAACACCGCCCGGCTGCTGATGCGTTCTTTGTACAGTATCGCTACCGCGGGCAGCACGAACAACGGCGTGAGCGAACAGAGCGTCTGGGCAATGCCGATGGGCGCTCGATCGCCGGCGACCAGCGACATCCACACCCCAAGATATGGCCCGACGATCGCACCCAAGGCAGCCAACGCGTAGCCCGCGCGAACCGAGCCGACTCTGTGGGTTGTGGCCGCCGACCCTCCGCGAACCCGCGTTCGATACGCGTGCAAGGCGACAATGGGTAACATCCCCGCCGCTGCGAAGACCATGCGGACCAGCGTCGCCGCTTGGGGATCCAGGTGACGATCGGCGGGCAGCCACCCGTGGCCCATCCCTTGCTTGCTGAGCAACAACCCGCCCGCCTGACACGCAGCGCCGACCAATGCCAGCAGAACGCCTCGCACCATGTGGTCGGAATGCGGGCGGTTCGATTGCGGCGGGCGCTCGAGAACGGCCCACCCGACGCCGGAGACAGTCATCGCGATTCCAATCCACGCGTACCACTGCAACGTCTCGCCCAGGACCATTCGTCCGAACAGCGCGGCGAACAACGGTGACGTGGTCATGATCAGCGTGGTCAATCGAGGCCCGATATCAACGAACGCCGTCAACAGCGCCTGGTCGCCGATGCTAAGTCCGACCACGCCGGAAATCGCGAGAAACATCACCTGTTTGCCGACCAAATCCGGAACCCACCCGCCGGCAAGGTACCGATGCGTGCCGGCGAGCAGCACGACCGCGAACCCAATGCGAAAGGTGTTGACCGCCGTCGGGCCGATGCGTTTTCCGGCCGCCGTGAAGAATATCGACGTGCCCGTCCACAACGCCGCCGTCGCGATGCCAGCCAAATGCCCAATGTATGGTTCGAACGCGCTCACCGCTCGCCCCGCCGATTGCGACCGGTCGCTGCGGCAGGCCGGCGGGAGGCAGCCTGTTCGATAAGGTGTTTAACTAGATTCGATGTTTCGATCATGGCAATCGCAGGCAGTGGGTTCTGGAGGCTCCGATGGACGATCCGTCGCGGGTCGTCCACGCGTTTCCCCAAGCGTTGCTCCTATCACAAATCGACAGCGATGACCAGCGACGAGGACCGCCTGGGCGCCACCGCCTGGCTACGGTACCGCGTCCGAAGGTGTCGGTGGGTCATAAGTACGGTGAAAACAGTCGGAAGAATCCATCACGCAGGCGCTTCGCAACCGATCGGGCGTCCACACTTGCCAGCGTGACGCGTTGGGCAACTTCGAGGCGGGCGTCAAACCAGGAGGCAAGCTGTGCACCGAGCGCGGGGTCGTAAGCTTCGACGTTGAACTCGAAATTGAGCCGAAAACTACGCAGGTCCATGTTCGCGGACCCGATGAGCAGCCAGTGTTCGTCGACGATGAGCAGCTTGGTGTGGACGAACGGCGGCGGGCTTCGGTAGACGGAGATGCCATGCTGTAACAATTGCCACAAGTACGCGTCCGCCGCCCAACGCATGAACGGATGATCCACGTGCGAAGGCAGCGCGAGTGTGATTCGAACGCCCCGCATCGCCGCCAGCGCCATCGACGTAATCAGCGACGGACTCGGGATGAAGTACGGTGTTGCGATACGCACGGAGTGCTGGGCTGCGTCGAACGCGGCTTGTAGAATCCAATGAACGGTCCCGAAATCATCGTCCGGTCCGCTGCTGACACCTCGGCACGTCGCCGGACCCACCGGGCTGACCTCCGCGAAATAATCTTCTCCGCTCAGCTTTCGTCCGGTGGCCAGATACCAATCTTCGACAAACACCTGTTGGATTTGCGTGACGACGGGACCGACGATTTTGAAATGCAAGTCTTCGGTTCGCCCCGGTCCCGGCTGATCGACCATGTGCCTTTGCGAGATGTTCATGCCGCCCGCAAAGCCCTCTCGCCCATCAACGACCAACATCTTGCGATGATTGCGAAGATTGATGCGAACGCGGCCAAGTGGAAATCGCAATGGGAAGAACGCCGCCACCTCGGCACCCGAGCGCAGCAACTTGCGTCCCACGCGTGAAAACGCCTTGACCGCCCCAATGCCGTCGAGCAGAACGTGGACGTGCACACCTCGAGCCGCCGCCGCGCCGAGCGCGCGTGTGAACTTTCGCCCGACGTCGTCCCAATCGAAAATGTACGATGCGAGCGTCACCGACCGTTTGGCTCGCTCGATGGCGGCGAGCATCGCAGGATACGCTTGTTCCCCGTTGTGCAGCGGACTTAGTTCGTTTCCCGCAACCATCGGCGTGCGAGTGACCCGGTCGGCGACGGCCAGCAGACCGGTCAGATGGGCTGCGGAGGCCTCAATCTCGACAGCAGTCTGCGGATCGGTGGCACGATCCGTCGCAGTGCGGCGGTATCCCTTGCGGGCGAGGCGCTTCATCGCGCGACGCTGCACGCGGTTGATCCCAGCCACCAGATAAAACCAGGGGCCAAGAATCGGCACCGTGAAACAGACGATCGCCCACAGGGCGGAGCTTTTCGGGTCGCGTTTGAACATGATCGCGTGGCCTGCTGCAAACGCCCCGGACACCAACCACGCCAACACCAGCAGCACGGTCACGATCGTCGCGGTGTCACTCATGCGGTTGTCGACTCGAGTAGGAGTGAAATAACTCGTTGATGGCCTCGGTATCTGGCGATCGACAACACGACCGGATGTCGGCCAAACGTACGCTGCCTGCACCGCCCATGAACGACCGAAGTGACATGATGATGACACTGCGAAGCGTCGGAACGGGCGACCGACGCGTGACGACAAGAAAGATCGCCGCCCCGGGGTCTGGCAGCCCGGCTCGGCGATCTTCCACAGGAGGAGGAAGGAGAAAGTTTTCTTTCAGTGCTCACCTTCAACGTCCAATATGAACCGCTGCGAGTCAAATGAATTCGCCGGGAATAACGTCATAAACTGTCAGACATACATGGTCATGCGACACATTCGCCCCAGTACGACGCGATTCACTCCCAACGCCCGCACAAGACTCGCAAGAAACGCGCGCGTCATCGCGCATCACGGCGACCAGCGACGAAGCGCGAAGACCGTCGCCTGTTTGTTGGGGATGGCGTATCCCGGGCCAACGTCGGGGTCGGAGTGAATCGGCGGACGCACGTTCGCCAGACCGACGCACGACGGACATCCCTCCTCGCACGGGCAGTCGCAAATGAGTTCTTTGCACACCGCGATCAGTTCGCGGAAGTGATCGTAGCCCAATCTCGCATACCCCAGCCCGCCTTCGTAGCGATCGTAGACGAACATGGCCAATCGTCCCAAGTTGGACGAGTCGACCGATCCGCTGATGTCGCGCCGATCGCACATCGCCATCATGGGCAGCGTGACCAGGAGAAGATTCCGCACGCCCACCATCGCCTCGATCGGTTTGTAGCCAGCCGCGGCGAGTTGTCGATGTAGATCATCCGAAAACGTTGCCCACACGCCGACGGTGTGAATCGTCTGCGGCGGCAGATCCAGCTTGTCTTGCCCGATCAGTTCGAGCGTCTCGTATTTGATCTTCTTGAAAGCGGTCGTCTGCCACGTCACGTCCAGCTTGCCGAAGAACCGCTGACTGCCGCCCGCGTCGGCTGAATCCTGAGTGTCGACGACTCGACAGTGGTCTGACAGAACCGCTTGGGTGTAATAATCCGCGTCGATGCGTTCAACCCGCGCGATCTTCGCCTCGTAATCCAACGCCCGCACCAGGTAGTCCCGCCCGTCGTGCAGGTAAATCGCATTGGGATAGACCAGTTCCGGCGCGGAGATCGCATCCACGTTGCCGATTGACTCGCTGCGACCGTCCGTCTGATCGATGATGTCAAACGTGACCTGACTGATCAGCCGCAAGCTGATGTTGTGGTGCGGGAGACGTCCGTCAGCCATGTGGAAGCCGACCTGCCCGTCCGCCCGGTCATCCCACAGCTCGTCGCGTGCGGCGGTTTTCTTCAACTGGCCGGCGACAGCCACGATGTCGCATCCGAACAATTCGTCGTCGATCCCGGCAATCGGAAGCTCGCTGGCGGCGCATTGGAGTTGAGATTCCAGGATCTTCAAGTTCAACGGATCGATCGACGCGTGCTCCGGCGATTGGCTGAAGAAGTAATCCGGATGACGCAAGAAGTATTGATCGATCGGATCGTGATAGGCTACAAACACCGCCAGCGACTCGTCGCGTGCTCGACCGGCGCGGCCGGCCTGCTGCCAGATGCTGCAAATCGTGCCGGGGAACCCCACGATGATGGCAGCGTCGAGCGTGCCGACATCAATGCCAAGCTCCAGCGCGTTTGTGCTGCACACGCCCAGAAGTGCTCCGGAAAACAAATCTTGCTCGATCTGCCGTCGCTCGTTCGCCAGGTAGCCGCCGCGATAGGACCGCACCCGATCAACCAGTTCCGGATGCCGTCGCCCCAACTCGTCTTTCAGGTATTTGTAGATCAGTTCAGCCACAACCCGTGCCCGCGCAAACGTGATGGTTTGGGCGCCGTCGACCACCAGATCGCGCATCAAGCGCTGTGCTTCGATGTTCGCCGAGCGACGCTCCAAGCCGTTGCGATCAATCAGCGGGGGATTCCACAGCACGAAGTACTTTCGGCCGCGCGGGGCTCCGTCGTCGTCCACCACGACGATGTCAGTCTCCGACGCGGCGATTAGACCAGCGGCCAATTCTCGCGGGTTGGCGATCGTCGCGGAACTGCAAATGAACGTCGGATCGCTTCCGTAATGCCGACAGATACGTCGAAGTCGCCGAAGAACACCAGCCACGTGCGATCCGAACGTCCCTCGGTACGCATGAATCTCGTCAATGACGACGAATTTCAAATTCGGCAGGAACCCGTCCCTCGCCCATCGCGCATTTTGAGGCAGGATGCTCGCGTGGAGCATGTCCGGGTTGGACAGGATGATGTTCGCACTGCATCGAGCAGCACGCCGTCGCGCGGGCGACGCGTCGCCGTCATACGTCGAAGCCCGAATGCGTTCCGCAAGCGATGGATCAGCCTCTCGCAGCCGGTCGATCGCACCGAGTTGGTCTTGCGCGAGCGCTTTGGTGGGAAACAAGTACAACGCCCGGGCATCGGGATCGGCGAGCAACGCGTTCATCACCGGCACGTTGTAACACAGCGTCTTGCCCGAGGCGGTTCCGGTCACGATGACGACGTGTCGCCCGTCCGGCGGGCTGACCGCGTCAATCGCAGCCGCCTGATGGGTGTAGAATTGCCCGATACCGCTCGCCGCCAGGGCAGCGGTCACGCGTGGGTCGATACGTGTCTCGGGTTGGCCAAACCGGGCGACTCGCTCCGGCAGGGTCAGGCAATGAGCGATTTGCCCCTCATACCGCCGCGACGCCCGCTTGGCATCTAGAAAAGCCTGGACATTCATATGCGAAAAAACCTGTAGAGGACCGGGGAGGATCACCATAGCGCAGACGCCGCTCCGCGTCCAGAGGCGTCGCCGGACTTGATCGCCGGCAAGCATTTCTACGTCGCAGCGTGGATTCCGGCCGCCGATCGGCGAGCAAACATGACGAATTGTCTTGACGTTGAGGCCAATTGGGGCGATAATAATTTGGTCAATCGCGCCAGCATCGAGCGATTTCGCTGCAACGGCCCTGATCGGGCGACACGAGCGGCGGTGATCCTCGGGAAAACATGCCGGCGTGCTCCGGCCTGACGCACCAACTCTCGTCCACCGGAATCTGTTCGAGCATCATCGCGATATCGCTGCAAATCAGCGTCGCGCGTGTCGCCAGGTTGATCCTGGTGGGTGCTTTCGCGCTGCCTGTCGTTTGGAGACGACCACAGCGACCCACTACACGTGTCTCTAAACCGGGGAGGACCGGTTCGGGCCGGTACGCGTCGGAGGGCGGGCCTGTTCGCTATTATGCGGCGGGCAAGGCCCCTCTTCACCGCGCGTTCTCGCAAAACAGGCTGCCTGCAACCGATAACGCCGCCCCGTTTCCAGGTCAGCCGCTCCGTCCTGCCAACGGCCCTATCACTGACTTCAAGCAGTTCACGGATTTCAGCAAGACCGCTGTTCGCTCTGCTCGAGCGCAGTGGCACGCGACATCGGATTGCCCGCCGTCCGCAGATTGAGGCGTTGCACGCGAGACGGCGCTGGCCTCCGCCCATAGGTTGAGACGTGAAGCTGGCTCGTCGCGAACGTCCGAAGCGCCGGGCGGCCAATCCGCTTGCCAATAATCCACTCGCATATCGTGTAACGACCTAAACATCGGCTTGATATCGATCGACGAACGCCATGGAACCCAACGTGCAGCGGTACTATGATGGAATACGCGGTTGACGCGACGCCGGCGGGCGACGCAGCCAATTGCTACGTACACCCGAGGGGAGCGACAACGTCATGCGACACACATCAGCCGGCGCGGCGGTGGCCAAGACTCGCAAAGCCCCAAACCACGCCGACGGTCGCGACAAGAAAACCACGCCGGACCAAGCCCCGCGATCCCGCTATGCCAAGTGGAGAGCGCTGTCGCTCGTGGGCATCTACGCCCTGATGATGGTCCACATCGCGCATTGGAAGGCCACCGGCAAGACGATGGCCCCGCTGGAGCTTTCGGAGATCATGAGCGCCCTGGAGCAGCACGTGCTCAGCGCGGGCGTCATCTTTATTGGAATCATGCTCGTCGCGAGTGCCATCTTCGGCCGATTCTTCTGCTCCTGGGGCTGCCACATTCTGGCGGTTCAGGACCTTTCGTTCTGGGTGCTCAAGAAGCTTCACATCCGGCCCAGTCCCATTCGCTCGCGCGTCTTGCTCCTCGCGCCGATGTTTGCCGCGGGTTACATGTTCCTTTGGCCTCAACTGCGACGGATGCTTTCGGGTGAAGCATTTCCGGAGGTGACGACGCGCGTGATGACGACCAATTTCTGGCGGGATCTACCCGGACCGCTGGTCATCGCGCTCACGTTCCTCATCTGCGGATTTGTCATCGTCTATTTCTTCGGAGGACGCGGGTTTTGTAGATACGGATGTCCGTACGGCGTGCTGTTCGGAATCTTCGACCGCATCGCACCGGGGAAGATTCGCGAAGCGCCAGGTTGCGTGCAGTGCGGTCTGTGTACCGCGGCATGCACGTCCCACGTCCGCGTGCACGAAGAACTGCACACCTACGGCATGGTGGTCGACCCGCGATGCCTGAAGGACTTGGATTGCGTCAGTGTATGTCCACAGAAGGCCGTCCGCTTCGGTTTTGGACGCCCTACGCTCGCGAAGAAACAGCGTGAAACGCCGCAGCGACCTCGTTACGATTTTTCGATCCCGGAAGAAATCGCGATGGTCCTCCTGTTCGCGATCAGTCTGTACACATGGCGAGGGCTGTACGATCGTTTCCCATTCCTGATGTCGCTCGCGCTGTCCGGGATCACCGCCTATCTGGGGGTGTCGTTCGCGAGGCTCTTCTACCGACGCAGCCTGAGCGTGAATCGCTATCGTCTCAAAGCCGCCGGTCGGCTACTGCGGGCCGGCAAGGTATTCGCCGTTTTGTGCGGAGCGTTCTTACTGTTCGCCGGCCACAGCACCTTCGTTCAATACAATCGACGGACCGCGGACAGGCTTCTGTCTCGGGCTGCGGTCGCCGATCGTGACGATCAGCGGGCGCTGTTGGAACAGGCCGTCACACACCTCAAACGTAGCGAGCGCGCCGGCCTGGTATCGACCCCGTCGCTGGAGATGGCACTCGGGGGTGCGTTGATTCAACTTGGCCGGCCGGGTGAAGCGTGCGATTACTACGGCCGGGCGGTCGATCGCCAGCCGAACTATCCCGAAGCCCGCGTCGCGTTGGCGAAGGCTTTGGCAGCCGACGGAAGCTGGGACGAGGCGGAATCCAACTTTCGCTACGTGCTACAACTCTATTCTGCTCATCAGGACGAAGCGCCACGGATGAAACGGGTGTACGCGACGTCCCTCGCCCAGCTTGGCACGCTGTCGCTGCGGAAAGGACAGATCGGCCCGGCGGAAGATCAGTTTCGTCGTGCGCTCGTCATCGATCCTGATCGTGCTGAAGCCCATTTCGGATTGGGGTTCGTCGCATCACAGCAAGGCCGACTTGGCGAGGCGATCGAACACTATCGCCGGGCCATTGAACTCGACGCCAACCTTGCCGAAGCGCACGCCAACCTGGGCGACGTGTTGGTCGCGAGAAACAACCCTACGGAGGCGATCGACGAGTACGAGGCCGCGTTGCGGGTTGATCCGACGCTCGCGGGCGTCCATTTCAAGCTCGGCGTGCTGAACTTTCACACCTCACAGCCACAAACGGCGGCGCGGCATTTTGCTGCTGCCGTCGAGGAGTCGCCCGACGAACCGCAGGTACACCGTTACTTCGGGCTCGCACTTGAACAGACGGGTGACGTCGAGGCCGCCCGACGAGAATTGCGGGCGGCGGTCGAACTCGACCCCAACGATCCGGACACGCAGTTCCACCTGGGGCGACTGGAAGCAGCCGTTGGCAATTCCGACGAAACGAGCGTCCGGTTCCGCCGGGCGGTCGCGCTCGACCCGCGGTATCAAGACTGGATCACCTCGTGGCAACGGCAAATGAGTGAAGCTGCCCGGTTGCAAATCCCGAGCGGCGACAAAAATTGACCGTTGGCGGTTGCCCCCTAATCGCCTTCTCGCTGCCCAAACCGGTGAATGTCGCAATCGGCATGCGATCGCGGGACGATCCCCCTTGACGGGTTGGTGGGTGGTTCTATGCTCCGTTCGGGCCGGGCGATATGCTCGCCGAGATGGGGTGATGGGTGCGGGCGGACCCGCGACGTCGTTCCCGGAAAGACCATTTGATGAAGGACATTGTGATGGCAAGAACATGCACGCTTAAGGGCAACCCGTTGGAACTTGAAGGCCCGGAATTGAAAGTGGGCGACACGGCTCCCAACGTGACGTTGAAGAAGACGCTGGTGGATTCGGTAGCACTTGCGGATACGACCGGATCGGTGCGAATTCTCAGCGTCGTCCCGTCGTTGGATACGCCGGTGTGTGCAGAGCAGACCCACCGCTTCTTCAAGGCGGCGGCTGATCTCCCCGACGTTCGCTTCATGACGATCAGTACCGATCTGCCGGTCGCGATGGCCCGGTTTTGCGGGGCCGAGAACATCGACATGGAGCGGATGGCGGTGTTGAGTGACCACATGGATACGAGCTTCGGCAAGGCGTTCGGCACGCTGATTCCGAGTTTGCGAGTCGAAAGCCGCGCGGTGTTCGTGCTGGATCGGGACGACGTGATCAAACACGTGGAATACGTGGCTGAGGTGAGCGAGCATCCGAACTACGACGCGGTGCTGGCGGCGGTCAAAAGTCTCTCCTGACGGGTCTTGTGGCTGTGGATCGACGGCTAGTTCGCTCGCGGTAGCGCAGCGGGTCAGAACTGATTGCGCGGTTGTTTGGTCTTGATGTATTGGGAGCGTGCTTGGGCGTATTCGTCGGGCGTCATGCCGTCGACCATGAACGCGTCGGGATCGTTGGCGATCTTGATCAGAAATGGGATGCACCATCCGCACCCGGTGCCCGCGCCGAGACATTCCGACATCTGGCTGGGTTTGGACGGCTTGGTGCGCCGCGCGAAGTGGACGAGCTTTCGCATCGAGACCGTGTAGCAGTAGCAAATCCTGTCGTCGGGGTCCATCAGGCTTCCGAGTGTACCATGGGCGCGGCCACGTGTCGTGGAACGCGCGACGGCTTGCCACCGACTGGGTGAATTGCTAAAAGTAGACGCTGTCGTACACCCGCGGCAGCCCCTGGCGGAAATGCTGGTGGGCGCTCGCCTGCGAGTGATGCTGAACGATGTTGATGATCCTCGGAAGGGGATCGCTGAACCAATAGGAGTCTGAGACATGCCTCTGGTGACTTCACCCGCGCCGACGTTCGACTGCAAGGCTGTCGTCAACGGCGAGATCGTCGATTTAACCTGGAACCAATTGCACGAAGGCAAGTGGTTGACACTGTTCTTCTACCCGCTCGATTTCACGTTTGTCTGCCCGACGGAGATCATCGCGTTCAGTGATGCGTCGGAACGATTTGACAAGCTGGGCGCGAAACTCGCGGGCGTGTCGGTGGACAGCCACTTCACGCATCTGGCATGGGTCAACACCCCGAGAGCGCAAGGCGGATTGGGCGGGCTGCGGTTCCCGCTGATCGCCGATCTCGACAAGAACATCGCCCGGTCGTACGAGGTGCTGCTCGATGCGGGGATCGCGCTTCGCGGTCTGTTCTTGATCGACCCGAAGGGAATCGTCCGCCATGCGACGATCAACGATCTGCCGGTCGGTCGCAACGTGGACGAAGTGATTCGCGTCATCGAAGCCTTCCAGTTCGTCGAGGAGCACGGCGAAGCGTGTCCCGCCAACTGGAACCCGGGTGACGACACCATCAAACCGGACCCCGAAGGGTCGAAAAAGTATTTCAGTTCACACGGCTAGTGCGCCGTCCCGCGTGAGTTCGCGGGTGTGCCACAGCTCTTGAGCAGTGTACGAATGCCACCAAACCGCTCGTAGGCACTGCTCTTGACCAGTGGCAGACGGAAGGGGGCTTCCCGGCGCCACCCGCACATTGAGGTGTGACACTATTACTAGTGGCGTTTCTAGAAAGATCTTTCGACTTTCCTGAAGGCGGGGCACTTGGGTGCCATCGCCAAGCGCAGCGCAGCGCGGCCATGCGATCAACACGAGGAGGCATGCCCGCGCCTTCGGCTTGGGCATGGCACGCAGATGTCGACGGACCTAATTTGAAACGGCACTAGCGGTGATCTATGCGGCGAGATGGATCGTCCGTCGGCGTCGGCTCATCGCGATAGCTTTGCCCCACCGGGAAGTGCGGTCGTCGGTGCGCGCAGCCACAACCAGTGAAATGGTCATCAGATGCTTTGGACGAAGTT
>CAYQFV010000045.1:0-23888 GCA_964416845.1 uncultured Phycisphaeraceae bacterium | reverse complement strand
GTCGGCAAAGTCGACGTCTTCTCCCAGGGGGTTATGGAAGTTGCCGGCCGTCATGGCTCGAAAACGAACAAGGTCTTGCGGGGTGACTTGTTCGCTCTGGTCGAGGTCTGCCGGTAGAAACCCGACGTCAATGCGATCGGTTTCATCGACCCCTTCTCCAAGGTTGCCGGCTGTCACAATGCGATTGCCGGCCAAGTCTTCGACGTCAAACGCGAGCGTGGTCCACTCTGCCACGGGGATCGGGCCTGAGAGCGTCACTCTAATCGTAGGGTTGGCAGTCGCATCGACAGAGAGAATGTCAGGGTATGCGACTGCGGTTCCAGAGATCGTACAGGCTGCGACGGTCAGTGCGCCGCGTTTTCCGCTGCCGACATCGCGGACCTGCTCACTGAACTGCACGGTGAAGGTATCGATGCCAACATCGAGCGCAACCCCGTCAGAGCTTTCGTGCCTGCTGTCGATGTACCCGCTGAATGGACTGGTGCTCACGCCGCCGTCGTGGACGATGAACGGCGGGGTGTTGTCGACTGGCACGGCGTCGAGGGTCGCTTTGGCATCGATCCGTCCGTATCCAAAGAACACATCGAACCCCGTCGCGCCCAGATCGACTGCGTTGTCGTGAAGCAGTTGGCGAATCTCCTCAACGTGCAAACTCGGATTCAGGCTTAGCATCAATGCCACCAGACCCGTGACGTGCGGTGTGGCCATCGACGTACCGGTGAGCGTACCGTAGGCCATCGAATTGCTCGGAAACGTGGACAGAACATCGATGCCCGGGGCTGCGACGTCGATGTGCGGCCCCTTGCCAGACGAACTGTAATAGGAGTCGAACGGACCGGTGGCTGAGACGGCAATCGTCTGGGGATACGATGCGGGGTAGAAGGGGAGCGTGTTGCCCACATTGCCAGCCGCCACCACAACCGGCATGTCGTTGTCCCAAGCATACACGACTGCTTCCTGCAGAATGCTGAGGTTTTCAGGCGTGTCGGTACCGCCGCCACTGTAGTTCAAAACACTCGCGCCATTGTCCACCGCGTAGAAAATAGCGCCGGCGATAGCCGCCCACGTGCCGAAGTTCCCGTCGAACACCTGTAGCGGCATGATCGGGCAGTTGGTCATCCCGGCGATACCCTTTTCGTTGTCAATGCGAGCGGCTGCGATCCCGGCGACGTGTGTTCCATGGGTGGAACTCCAGCCGGGGAAATTATCATTGTTCATAAAGTCCCAGCCGCGAACATCGTCGACGAAACCATTGGCGTCGTCGTCAAATCCGTCGAAGCTCTCGTTGGGGTTGTTCCAGACCGCTCGGACGAAATCTTCGTGGACGAAGTTAAGCCCGCTGTCGGCAATTGCAATCACCACGTCGGGGTCGCCGGTGGTCAAGTCCCACGCTTCGGGAGCGCGGATGATTTCCGGTCCGTATTGTTCGCCGGTTGTGAATCGTGGGTCGTTCGGCGTGAAAGACGGATGAGTGATGTAGTTTGGGTGGGCATACGCGACGCCGGGCATGCGGCTGATCCGGGCTGCCATAGCTTGCACGTCCTGCCCGGGAGAAAGCTTGACGATGCGGACGCGCGATAACGGGTGCGGCTGGCGTGCGGTGTTCCTCGCCAGACGTTGATGTCGAATCGACCGCCACGCCCGTGTCGAGGGCAGTCGCTGGCGAAGCCGACCAAAGTCGGCGTTCGCAGGCCTAGTGCGGTAAACGACGATGACCTCGTCGGGCACCCAGTTCATCTGGTTCGGCGTGCCGAGTGCGGGGTCGACAGCCTGGGCGTAGAGCGGGCGTTCAACACATGCCAACCACACCGCCAGCAGTGTGGTGAGAACAACGATCCGGTTTTCCATTCTCCGGTAGCTCCCGAAACCGCAGTCTGGTGTGGACCGCAGCCCTCTCCGTATAGGCTCGCTCGCGTGCACCGCAAGTCGTCCATTATACGCAGACGACATGGCCGAGGACAATCCGATTGTAATCCCAACTCCGCGCCAGCGGATGCTGCGACAGTGGCCTAGCTGAAACGGAATTCGGAAAGCGTCGGTGTATTCTCCGCGGTGACGTTCCGCTTCGTAGGAAACGCTTCCGTCCGGGTCACGCGGAGAGCCGTGCCGGTCTTCATTTTCGGACGCTGGGTCTATGTCGCCAACCGGAACCAAACCGGACGCGCGGTCGCACCGATGTTGAACAATGCGGCCTGCACTGCGCCCGGCCGCTCATCGTGCGAGTATCGCCGGTGGGAACCGTGTTTCGCGGATGGCGCTGGCAGTGCTCGGCCGCCGGACCAAACGAGAGATCGCCCCTATGACGACCAACGAAGCTGTAGATGTCGACCCGCGGGTTGCGGAATCGATTCTGGAATCGGTACAGATTCCGACTCTGCCGGAAGCGGCGTTAAACCTTTTGATTCTCTGCCGTGACCCGTATGTCGGCTCGGCGGATATTGTTCGTATCATTGAGTTGGACCCGGCGCTGAGCGCGCGGCTGCTCAAAGTTGCCAACAGCAGCTTTTTCGGCCAGCAATACTTGGTCAGCACGTTGACGCGGGCTGCGGTGGTTCTGGGCAACGAACATCTGAAGGCTGCGGCGATGGGGTTCTTCTTGGCCAAGGGTTGGGACAACTTGGGCCACGCGGGTTTCGATCATCGGGAATTCTGGCGTGATAACATTCTGCGGGGTTGCCTGGGCAGGCAGTTGGCACATGCGACGGACCTTCACCCTGCGGAGCAGGCGTTCTTGATCGACATGCTCGGCGATGTGGGCACGTTGGTGATGGTGACCTATTTCGGAAAGCCGTACATGTCGGTACTCCAGGAGTGTCGTGGGGATTTCGTGCGCCGCGGCCGCTTGGAGCGTGAAACGTTTCATACCGATCACGCCAGTGTCGCCGAAACCCTCGCCCGTCGGTGGCGGTTCCCGGAGATACTGGCGACGGCGCTCGGGAGGCGATGCGTTGAACCTCCATCGACACGAACGAACGACCCGGCGGTGCTGTTGTGGCAGCTCTCGTATTTCTGTGCAGCCGTTCCGTTCGCCGCCGATCGACAAACTGCGAAGCTGAAGGAATCACTCCGAATGCTGGCCCTTGGCGCGTTTGGTCTGTCATTCGAGGCGCTTTGCGAGGTCTTCGCGGGCACGGTGGAACAGTACAACGTTCTGCGAAACGTTTTCTCCAATCTCTCGCCGGCTGAGTGTAACGCGGAGGATCTACTGGCTGGGGCAGCCGCCGTGATGGGGACACTCGATCCGGAGATCACCACCCGTGTAAACGGTGGGTCGTGATCGATGTTCGCATCCTACAGATTGGCAGGGCGCTGCTATCTCGCGACACTCGTTCGCGACGAAACGCGGCGTCCACGTCAGGGCCAGCCCGATGGCGCGTCGTCCGAAATCAAACGAGCCGTTCGGATTGTTATCGGAGTGGTGTGGCGGACGCAGTCATCGGGTGACGCGCTTCCGGACTTGGCGAGCGACGTCACTACACAGCCTCGCGGGCGAGCAACCGTGTCAGGGTCGGCAGCTGCATCGGGTCGACATTGGGACGGTGCGTCCGAATCCTACTGCCAAGGTGAATGGGATTATGATTGACTTTCGACCAGCGTCGCGACAACAATAGGTTGAACGTGGGGGCGTTCGGAAGTTGTTGCGGTCAGGCAGGGGCGGTCGCGGGCTTCTTGGGGAAAACTTTCAGAAATTCAACAGATCGAAAGCGATCGGATCGCCGGGTTGTATCGCCGGGCTTGCTGTGCCGATGACGGGGGTTTGAAGCGTGCACGAGCCGGTGCGGTTGTCACAGATGACCACATCGGGCGGGCGGGCGGGACGATTTGAGTCGCGCGGTGGGAGCAGGGTGGATGAGTTTTGATGTTGCGGCAGTGGTCTTGGCGGGGGTCCACGACTGGGGGGCTTGCCCCCTCAATCAGGCGGTTGTGCGTCCCCTTGCACCGATCGCCAATCGGCCGGTCGTCGAGTATGCACTGGGAGCGCTTGCATCGATCGGCGTGCAACATGCCGTGATTTGTGCGAACGGTCATGGCAGGATCATGCAGGACGCGCTTGACACGGTCGAGACGGGCATCATGTCTCTCAGCTTCCGCGACGACGGCATGCCCCGCGGGCCTGCGGGTTGCGTCAAGGACGCCGCCGCAACAGTGTCAGCGGCAGACATCATCGTCATCGAAGCGAGCGTCATCCCCTATTTCGACCTTGCGGACATGCTGCGTTGTCATCGCGAGTCGCGGGCTTCTCTTACGATCGCGACCCGGCGGGATCTGCTCGGGGGCGAGCAGTCACAGTATCCGGTGGGCGTATACGTGTTTTCACGGGCTGCCATCCAACACATTCCCGACAGCGGTTTTGAGGACATCAAGGAAGCAACGGTCCCCAAACTCCACGCTGCCGGCCTTCGTACCAACGCGCATTCGATCGACGGCGCGGCGCCGAGGCTGTCCGGCATTGGCAGCTACTTTGCACTGAATGAATGGGTGCTCAAACTGATGCAAAATGGTTCCTGGAAGCCCGAGGACTACCAAATGCGCGGCGATGCGTTGGTGCACATCGACGCCCACGTCGACGAAACCGCGCGGTGCCTCGGACCCGTCATGATCGGGCCTGGGAGCATCATTCGCGAGCAGGCGATCATTGTCGGGCCGACAGCAATCGACCGGGACTGCATCGTCGGCGACGGCGCGGTGGTATCGCGGTCAGCGCTGTGGACCGACTCGGTCGTTGGAGCCAAGGCACACGTGGATCGTTGCGTGGTGGCGAGCGGAGCCCGAGTCGGCGCTGGTGATGAGCATTTCAACGCGATCCATCTGCCGGCAAAAACTGGCCCGAAACGGACGTTCGTTCGATCGTCGCGACGCGACGACGAATTCGCCGTCGGCGGCCAAGCGGTCGAGACGCACGCGACCAGAAAAGTGTGATTCCACGCCGTAAACCGAGTTCGTCACGACGGGAGCCTTCGACGTGATGTCCGGAACGATTCTTCCAATTCCTTGCGACTGATCCAATCTGAAAGTGACGGACTGTGACACTTCCCTTTGACACGCGAATTGGCAGCCACTATCGGACGTTCAGGACGCGCGAGACGGTCGCGTGAACGGCGTGTTGGTCAAGTTTTTCGGCACGGGCGTCTCGCGTATCGTAGATTGTCTGGTGAGGGCGGCAGACAAGGGGGCATGGTTCGTCCGGAGCGTCGACGTTTTCGGACGGACGCGGTCGACAAGGAAAGAGACCGACGATGGCAATTCAGGCGATCGTACACGATTTTCAACCCGACTCGTTTCGGGGTGGGACGGAGTTGCAGTCAGTGCTTGCGCTACCCGTTGGCGAGCGCCACCTATTGAACGACGTAGTGGATGCGTTAGCGGGTGTTGATTGTTGCGATATCAAAATCGTTCCGGCGTTCGAGCCGGACGACACGTATTGTCGGCGGCTGACCGGGATCGCGGCCGGCGCGCAGTTGGACATTGTCCTGCCTGAACAGCGATCTGAGCAACTACTGGACGGGGAGTCGTCCGATAGCTTGATCGTTGTCGACCCGCGGTACTGGCCTATCGCCGGGCCCGACTTTGCGACTGCGCTGGAACGGCATCTCGAACATTACGGAGCGGTGTTTGTCGCGCACGCGGGGCAGCAACCCGACGGCAGGGTCGAGCATGTGGTTCTCGACACTGCGGGCAATGTTTGCAAAATCCAGCGTGTATTCGACCGGATGGTCTGGTCCCACTGCAATGCGAGCATCGTGTCGTGCTGTGTGATCCCTTACGGGCTTGCGTCGCGAGGGTTACAGTTTCCGCTGTCGGCGTTGCGGCGGCGATTGGCTGAGGTTGGCGTTCCACTGCGAGATTTGCCCGCAGCCTCTGCCGCCTACGACCTTGGATGCGATGCTGATTTGCTGCGGGTGGCGTGTTCGACGTCAACGAGTCGAAAGAGCAAGGACGGCCATGGTTTGACGTCGCGTCATACCGGGCCGGCAATGGGAACTGTGGTTGCGTCGAGCGCCACGGTTGCGGAATCGGCCCGCTTGTTGGGCGACGTGATGGTCAACGTCGACGCCCATGTTGCCGACGGAGCGACCATCATCGGGCCGGCGGTCATCGGCTGCGGCGCGACGGTCGGTCATGGTGCCACCGTCGCGAACTCGGTCATCCTGGACCGGACGATCGTCAAACCGGGCGGGGACGTGCATGGAGTCGTTTTCGCCGGTGTGCCGGATCAACTCACGCATGACGAACGCCCGCAGCCTGTCGCCCCCGAGCCGTCGTCATTGAGCGACGAGTTCGACATCGTGAAAGGTGGGAAGCGGGCCGACGCATCTCTGCAGCAACGACGACGAATGACGATGATCGCAAAACGGGCGATCGATGTGGGCGTCGCGTTCGCCGGGCTGGTATTGCTTTGCCCGGTGCTCATTGTGACGGCTGTGCTGGTCAAACTCACATCGCCCGGCCCGCTGTTCTTCTCTCACCAACGAGAAGGAAAGGACGGGCGAGAGTTCGGATGCTTGAAGTTTCGCACCATGCGTGTCGGCGCGCACCAACTGCAGAAGGCGATGGCAGACCAGAACGAATCGGACGGCCGACAGTTCATTATTACCAACGACCCACGCGTCACTCGCATCGGTGGTATTCTGCGGAAGACCAACATCGACGAACTGCCACAATTGTGGAACGTGCTGGTCGGACAGATGAGCCTTGTTGGCCCGCGACCCTCACCGTTTCGGGAGAACCAGGTGTGCGCTCCTTGGCGCAAGGCCCGGCTGTCCGTTCGGCCTGGCATTACGGGACTGTGGCAAATCTGTCGTCATGATCGCGACGCGGGTGACTTTCATCAATGGATTCACTACGACGTAACGTACGTCCGCAATATCTCGCTGTGGCTGGACGCTAAGATCATTTACTACACGTTCGCAAGCCTCGGGGGTCGGCGTAGCATTCCGCTAGAGCACGTCATCGGCGAAGGTGACAACAGGCGTGCCGCGACGGCCAAACGTTTGCAAGAAGCAACTCCGACGGCCGGCCGAGTGTGACCGCGGCGCGTGCACAAGCTACCTGTGACTCAACACAACGGGATGACAACTCGTCGCAACCAGAACCGAGCCCGCGTTACGGAAGCTTCCGTACAGCACGGGCTCGGTGGTTGCGACATTGCGCCAAGTGGTTGCTTTGTCGCGTCGTTCTGCTCGCAACACCGCATCCGTCACGCGTCGTTGCGTTTACCAATCACTACATGACGCCGCACCACTACGGTGTACTGCCGTGGTAGTTTGTGGCCTCGTCCGACGCCTTCTGAAGCGTAAACGACGGAGCGTTACCGATTCCGTTGTGGCATCGCAGACAAGCGAAGTCGAGCGTAACGGCCGCTTTCCCGTTGCTATCTTTGACGACGGAGCCGAGGTCGGCAGTAAACATCGCGGTGTAATCGACGGCTGCTGTGTTGATACTGAAAATGTGGGTCATCATGTCACCCATTCGGGCGTCCGGACCGATCACCGACGGATCAGCCGCCGTCGCCGACTTCGTCGCGTAGGGCATGTGACAGCTCTCGCAGGTAAGCGGTTCGGAGTATGTTCCTCGCACGAACGTTTCGCTAGCGTGATCGCCGAGGTTCTTGTCTGAGTGACAACTTGTACACTCGACGCGTATTCCGTTTGTAGTGTCGTAATAGGACGACGTGTGCGGCTCATGACAGACAGCACAAGTCAACGTCTTATGCGGTCCGGCGAGTAGCTCCGGATACTGCTCGTGGTGACGAATATACCCGCCGCTGGCGAGCACAACTTGCGGATCGCTGCCGCGGATGTGGCAGGTCCCGCACTGAGCCGCCGTCGTATCCACGGTAATGTTGGCTGGGGAGGGGGCCGTGATGTGCGTTGCGCCGCCTTGGTGGCAGGCCTCGCACTGCACGGAGGGCTCGGCCCAGTCTTCGAAGTTTCCGGGAACCTCCTGCGGGCCGGTTGTGTGACATTGGAAGCAGGAGTAGTTGTACTGCTTGGGCTGGGTATCCGTAGCATGGTAGAATACCCAATTCAGTCCACTGCCACCCGGTGGGAACTCCAGGTTCCATTGGGTCTCGACACCGACGGCGCCGTCGAACCCGCCGCTCGCACCGATCATGATGTTGCCGAGCGGTGTGATGAAACGCGCCTTGCGGAAGTAGCCACCGATGACATAACTGACATCGTTCCACGTTGTTCCCGCGGGCGTGGACGGAATGCCAGCAAAGATGCCTTCCGGTGGGAACGTCGGCGGACCGCCATTGACCTTAGTGAGTTTGTGGGAATGGCTGTGCACCGTCTGCAGTGCGGTCTCCGCCTGATGGCATGCTCCGCAAACCGGTGAGCCGACGAATGCGGTGATTCCGCCGCCGATTGCAAAGAATGTCTCCGTCTCGGTCAGAAGCGTGCGGGCGTAGTTTCCATTGTGAACACCTAACGAGGCGTCTGCTTTGACGAGTTCGTAGTCGAACTTAGCGATGTTGTACTGATCCAGTTCTGGCCCGGCGAGTGTGGCCGGATCGACGTACAGCGGATCGCCGGACGTAAAGTACGGAGCGATGGCGTCAAGACGCCGCTGCGTATAACTCTGTGTGTTCACCACGAGCGCCGTGGCTTCTTCTTGAGTATGACAAGGTGTACACGCCTTCATGTTCGGCTCAAACGTGTGGCCGGTATTCGCCGGCAGGCCGGAGTTCTCGTCGAACGGCTCCGCGTGGACGTGGCACTTCACGCATTCTTCGGCAATGGACGTGTGTGTTCCGTTGGGTCCGACGAGCGGCGTGCCGTCGAGCGCAAAGCCTCCGATTCCGTGAAGCGTTTCCGCCTGCGGATGGTGCGGGGTTCCACCGGGCAGGGCGCCCTCAGACGTATGACACTCGGCGCACAATTGAGTGAGCGGCAAGCGTAGTTGGTTCGGATTTCCGGTGTTCCCGTGAGGCCCGTGACAGGTCGCACAATCGAGTCCGAACTGCGCTTCGGCGACGGTTGGCGGGGTGAGTCCTTCTTCGACGGCTAGACGGAAGTCCAGTGAGTGGCATTCCAGGCAGGAGTCGTTGAAGAACGGGAGATTGCGCGGGCCGCTCAGCGCGACCGCGTGGCTGGACTGGCTCCACTGGTCGAACGTGGGGTGATGTTCGCCGTTGTGGCATGAGCCGCACGACGCAGCCGACAGGTCTACCGAGATGTTGGTCGACTTGGCGAGATTGACATGATCCGAGCCGGTGCCGTGGCAGTTTTCACACTGTACACCGGCCAGTTGCGGGGTTGTGTTCTCGTCCACGAAGCCGCTCGGTTGCCCGAACCCTACCGTGTGGCATGGCAGGCAGTCAGGATTGGTATTGGCGAACGGTGTGATGTTCACCAGTGCTTGCTGGTGTAGGGTGGTCGCCCAGTTCGCGTGCTTGCCGGTGTGGCATTGTCCGCACGTGTCGGCTCCCACGAATTCACCGGAGGACAAACCCAAACCCAGGCCTGGCTCGAAGCCGTTCTCGTGCTTGTGACAATTGCTGCAGAGAGGCATTGAAGCATCCAGCACATGGGGCGGCTCTATGTTGGGATCGTTTGAAGGATAGTCATGGCAGGCTTCGCAGATCCCGCGAACGTTCGGATCAGGATCGACGAACGCACCCGGCCCAACGCTAGTAGTATTGTCCGTGAAGGTCACGGATACTTCACCGTTGAGCCAGGTGTCGAACGTCTCGGAAACGAGATCCAAATTCCCATTGTTCAGACTGTGGACACTGTGGCAGTCTGTGCAGTATTTCGTGTGGTTGGACGCGTGATTGGTTGGCGCGAGCGGGCCTCGATGGCATTGCTGGCATAGCGTTCCATCGGACGCTTCTGCGCGCAGGTACGGATGCCCTGCGTCGTCCGTGTGGGAGTCGTGGCACGTTCCACATCGAATCTTTCCGTCATCGAGATGATTCACCAATTCGCTCCTAGCCTGTGGATCGGGGCCAAGCGAATCTCCCTCGTCGGCGGGGACTCCAATCGGGTGTGAGCCGCTGGTGGCGGGGTCGACGATGATGTGCGCGTCGGCGATCCCTGAAGCCGTGTGACACGACTGGCAGAGGTTGAGTTGGCCTTGGGCGGTGGTGATTCCGAACGGCATACCGTTCATCGCGTGGCAGCGTCCACAGGCAAACGGGATGTCAAGAACGTGTGGCGCCTCGAAACCCCCGGACACGGACGCTACCATCGATCCGCTCGCTTCAAGAAATGTCTCCACGCTGCCAATGCCGAAACGCTGCACTGCGACTTTGAGATCGCTGATGTCCAAGCGTCGATCAGAATTCAGGTCGTACTCGCGACGGTAGTCACCGGATCGAATTGCGGCTGCGACGTTGAACGGATTGTCGACGAGCCGGTCGCGAGCTCGCAGCATGGAAGTGCGGCGTGGTACGGCTGTGAGATCGGTGTTATGAGTAACGCGATTGACGGACAGGCCCGACGTGGTGGTGCGGCGAGTAACCGCTGGGGCCGGGTTCGAGCAGGTGGTCGAATAGAACTCCACGGCGGAATTCGCGTTATTGGACACATACAGCCCTGTTCCGGAGATCGCGACATCGGAGGGAATGCGCAGTTGCCCCGGTCCGGCTCCGTATACAATGGGTGGACTGGTTGGCGAGAGGTCCATCCCGCTTGAATCGAAGATGCGTACCGTTCCCATCAAGGCGTCGGCGACATAGATGTTGCCGCATGTGTCCACGGCGATGCCTTCGGGGCGGGCAATCCAGGCGGTCGGGGCGCTCGGCGGGAAGTAAAGAATCCGATACCCGAATTGGAAGAGAACGATGCCATTGGTGTCGAAGACTTGAATGCGGAAGTTGTCAGCATCTGTGACGAAGACATGGTCGAGTTGGGGGTCGACCGCGATGGCTTGGGGCGTTTGGAACTGACTGAGCAGGGCCCCCTCCATCCCCCAAGCTCGATCCAGCGGCCAAGTCCCGGTGGTGATATCCTTTGCAAAGACCAGGACCTGGTCGCCGGCGGAGTCGACGACGAATAGTTCGCCGGTGATTGGATGGATGGCCAACGCGGTCGCCCGCGCGAGGGCCATGGGGTTGGGATCGAGCAACTCTTGAAGTACGAATCCGCTATCATACCGCCCAACGCTACCGTCGGCGCGCGCGATGAAGACCCAGCCGTCGGGATGAACGGCAATGCCGATCGGTTTCTCGGGAATGGCAAACGTATTGACGAGATTGCCGGCGGCGTCGTACTCAATGACCGTTCCTGCGACTTGGTCAGTGACATAGACGCCCCCGCCGTCCAACGGGGCGAGTCGCCCTGGAAAGGCCACTCCGCTAAGTGTGTTGACGTATGTGAGATTCGGCGTCTGCCCTATCGACACAGACGCGAGTGCAAAAATGCATACCCCAATCATTACTAGCCTCCTCATCGAATCTTTCAAGTTGGTCATCGGAACCTCTGGGTTAGGACAGCCTGGACGACCTCGCAGCGCGTCCGATTCATTGACGGGCAATCGCAATGCCAGCAATCACGATTCGGACCCGGTCGAAGCGTGGTTAGCATTCAATCGACGGCGTGAGTGTCACAAACGGCGTTTTTGGCGAAGGCCTCGCTCACGGCGAGTATTCGTCCGGCCGCCGGGTTTCCGCGAATCGAGAAGCAATGCTGAAGAACGTCGCACGAATGAGAAGATGGTCGCTAGCGAGGCGGAGGTGTGAACAGGCGTTGGAAGGTTGCAAAGTCGAGAATGTCGACATTCGCGTCGCCGTTGATGTCGAGCATCGTACACGCTGGCGATAAGGACAACGGTGTGACTGAAGTGCAGGCATCGAATTGCTCGAAGTCGAATAGGTCGAGCACGCCATCCAGATTGTAGTCACCCGGTATCGGATCGCGGGCGGGGCTGATGAGCAATCGCGGCTTAGTGTTGGGGTCCGCCTCGGTGGCATCGATAAACGCCTGATTGAGAAGATTGATTGTTGTGGGGTCTATCTGGAAACGGAACGCGACGGCGTTGTCGCCGCTGAGGATTGCGTGATTGACCGCGTCGGACACGTTGATGCGACAGAAGCGGCCCTCAGAGGGGCGAACAAAAACGCGACCCTCGAACGCGGTCGCCACTTCTGAGAAATCGTCTGCCGTCTCCTGCAGATCAGCCGCGTATGCGTAGACGTGCACACTGACTACCGGAAATGGGAAAATGGGCGCTCCGCGAAGTGTGAATTCGAGGACGGCGTCGACGGGGGCTGGTGGAGCGACACCTTCAAGATCGAATTCCCAGACGACGCGGTATTCAACGCCACCTGCCGCCGTTTCGCCGATGAGCGCGATCGAGCCGTCGTAACTCGATCCGTTAAAGAACCAGTCTGCCGCGTCAGCCACGCCGTCAAACGGTCCGAAACCGTCACCGTCGACCAGCGTGCCGTCCTTGATTGGATGGACAACGACCTGTTGACCCTCCGCGGGAGACCACGCTCCCGCCGCAAGGACCGAGTAGAATAGGACGTAACGGTAGCTCCAGTTTCGTCGCCTGCGGCAGCGGCACGAATGGTCGAAGTGCGTCATGGCGATGCGTTCCAGCAAGAACGTGTCACTTTGTTCGCGACCGTCAGTCGAAACAACCAGACGTCCGAAATGTGATCCGGTCGTGATGGTGCAACTGTGACAACATCTACCAGCATGCAATCGTCGTTCCAAGGGCATTTTCGGAAGCGAGCTCGATCTGCCGGCCGGGTTTGGTTTTCAAGCGTTGTTGGGGCCTCGTGTGTTGTGGGACAAGCTTCGTTCGTTGAATGGTCGCGTCCCAGAAGACGGTCCATTCCTAACACTCATGCGATCAGGACGCTACACCACTCGTGAGAGCGAATCGGCGGGACGTGACCGGGGCAGGATCGACGGACGGGTGAAGGTCCAGCTCGTGTCGCGTGGGGGTCGGGACTTTGGCGTGTTCGCTCGAGCACGCGTTTGGATTCGTCAAATCGATCTGTTGCAGGCGCCGGCAAATGGGCGGAGGGCGTGCGTTAGGGTCTTGAATTGATCGCAGTCGAGCGCTTGGGCTGCGTCGGTCCACGCGGCCTGCGGGCGATCGTGCACTTCGATGATGAGTCCGTCCGCGCCGCACGCGACGGCTGCGTTGCTCATGGGGGCTACGAGATGCGAGCGACCTGTGCCGTGCGTGGGATCAACGATGATCGGCAGGCGTGAGATCCGCTTGATCTCGGGAACGACGGCGAGTGCGAGCGTGTTGCGAACGTACGTCTCGTAGCTGCGGATGCCTCGTTCGCACAAGATCACGTTGTGATTTCCTTGCAGCATGATGTACTCGGCCGCGAGCAAGAATTCCTTGAGCGTAGCGCCCCATCCTCGTTTGAGTAGGACGGGTTTGTTCTGCTGACCGACGGTGGCCAGCAGATGGGTGTGATGCATGTTGCGGGATCCGATTTGCAGCACGTCCGCGTAGTTGGCAACCATTGCTACGTGCTCGCACCGCATGACCTCGGTGACGACTGCCAGGCCGGTCGATTCTCTGGCCTTGGCGAGCATCTCCAAGCCACGCTCGCCGTGACCTTGAAAGGAGTAGGGTGACGTTCGGGGCTTGAACGCCCCACCGCGGAGTGCGACCGCGCCCGCCTTTTGGACGCGCTCGGCGATTCTGAGGATCTGATCGGCACTTTCGACGCTGCACGGGCCGGCGATCAGGCCGATCTTGTTACCGCCGATGCTTTCCCCGTTTCCCAACGGAATCTCCGCGGTGACGTCATCCGCTTTACGGCCGACGGCGAGAATCGGATCGCCATTGTCCAGAACTTGTTCGACCATGGGGCTGTTTTCCAGCTTGGAACGATCGACGCTCGCTGTGTCGCCCAGCGCTTCGACCATTTTTTGATTCCGACGCGACACGACGAATCCGTCCGCCCCACCCGCGTTGAGCAGACTGATGACAGAATTCACATGGTGTTCCGAACTGTCTGGATGCATGAGTACGATCATGTCGTTCTCGATTCCCGCCGGCGCGCGTCAGGCACACGGTTCTGCCAATCGGCCTCTGACCCCGCCGCGGCATTCTTGCGTCGTTAACCGGACGCAGCTTTCTCTGGTTACACGAACCCCTCCATGCCGACTCATTGCTTGAAAGCGACGCTCCCTGCCGCCCCAATGCGATCGATCCGGCGACCCAATCCGTCAAAATGGAATGACCCCGACATGCAGTCGTGACAGCTCGATGTCGCCAATTCTTGTTGCAGCGCTTGACGGGTGACGTTGCCGGCTCGGATGGCGTTGATGAGCAATTGCCCGGCATCATAACCCATCGCGGCGTTTTTTGTCGCGGGCGTCTGGAATCGAGCCTCAAAACGCCGCTTGAAATCCGCACTCGGGGCCTTTGTAGCTGGCGCGACCGAGAACACCCACGGCAGCGGTATCGCGTGGATGGTCGGGTCGTCGCCGCACAGCGTAATGATCGGAAGATGAATCTTGGCTGCCAGCGTCTCCATCAGGTGCGTGCCGCGACGCTCTGTCGAGCCCACCAGTGCGACAACAGAATCGTCGGCGACGAGTGTGGTTAGTCCGCTGGGATCGCCACCCCAAGGGCCACGACTGTCGTGAACGAGTAGTTCGATCTTCTCTTGGCGGGGGTTTCGACCGGCTTCTTCCGCGATGGCCAATTCAAGGCCGCGCGCGACCGCTCGCCCGGCGGAATCGAGCGGAACAAAGCACCCGATACGAATGGACGCCGGCTCGCTGTCCCCTTCGGAGTCGAGCGCATCACGAACAGTCGGCGGCGAGTCCGACATGGTTCGGTAGGGAACTCGGCTTCTCGAAGCATGTTTCGGTGCGGTCAACTCGGCCGGTTGATAGACGTAGCGACCATCCTGCACGGTGGCGATGTACACCGATCCGACGTCGTTGAGCGTGGTGTCGAACTCGATGGCCCCGGTCACGCCGTCGTAGTGTTGATACTCGTACAGGGCGTCGCGCACGCGAACCCGATTGAGACCAGCCGTACGGATCGCCGCGATCAGGATGTTGGCGCCGTCGTACGCGTGGGCTGCGAACGTGTCGGGCTCTTTTTCAAAACGGTCGCGAAACGCCTTGCGAAACTTCGTGTAACACGGATTGGATTCCGTCGGGTGGAACGATGCGACAGCCACCACACCCTCGGCAGCGTCCTGCGCTTCATTCAGGAATCGCCGGCTGACGAGTCGATCGCAACCGAAGATCTGTTGTGACATCTTGCGACGTCGCATTTCCCGCACGACGGCGGCGGTGTCGGACGCGTTGCCCCACAGCACGACGGCGCTTGCACGCGATTGCTCGATTCTGTCGAGTTGGTCGCTGAAATCCCGATCGCCTCGATCCCAGCGAAGCTCCAGACGAAGAGGATGTCTGAGGCGCCGAGCTGCGTCGCGAAACTCTGCGATCCCGGTTCGGCCGTAACGGTCGTTGACGCGGAACGCCGCGACGGTCTTGGTACCGCGCTTTTCGAACATGTATTGTGCCAACGCGTATCCCTGTTGCCGATCGTCAGCCATGCAACGCATGATCCAGGGAATTCCCGTTTCGGTCAGAGTCGGGTCGGTTGTGGCGGTGTTCACCATGGGTAGCTCTGCTTTGAGCGCGACGCGGAGCGCGATGTGGGTGTTGGCTCCGTCGATGGACCCGATGACCGCCACGACGTTGTCGGCATACTTGAACGCGGCGATCTCGTTGGCAGTGCTTCCCCATGCGCCGGCGTCCTGTCGCAGAATCGTTTCAAAAGCGACGCCCTTGTATCCACCGCCCGCGTTCGCCTGATCGATGGCCAGCGCGATACCGTCGACCATCGCCTGACCAAGATCGGCATCCGGGGCGGGACCGGTGGGAGCGAGGACGCCGATGGGCACCGTTTTCGGAAGTTGTGCATCTTGAACATCTCGACCCGATCCGCGAAACGTCGCCGTAGTCTGGAAGAACCGCAAATAGGGTTCGCGAAAATTGCGGTAGGGAATAACGGTGTCGGGCGTTCGACCATAGTTCGGTTTGACTGTCTGATCGCCGCTTGCACCGGGACTTTGCCCGTACAGATCGGAACCGCCCGCGCAAAGGATCAAGACGATCCCCATGAATGCACGCAACACGCAGTCGCGTGGGTTGTGCGTCTTCGGGTTCACGATCGTCGGCCGACACATCACGCTAGTTGTCCTTCTGAATGACGGCGATCGCTTCGATCTCGACCATCAGTTCAGGCCTGCAGATGCGTGCCTCAATGCACGTGCTGGCCGGCAGCGGGTCGAGCTGTTGCTGTTCGTAGAACTCGTTGCGAACGATGTTGAACTCGTCGTAGTGACGAAAATCAGCGAGGTAGCAGGTCGTTCGGACGATGTCGTGCCAATCCGCACCTTCGCTTTCGAGGAGCGCCGTGATGTTCTCAAACGTCCGGCGCGTCTGGGCTTTGATATCGCCGGGATGTATCGATTCACCGCGGTCGTTGACGCTGGCGGTCCCCGAGATGAACAGCATGACGCAGCCGTTCATCTCGACGCGCATTCCCCGTGAAAAGGCGACCTTGGTGGGATAGTCGTACGCCTCGCAGAGGGCTTTCTTGCTCTCGATGGGCGACTTGGTGATTCTTGTTCTGGCAGACACGTTCATGGACTCCTCCTCCGCCGGTTGTGTTTGTTCCCCGGGATTTTCTGCTCTCTACTTTTCATACGGTCTTGTGGCCAACATCTGTCGGCGTTTATTGCCTGTCGAAATCTGCGAAACATTGGCGAGGCTGCGTCGCCCGCGAGCGACCCCGTTCTCGGTCGCAAGCCATATCTGGTCGCCCAGGAAGCTGATCCCGAGAATGTAGTTGTGTGGAAAAATGGTGTCGGTGTGTAAACGTTGTACCGATCCGCCCTCCGGAGCCCAGAACACCACCCCCTTGCCCGTTTTGGGGTCGCGCTGATAGGTCCACCAGTCCTTGCGATCGGTCGCGTTAAGCCCGTTATCGGTCGCGATCCACCCCACGCCATCGTGGGTCGTGACGTAGTTGATGAAGTTGCTTACCAACCCGCCGACCGGTGGATCGTGATCCATGAAATTCAGCCACTTGCGGCCGTCGTAGGTGCTCAAGCCGAAATAGGTCCCCACCCAAACGATGCCCTTGTCATCACATGCGACACTCGCGACAACGTCGTGAACCAAGCCGTCGTTGCGAAACAGGTCGATCTCCATCTCGCCGTCGGGGTCGCGATAGTCCTTCCATCGGTCGCTCGATCGGGCATACTCCAACAGCCCTCCGCCCCAAACAGCCATGTACACCGTGTCATCGCACACAGCCGCGGAATAGCACCAGATCTCGTGCATGGGCGTGTTGGTCTGGTCGTACAGGGTCCAACGATTGCTCGCGATCTTATATCGGCCTGCGCCCGCCGCCGTCGCAGCCCAGACGTCACCGTTGGCCACCGCAAGCCCGTAGACAACGTTGTTGGGCAAACCGCTGTTTCGCTGCGTGAAGGTGTCGAACCGCCCAGCTGAGAATCTTGACAACCCGCCAAGTGTTCCGACCCAGATGTCTCCGGTTTGAGAATCCTGCGCCATCGCCATCACGACCGAGTGAGCGAGTCCATCCTTAACGTCGTACGTGACCCACCGTTCGCCGTCCCACCGCGCCAGCCCCTTGTCCGTGCCCGCCCAGACGCCATCCGACGTCGCGAGGACACAAAGAACCTTGTTACTCGGCAACCCGTCGTCCGTACCGAAGGTCTCCCAGCGATCATAGTAAGGCGGAATCGCGAGCACGAACGGACCGATCGTGAGCGTGAGCACAAAACACATTGCTGTCAGGGGGCGTCGAATCACGTTGTTATGCTCCGCTTCACAAACATTTGAGATACTCGACCAGATCGTTCAGTTGCCGTTTGTTCCAATCGCTCGACACGCCGTGCTTGTCCGACGGATTGTGCGTCGTCCAAATCTCCTCCAGCGTGGCGGCTCGGCCATCGTGGAGGTACGGCGAAGATTCGAAGATGTTGACGAGGTGGGCAGTGTCATACCGAGATTTTGTATCGCGCGGTCCGCGTGTACCCACGTCGAACTGTTTGCCATCGAAATACTTGGGGCCTGCGTGGCAGGTGTTGCAGCGGTCTTGTTCTACAATCATCGTGCCATCGTTCAGCGCGTTTCGCTCGAACAACGTCTTGCCGCGACGCTGGGCGGCCGTCAGTTGGCCGTCCGGGGAACGATACGGATTGACGACCGGCTTGACGGAACGAATGTAGGCGGCGAGGTCCACGACACGCGTTGCACCCAGCCAGCCCGTGCGAACGATCCACTTGGCCGTCCGCGTGCCGCATTGGGTGGTGATGTCCGGATTGGAACCAACCCACTTGAACGGGGCGGTCCCTGCCACACCGCGGAGGTTGCGATTGTCGAGCAGGTTTTCGCCAAGCCCATCGGGCTCGAGATCATACTGAAGCCCGTCAAAGCCGCCGTCCGGATGGCAACTGGTGCACGAAAACTGGCTTTGAAACGTTCGAGCGGCGCTGTGGAAGAGGCGTTCTCCGCGAACCAACCGGCTGGAGTTGTCCACGGCTCCTATCGTGATCGTTTTGACAACCTTGTCCGTCTTGATGTCGACGACCGAGATGGTGTCATCAAGGCGATTGCCGACGAACAGTCGGCGACCGGTGCGATCGATGGCCAGCGATTGGGGATTCGCACCGACGCTGATCCTCGCCGTCACGTAGCGTCTGGAAAGCCCGAGGTGGTCGGCGTGTTGCGGGAAGTGGCCGGCGAGAACTTCGCCGATCGTCGCGCGAAGTCGTCCCACATCGACGGATATGACTTTGTCCGCTCCGGCGCAGGAGAGATAGAACTTGCCGCCGTCCGGGGTCATGGCCACGTCGTGCGGATCCGCGAACGCGTGATTGGGTTGATCCACCAATAGCTGGATCGGCGGCGCGTCTTGGCCCGGCAGGAGCACGGCGAAGCCGTTCGTCACCACCCAACCGCGCGCCACTTGGACCATCGGTACAAGGTTCTTGGGCCGGCTGATGGCGGCTACGACAAAAGCGCCGTCGTCCGAGAACGCGATGCCTCGCCCGACGTTGGCACCTTCGAGAATGATGCGCTGGACCACGCGGGCCAATCGGTCGTCGATGACGGTGATCTCGTTGCGGCAGGGTTGATCGGGTGCGACGGGGTTTGATAACAGGTTCGTGACATACACCCGACCGTCTCGCGGTTCCAGCGACACCATTTCAGGGCCGTTTCCCGCTGCCAGCCTTTTGATTTCGTGACCCGATTCGAGATCGATGACTGCGATTTGGTCGAGCGAATGGACACCCGCGTACAAGCGTTTTCCGTCGGCTGAAACCGCTACGCCGGTGGGGTCGCCGCGCAGGTTGAATTCACGGAGCGTCTCCAGCGACTCTGCGTCCATCTCGAGAATCCGCTGCCCTCGACGACAGGAGACGTACAATCGTCCGCCGTCGGGATGCACACACGCCGCGAACGGTGATTCAGCCGTCGCCGCTTGGGACACCACGTCGCCGCTTTCGATATCGACGCGCACCACTGCGTTTCGAGCTTCGCACAAGACGAGAACCGTGTCGCCGTCACCTTCGGCGAGGAGAAACTTGGGGTGGCAGACCGTCTGCGACCCTTGCGCAATCGCCGCGCGCGCAGGGAAGGCGATCATCGCCAACCAAAGGATCACCAGCGTTTGGCTAGTGGTCTGGCTGCGACAGCGCGCGTTGTGGTTGATCCCGTTTGCGCTCAACCCTTGCTTCCTTTCCACTCTCGTCACGTTGAAGAATCTTCAAGACCTGGTCGCCGCGCACATCGCGCGTGGTTTGACGAGTCCCGTCAGGCCAGACGACCTCGATCGAATCGATCTTTGCACGTTCCCCCAGCCCGAAGTGAAGTCGACCATCGTGCTGTGAAAGATATCCGCCACCGCAGCGACGCAGCCGGTGAAGCGTTCGGCCGGCTGAACGCACCGTGACCACCGCGCCGATCGCGTCGCGATTCGGTCCCCGGCCGACAAGGTCAACCAGCAACCAATGTCTGTTCCGGCGTGGTGTGTCGTTCCGCAGCAGAACCGGTCGGTTGTTCAGGTTGGCGACGACAACGTCGATGTCGCCGTCGTTGTCGAAATCTCCGCCAGCCACACCGCGACTGACGAACTCGTTTTTCGTCCACGCCCCCGCCGTTTCGGAAACGTCGGTGAAATGCCCCTTCCCGTCGCCGGTGAAGATAACGTTTTCGTGCGGTTCCAGATGGTGGACATCGCCGTTGCTGATGAACAGGTCCAGCGTCGTGTCCAAATTGAAGTCCGCAAACACGCCGCCCCACCCGACGTATTGGCCCATCACGGGCGAGATGCCGGAACGTGCGGCGGCGTCTTCAAACCCCTGCGTTCCCAGGCTTCGATATAGGCAGGTGAACGTCATATCCGGAACGAACACGTCGAAGCGGGCGTCGTCGTCGAAATCAGCGATTTCAACGCCCATGGCTGCGGTGGCTTCGCCGCTTTCGCCGAAGGCGACGCCCAACTCCCACGCCTGATTCTCGAACGTTCCTTTCCCCGTGTTGCGAAAGAGGAAGTTCTCCATTTCGTCGTTGGCTACGAACACGTCAGTATGACCATCACCGTCGAAGTCGAACGCCCCGACACCCATCGCCCGACCGATCGGATCGACGACGAGTCCCGATGCCTTCGTAACGTCCGTAAACGTGCCGTCAGCATTGGCGCGAAAGAGTTGATCCTGCTGCCCATTGTAGGCGAGTGGCCCGGGGTAGGCGTCCGGCGCGTAGAAGAAATGATAGTCCGAATCGTACGCCACGTATCCGCCGACGTAGAGATCCAACCGGCCGTCGCCGTTGTAGTCGAAGAAGGCAGCGCCCGCGCTGAAGCTCGGAGCGGACACACCGGCCGATGCGGCGATGTCCGTAAACGTGCCGTCTCCGTTGTTGCGATAAAGAAAGTTCGCCCCGTAATTCGTCACATACAAATCCTGGTCACCGTCGCCGTCGATGTCAGCCGCGATCACGCCCATGCCATAGGCCGGACGCGCCAACCCTGCCCGGCGAGTGACGTCCTCGAACGTTCCGTCACCACGATTGCGATACAGCAGGTCCGTCGCGGACGCGAGCTTCTTGCGACTCGCCGCGTCCAATTCGGGATCCGACAACCCTTTCAACCAGCAGCCGTTGACGAAATAGATGTCCAACCAGCCGTCGTTGTCGTAGTCCAGGAAAGCGCACCCCACGCCGGCCGATTCAACGATGTTGGTCATCTCGCTGTCGCCGATCGTTTCAACAAACCCGATGCCAGCCTGCCGCGTGACGTCTGTGAACACGATGGCGGGGCTCTTGTTCGGCTCGGCGCGCGCCGCCCCGACGGCGAGCATCAGACTCACCATGACCCATGTCGCACCGGAGTGACCCCGAAGCCGTGACCATGCGCGGTAGTTTCGGCGGCCTGGAATCAGGCGTTCGTGCCCCATTCTTCGCGTCACGGCGCTTGGGTGCCATGGCCAAGCGCAGCGCGGCCATGCGATCAACACGAGGAGGCATGCCCGCGCCTTCGGCTTGGGCATGGCACCCAGATATCGAAGGACTTTATTTGGGACAGCGCTAGTTGTTCGTACGGCCATGCGAGTCGTGCTCCAAGGCGATGGCGTCAGTGGCCAGGTCTCGGTGAGGCCAGCGGCCGGGCGCTGCCACGTCGTCAAACGGGGCTCCCAAATCGACCCAGGTTCTGATGAGTTCGAGTTCTGCCGCGGGCAGTGGTGGGCCGGGATGCGGTTCGATCATCGGCCTTTCAAACGGCGCGGGCGCGTATTGCTTCGCAAGCGGACGTCCGTACAGCATCCACAGCAACGGACTCGAACGTGCGTCGCCGGGATGGATGCGTCGCCCGCCGACGGACATAGGCTTGTTCGCCCGACGCGCCAGCAGGTTGGCATAGGTCGGGCCGAAAACGTCCGATAGCGGCGCGTCATGGGGATGATTCAAACTGATCTGCGACAGGTTCATCCCCGCGGTGGGGGTCGGTGGAACGTGGCAGCCGCTGACCGCACAGGTCTTGCTGACGATCGGCTGGATGTCATGACGAAACGACACCGTTCGCCAAGACGCAGGATCGGTGAGGTCGACCACGGGGCGACGCAGGGCGGCGGCGGCTTTGTTCGGCGGTGACAACTCCCGGTCTTCGTGACACCCGATGCACACGCGACGTTCGTTCGGCCGAACCCAAAACCACGCCCGTTCGTTGATCACGGCGAATCCGTCGCGATCGATGAGTTGAAAACGAAGCGGCCGATCGGCTGGCACCTTCACGTAGACCGACCCGTCTGCTGCCGGCGACACTTCACCGAGAATCGTCGAAGGAATGTACCCGGTCGCCGACGCGGGATGGGCGAGCGGTTCCGCCTCTCGACCGGGCGCGGCGAGAAAGGCGATTTCTCCCTGATCGTATTTCAGCGGCCGACCCTCGATGACACGTACTGCGCGCACACCGCCGGGGCGAAGCGCATGCTGATCGGTCCGGTCTGTCGCGAAACAGTTGAGAATTGCGACGTATCCGCTGGGCTCATCCTCAACAACGGTACTGATGCGCCGATCGGACGCCGGCCTCTTCGCACCCACCGCGGGAGCGAGTTCGTGGTAATTCGGATCGTCGTAGAACAACGTCACCTCGCCATGGTCATAGACATAAAGACCGAACGTAGCCGAAGGTTGATTCGACGGTCGTGCCGACAACAGCAGTCGTCCGTCAGGAAGCGTCGCGACATCTGCCACCGCGTAGCGATCGATCGGCACCAGCGTTCGATAGTCAGCGAAAGGGTTGTCGAACGACGTCGCCACCAATTCGCCCGCGCCGAAATCGCCAAACGTGTACGCTTGGATGTACACGATCTCATCAGACCCGACGGCCACCGCACCTCGCTTCAGCCAGTCACCGCGGTGGTTTCCCGTCAGGGGAAACACGCCCGTTCCGTCGGCATTGATCACCATGAGCGCCATCGTTCCCGCAGGCCAATGGTGATTCCCGACGTGCTGCCAGGACGAATAGAGCACGCGACCGTCGGACAGCACCAACGGGTCGAAGTCGCTGCTCGGGTTGAACGTCAAGCGTGTCGGCGTGTCACCTTCCGAC
The DNA here is from genome assembly GCA_964416845.1 of uncultured Phycisphaeraceae bacterium. Classification (GTDB taxonomy): domain Bacteria; phylum Planctomycetota; class Phycisphaerae; order UBA1845; family UBA1845; genus CAYQFV01. Next base: position 791 of record CAYQFV010000045.1, on the reverse strand, counting down.
CGCTGCGCGAACAAAGAGAACGAAACCAGCCGCCCTTGCTCTTCGTACTCGTTGGCGAAGAGGGAGGCGAACAGAGTGCTTCCGTCCGGCAGAAACGAAGGACTGACGCAATCGCCGTCGACCGCGAACCGTCGAAACGGGCGTGCGTCAAGCGTGGACAACTCCCACACTTGCAGCGGCTTGTCGGATGTGCGATGCCCTGCGAAGACCATGCTTCGGCCGTCGAAGCGAAACTGCGGGTCGGTCGCCGTCGCGAATCCTTCCGTGACGACCCGCATCGTGCCGGCAACGTCGCCCGAGTCGGCCAACACGATACGCATGTTCTGCCGGTAACGCGGCGCGAGGATGGACCGCGCGAGATCGGCGGTGGCGGGCGTTGACGACCGCGGCGTCTGAACGAATGCCAACGGGTACGAATCAGCGTGAACCGGCCCGGCAAGCGCGCCGAACCAAACCACCGCGACACAGAGCGTCGCTACATCGAACGCTCGCCTACGCATCGGCCTCACACTTTCACCCCTTGAATCGTCTTCGCCCGTTCCCAAGCGAAACCGCGCTTCACCGTCGGCCGCTCGTGAGACCGACCGACATCAGCCCGCGCTCCCCCCGACTCGCAATCTCGCGGGCATCGCAACGAAACGCCGTCAAGGCGACCCTCGCAGAAAGCCAAAGCCCGCGGCCGCCTCCTTGGCGCACCCTGCCACTACATTAAGTAATCTATCTAATCACTGAGAAGGCGAGAGGTCAAGCATTCTTTGGGCCGCCGCACGACGGGAAAAGCACGACTTTAC
>CAYQFV010000044.1:0-24139 GCA_964416845.1 uncultured Phycisphaeraceae bacterium | reverse complement strand
GTTCACGATGGCCGGAGCGCTGGCGTGCGACTTGATCCTGCTGCCGGCGCTGGTGATGACGTTTCGACCGTTCGGCCACGCGCGGAAGCGCACAACGACGCGTCCGGCAACGGGTCTGTAAACACGCTACGGTTTCGCGGGTGGGTCGAAGGTGGAACGTTCCGCGAATTGTCCGCGAAGTTGTGGAATCGCAAGATCGACGGCGCGGGTAACGGGTTTGCCTTTCGGCGGCCAGACGGTCAGGGTGACGCGATAGGTCCCCGTTTGAGGGAAGCGGTGAATGGGTTCCGCTACGGGTGATTCGCTGCCATCGCCGAAAGACCATTGGTAGCGGGTGGGCGCGAACGATGCGCGAATCTTGAATCGAGCGGTCAACGGATCGGCGTTGTCGACTCCAAAGGTTCTGATATGAAGCCAAGGTTGGATGCGCAACACACGTTCGAAGAATGACACGGCTTGTGTGGGATGGCCACGATGACCGCCGGGCACTTCCAACTCGGAAACGTTGGCGTGCTGGTCTTCCAACCATTTCACGCATTCGTGCGTCTGTTCTCCGGTTAGAAGATCGCTCGAGCCGTAGATCACGCTGATCGGTTGCTCGCGATCTATGTTTTCGACCACGTCGCTGAGAAACGCAGGGTCGAAATTCCCCTGCTGCAATGCCAGTGCGCGAAATATTTGCGGATTCTTCAAGCCCGTATACAGAACCGCGAAATTACCCGCCGACCAGCCCGTGAGAAAAACGCGATCTTCGGAAATGTTGTACGCGCCTTTGAGGCGGCGTACGACACCAAGAATGCGTCGCTCGTCCTCGCGTTGGCGGGCGATCTGGCTTGTCGCACTCGGCAGCGGCCAAGAGGAGGTCCCCGTCAGACTCGGGGCTGCCACGATGAAACCGCGTTCTTCAGACAGCTTGACCCAATCGAGCATTTGACGTCTTGGCGAATCCCACGGGCGCGTGCCGTGACACGCAATGATGAGCGGATGTTTGTAGTTTCTGTCGTACGTCGTGGGGACGTACAGGCGATACGAACTCCCGCCGTCGGGAAGCCTCTGCCGCAGGATGGGGTTGGGCACGTTGGCATCGCGGTACCCGGGACATCCGCCGCAAAGCATCAACGTTGTCGTCGCGCCCAATACGATGGCCAGTTTCTGTTGCAGCGGTCGAGGCCCGTGGCGTTGTCGTTTCGGGACGTTCATGGTCCGGTCACTATAGCAACGCACCACGTCCGGGCAACCGGGTATGGGTCGGCCTGCGATCATTGCTCTGACGCGGCGGGAGACGTGCCTGGCTGTCCGTTACCATGGCTGCCGGAACTGTGCAGCGCGGGAACGGCGTAGATGAAAACGTTTCCGCGGGCCACGGACCGCCCGGGATAATTGGCTGCGACCACCCACGGCAGCGGATTGTCGACGACTGCTCGGAGTTCGGCCTTGCGGCCGCGCAACCAGTGCGTCAGCGCCGGATCACCCTGATAAACCGCGTCAACGATGCAAACCACGCTGCCCGCCCACCGCCGATCGTCATATCGAAACCCCGGTGCCCACGTCGGAGCGACGGTTGCGGTCCGATCGGGCTGGCGAAGAAGGTAGAACCGCATCGCGTCCTGACAGGCCAGGATTGCAGGCCGGTCGCTCAGGCCGACGGCGTTGAGCTTGTCGGCTGCGTCGCGATAGCCCGATTGCGAGACATCCATGCTTCGACTCTGCCACGCCCCGAACAAGGCGACCGTCGTCACGATGACGATCGCAACCGATTGGGCCGCTGGCCTTCGAAGAGTGGCGACGCACGCAACGCCGCGCGCAGCGCACAACACGAACGTGAATGCGAGCGGAAGGTACAGCCGAGGGTACGGAGTATACCACGGACTGAGCACGCACCAGACGACAAGAACAACCGTCAAGTATCGGTCGCCACGCCGCCTGCAACGCAGCGCAGCAGCGGCGCCCAACGCAACGAGCGGCCAGAACACCCCGGGCATTAGCTTGACGAAGCAAGTGACCATGAATTGCACGTTGTGGACCAGTTGCGTGCTGATGAATTGCCGCCGGTGGTCAAGGAACGCTACGATGCCCAGGTCATCGGCGATGAACAGCACGTGCGGTACAACCATGGCGGCTGCGATGGCGGTTGCGAGGATCAGCTTTGGAAGAACGCGTGTGACGCCGTGCAAACCCGCCCCAAGACGCGTGCGATCAAGCAGCAGAAAGAGTGCGTGAAAAACGATCGGCAAGAAGCCGTGGTACTTGGTGTTCCAGCAGATTCCAGTCGCAATGCCCGCGACTGCGTACGCTTTCCACGACCCGCTCTTACCCGCCGACCAGAAACACGCCATGGCGATGACAAGCGTGAGAAGGAACGGAGCGTCGGAAAGAACCAGTCGGGAAAAGACGACGTGGTATTGAAGCGTCGCCAAAAAAGCCGCGGCGGCGATGGCGGGCAGATCCTTGCGAAACCACTGTCTTGCCAAGACGGCGGTCATCGCGACGGTGGCGATCCCCGCGGCAAGTGGCACGACGGCGGCGACCCAGTCTGCGACGCCCACGAGCGAAAAGACCGCGCCAATCGCCAGGAACGTCATGGGCGGCGCGATCAGCGGGCTTAGTCCGCCGGCGGCGAGGGAATGCGACAATGGCAGGGACGAGATGGCGAGCCCGCCGCAGGTGTAGGCGCCCTCGTCGAAATGAACGAGCCCGCCTCGACCGAAGTCGTGCAGGCGCAGAACCGTAGCGACCAAAACGATCATGGTGACGGCGACCGCGAACGAGTGGGTCGCGATCCATCCTTGTTCGCGCTGTGGCTGTCGGGTGATCACGAAGGAAGAATAGCAGGGCTGCGTCGGGTCCGCGACGCGATCGGATCGAATTCAGCGTGGCCGCCGGTTGGTCTTCAGACGCGGCAGTCTGCGTCTATTGCTTGTCGAGGAGGTCGTAATGGAAGTTTCGTTTGCGAGGCTGCCAACCGGCACTGGTGATGAGTGACCGGATTTCGCTCTCGTTGAGTTCGTACGTCGTCCCGGCGGCGGAAACGACGTTTTCTTCCATCATGACCGACCCCATGTCGTTCGCCCCGTAAAAGAGGGAAAGCTGGCCGATCTTCGGGCCTTGGGTGACCCAACTCGATTGAACGTTGGGAATGTTGTCGAGGTAGATCCGGGAGATTGCGAGCATTTTGAGGTATTCGTTGGCGCTGGCGAGTTTGAGATGCTTACCGTCCGGCTCGCGCGGGTCGTCGGGAGGAAGCTGTTTCACCCTGCCGAGCGGCGTGCCTCCGGGTTGAAACGTCCAGCAGATGTAGGCTGTGAAGCCGCTGGTTTCGTCCTGCAACTCGCGAATGCGTCGCAGGTGTTCGATGCGCTCGGAGATGGTCTCGATGTGGCCGAACATCATGGTGATGCTCGTCTTCATGCCGATGTTGTGAGCTTCGCGACAGATGTAGAGGTATTCATCGGTTCGGGTTTTTCCGATTCCGATCTTATCGCGAACCCTGTCTACAAGGATCTCGCCGCCACCGCCGGGAATCGAATCGAGCCCGGCTTCCTGCAAGCGCAGCAGAACCTCGCGGGCGGGCATGTCGAAGATTTGCTCGAACGCGAAGATTTCCGGCGGGCTGAAGGCGTGAACATGGATGGTGGGAAACGATCGTTTGATGAAGCGCATCAGGTCGAGATACCATTCGAACGACAACATTTCCGCAGGGACCAGCCCGCCTTGCAAGAGCACTTGCGTGCCGCCGATGTCGATGAGTCCTTGGATTTTCTCCGCGATTTGGTCGAGCGTGAGGACGTAGCCTTGCGGCAAGTCAGACCGGCCGCTGTCCATGTCGGGCGGGTCGGCTTTGAAGTTGCAGAAAATGCACTTGGCGGTGCAGTAGTTGGCGTAGTTGATGTTTCGATCGACGACGTAGGTGCGATACGGTTCCGGGTGTTTTTGCAGCGTGACGTCGTGCGCCAAGCGACCCAGGTCATGGATGGAGCACTCGCGGTACAGCGCGAGGGCGTCGTCATCGGAGACGCGATGGGCGGAAGACGACGGCAGTGCGGTGTCGGCGATGGTCATGCTGCGGAAGGCTCGCTGGTGGTATCGGTCAAGTGGTGACGCTTCGCCAAATCCAGAAAACGATTCATGCCCAAACGGTGTCGCTCCGTCATGGTGAACGACAGATGGCTGGTGAGGTACTTCCGCGCGAGATCCACAGGCCAGCCCATTTCCGGGCCGATTTTCGCTGCGATGTCGGCAGCACGGGCGACGCCGCGATCGCGTGCGACGCGTAGCGAGTCGTCGACAAACGCGGGCAGGTCATGGCGAGGAGTTGCCCACACCGCGAAGACGAACGGCAGCCCGGTCATCGATTTCCACGTTGCGCCGAGATCGACCTGCGTCGAAAACCCGTCGAGCCCGACGGGGGGTCGAATCACTTTATCGCCGATGAGCAGCACCGCCTCGCACGTGTCGAGCGTTGCGACGCTGTGATCGTCGTCGACGTCGAACGGCTGAAGGATCAGCTCGCGATTGAACTTTTCCGACCAGATGACCGACGCGAGGGCGACCGATGATCTTGAGTCACCATCGACGTGCAACACGGTGATGTCCGACGGGTCAACGCGAGAAAAAACGCGTACCGTCAACGTCGCGCCGTCGCAACCGATGCACGCGTCGGAAATCACGCTCCAGTCGCGACCAGCCCGAGCGATCTCGATCGTCGGCACGAGCGCGACATCGACTTGCCCCGATTCCAATTGTTCGGGCAGACGGGACGGCACTGCCACGGACAGTTCGATGCGCGGATCCGCACCAAGCCCGTCGGTGAGCGGCTTCGTGTTGAAGTAGGAAACCGCGCCGATCCTGATCCGTGCAGAAGGTACGTTCGTCGCGTCAATCATTGATGTATGCGTTCACCGGACCGCATTGATAATACCAATCGGTGGTAACCGGCCGGTTCATTCTGGAACCACTGCGGCTTGCGTTCACGTCTCAACGGTCGATCCACGAGCGAGTGACCCTTGCCCACACCGATCAAAATCTCGCGCGGGCCTCGCAAGCCCAACGGTCCGCCATTATAGGGTCGTGTCACTCGCTGACCAGTTTCATCGCAGGTTTCCGGGAGTTCTCGATACATCCGAGGATTCGCCGGGGCAATCGCCCGCGAAGCGTTGACGCGATGAGCACGTGTGAATAGGTTCCGGTCCATGAAGATCCACCCAACCGCGTCACATGCGGCGTTCGCGATGGCGACTTGCGGGATGCTCGTCGGGTGCACGCAGAAGACGACCATATTCGACGTGACGGACTATCGTGCGTCAGGAGAGGTCGAGCGGTACTTTCAGCGGTTCGACGAGTGTTACTATCACTACGACGCAGCGGACAATCTTGAAATTGTCGCGAAACATTCCGGCGCGGGAGAGGACGGAGGGGAAACGACGCAGGTCATTCACCTTCGCACGTTTTGGGTTCCCAGGCCGGGCAAGACCCGCGCCGAGCGAACGATGATCAACGCAACCGTCAGCTACATGCTTCTGCGTTGGCCTACGGGAGCAAGCTTCGACGGAAGCGGTTTTTTCTCGTTCACGGAAAACCGCGCTCACGACACGATCCGAGGTACGCTCGAGTTATCTTCGCTACAGCCGCAGCGCCGATTGGGAGCGGCTGAACGCATCTTCGAACGGGCCGAACTGAAAGGCCGAATCGTCGCCAAGCGCGACCGCTCCAAGGTGCTATCCATCTTGCATGACATGGATCGCCTTTTCGGGCCACTGACGCATAGCATCCCCACCGGCGGCGAACGCTAACAACCCGGCAGCGATGCCCCATCGATCTTAATCATCAACGTCGTGCGTATCGATATCGAGCGGCGCGTGGTGGTGGGTGCCGGGGTTCTTTTCGCCCAAAATCTTGACGATGCAGAAGACGGCCAATCCCGTCACGATGAGCAGGCTCAACCCCATCACGAGCATCCCCGGAATCGACAGGTTGACCGGCTGTTGGGGGTCGGTCTGCGACAAGAGCGAGTGCAACCACATGTCAGGTCTCCATACGCACGCCGGTGCGCTCCGCCTCGGCGATCGTTCGGCCGATTCGATTGCGGCAGGCGATGTCGCTCAATGCAAGCAGCAGAACGTAAAACACGATCATACCGATGAAAACAAAACGGGCGACGTTGGCATCGGTGGAGGCCAACCTGCGCTGGGCTTCAGCCTCATCTCGTGAAGATGCAAGCCAATCCGGCAGGGATTCCGGTATCGCCTCCGTACCAAGAATCTCGTTGATCTTGCCCGTGATGAACTCCCCGGTCGCTTTGCCGTCGTTGAAGTGTGTGCGAATGGCCGCCTCGTAGACAGCCCGCGCGGCTGCCGACCCCTTGCCCGCCGGACTCATGCCCTCAAGGTAGCTCGGCGCTTTGGTGTACGCCCACGCGCCGAGTACAACGATCAGAAACGCGGGCGTCACGTAACGCAGAACAAACGGCATCAGCCGTGGAAGAGGAAAATCCGCACCGCGATTCGCTTCGCGGCAGCCGCGATCAGCACCCAGAACCCATCCGAACAGAATCACCTGTCCGGTGGCTGCCACAATCATCATGAGGTTGCACCAGAAATCGGTGTTGTCCAGGCCGACGAGGTTGTGCGAGAAGTACATCGTTGGGGCTGCCCCGATCACGGTGATCACGCCGAGCAGCAAGACGCTGGCGGAGCGTTTCAGGCCGAACCCATCTTCGAGAAATGCGATCGCCGGCTGAAGCATGCTCAAAGATGAGGTCACCGCCGCCAGAAAGAGCAGCCCGAACCACATGGTGCCGAAGAACGCCCCGCCGGGCATGAAGTGCATGATGGCTGGCAGTGTGACGAACCCCAAACCGAAGGTCGTTCCGCGAGCAGCAGCCGCTCCGAGAAACAGGAACGCTGTCGGCACGACGATCATGCCGCCGAGCACGACCTCGCAGAATTCGTTGGTGCTCGAAGCGCTGAGCGACGTGAGCACGACATCGTCGTTGGGACGAAGGTAGCTCGAATAGCAAAGGATCAGTCCGAAGCCGACGCTCAGCGTGAAAAAGATTTGCCCGGCGGCGGCCAACCACACGGACGGGTCCGCCAGCTTGCTCCAGTCGGGGTTCCACATGAACCCCAGCCCGTTGGAAATGTTCGGCAGCAACAGCACGCGAATCAGAATGAGTACGGCACAGCCGATGAGCAGCGGCATGGCGATTTTGCAGAACGTTTCTATGCCCTTGGTCACACCTCGGTAGATGATGACGAAGTTGACCGCGAAGCAGATCAGCACCATCCATACCATGTTCCCGGCAAACATTCCGCCGTTGGCACCCTGGCCTGTGATATCCGCGAAGAACGACCCCGACTGTCCGATGACGGCAGCCACTTCGGCACTGTGACTGTCAACGCCCTGGACCGCTTCGGCGAAACGCCGGGTGAACCCGCCGCGAAAAAACTCCACCGCGTACGCCAAACACCACGCTTCGACCACGACGTAGTACATGTACACCGTGATCGGGATAAACAGCGTCAACGCGCCGATCCCCTTGGCCGTCCCGGTTCGCCACAAAGCGTATAGAACGCCCGGGCCGTTGTTTTGCCCGTATCGGCCTCCGAGTCGTCCCATGGTCCATTCGCACCAGCAGATCGGCACGCCCAGGATGAGGAAGCTGATCAAGTATGGAATCATGAACGCCCCGCCGCCGTTGTTGGCAGCAACGCCCGGAAAACGCAGAAAGTTTCCAAGCCCGACAGCGGACCCCGCCACCGCAAAAATGACGCCCATCTTCGAACCCCAGTGCTCGCGCTGCACGCCGTTCGTCGTGGATGCTTGATTCGGGGTTTCGGTCATGGTCGGTTCCGTCTTCGTTGTCGCCACCGCCCAAAAGCGGAGTCCGTGGAAGTTCGTGCACCGCTCAGGAGCAATGGCACACCAACGAGTTTAAGCGTGACGCCAAAGCAGAAGAACCTGTTGTATCAGCGCTGTTGTCCAAGCGGTATCGCCATCGTATCAGCCGTCACTCGGCGAGCACGATACCAGACACCGACGCGGTTGAGCAAGCGTCGTTGCAACCGCGCGCACTCGTCGAACGATCGAGCGCGAGCCGTCGGTTGCGGGTGCGCTGCAATCAACTACAATTCCGCCTTCCCGTTGCGCGGGGCCGTTGTCGGATCCGGAGAACCCAATGCTAGCCGCCGTCAGTCTCAGTGACATCGCCAATCAATTTGTCAACGCGGTCTGGTCCACGCCGCTCTTCTTCCTCCTTCTTGGATGCGGGTTGGCCTACTCGATCGCGACGAAATTCGCGCAGTGGCGGGTACTGACGCACGGATTCGCGTGCGTCCGCGGTAAGTACGACGACCCGAACGATCCGGGGGCGATTTCGCATTTCCAGGCATTGTGCGCTGCCCTGTCCGCGACGGTGGGATTGGGAAACATCGCGGGCGTCGCGGTGGCGGTCTCGCTCGGCGGCCCGGGCGCGATCTTCTGGATGTGGATCGTCGGCCTGTTCGGAATGGCGCTCAAGTTCGCAGAATGCAGTCTGGCGGTCATGTACCGCGACGTGCGCGACGTTCCCGACCCGGGCGCGCCCGCGTTGATGGAGGCGGATGCGGAGTCTCGCACGCTGGAGTACATCGGCGAGCCGCCGCCCGATCGCGACGCTCCGCAACTGGCACGCGGCGAGGTGCGCGGCGGTCCCATGTGGTACATACAAAAAGCGCTCGTCGACCCACTGCGCGAAAAGGGCAACGTGCTTTGGGTCGTGTTCAAGGTTCTGGCGGTTCTGTTTGCCGCATCGACCATCCTCAACAGCTTCGGCGGCGGCAACATGTTCCAAGGGTGGAACGTGAGCAACGTGCTGAAAGCCAACTTCGGCATCAACAAGTTCGTATCCGCCAGCGTGGTGTCGATTCTGGTAGCTGCTGTCATCATCGGAGGCATCAAACGCATCGGACAAGTCGCGTCGCGAATCGTACCGTTTATGTGCGTGCTCTATGTTCTGGGGGCTTGCTACATCATCACCATGCACATGTCCGAGATTCCGTATTACATCAAGCTCATCGTGGGTTCCGCATTTCGTCCTTCCAATGCCGAGGGGTCATTTCTCGGCGTAAGCTTCTGGGTTGCGTTTAGTTGGGGCTTGCGGCGAGCCTGTTTCAGCAACGAGGCGGGCGAAGGATCCGCCGCGATGGCCCACGCAGCCGCCAAGACCGACGAACCCATCCGGGAAGGTCTGGTGGCGGGTCTCGGGCCGCTGGTCGACACGCTGATCATCTGCACCATGAGCGCCCTGGTGCTGCTGATGACCGGAACGTGGAATCGTCCGCAGGTCGGCACGGTCGCGAGCGTTCATGGCGACGATGTCGTGGTCACGCTCAACGCCGACCTGGACGACACATATCAAACTTCTTACGCATACGAGCTTTCACAGGGCGTCTCACTGGCGGTGCATGTGAAGCGTCCGTTCGCAACAAGCGTCAGCGACAAGCCGGCGACGATCAAGCTCGCCGTCAAGTCTCCGGCCATCGTGCCCGATGTCCGCTGGAGCGATATTGGAAGCCTCACGCTGGACCTCGGTTCGATCACCAATGACGACAAGGCGAAGTCAGCCGATATCAAGGCGGGTCTGCCGGTTCATTTGCACATCGAAGGGGCGGACATGATGCGATTCGCCTTCGACACCGGGTACGCCGGTTTGGGCAAGTGGATCATCACGTTTGGCGTATGTTTGTTCGCCTTCAGTACCATGATCAGTTGGTCGTACTATGGCGAAAAAGGGGCGGAGTATCTCTTCGGGCCCCAGTCGATCCTGCTGTACAAGTTTGTGTTCGTCGTATTCGTGTTCCTTGGCATGGTGCTGCAGAAGTTCTCGACGGTGTACGACTTTTCGGACGGCACGAGCGGGCTGATGGTGCTGTGCAACCTGCCCGCCGTCCTGATTCTCATGCCGAGGCTTCTCGCCGCCGCCAAGGACTACTTCGCGCGGTTGGATTCCGGCGAGATCAAGCGGACGCGATAAAACGACGTGCGAGTGTCACTCCCATCGGCGGCCGAACAAGCGTGGCAGCCCCCGCTTGGCTGCCCGCGGCAGGAGTCCGCCGACATCGCCGACCTACGTCGAAACGAGGGTGCCACCAGTTGTCAGCGATGTGATGGATGGCTAGACTTAACTCCGCGCCGCGCCGCGTCTTGTTGATCGAGTCGGCGATGGCACGATGGGCCTTGCGTCTTCGAAAACGCCGGCAACTTGAGGGAGAAATGCCATGCCAACCGGAATACTACGTCGATCGGACTTCAAAGAAACCTACGCTCTTCACGCTGCCCTTCGCCACAGCCTCAAGACCAATCTTTTTGGCAAGGACCCGGGCGCCAAGAAATCCGCTGAACGGATTCTCAAGCACCTTGAGAGCGACAAGTCGATCTACGGCCGACAACGCAAGATGATTAAGCTGATGTCCAAAGGTGCGACGATCGCCAAGCTTCGTAAGGGGTTGAACTGCTCGCGGCGAACGGTTTTTCGATACCTGGTGGAACTCGAAAACGCCGACATTGACATCAAACTCGATGGCGGTACGTACCGCGTGGATAAATCGCTGTTACAGCTCGTTTCGTAGCCTCCGCGCCCAAGCTCCGGACGGCGACCCGCGAATGCGAAGCGGATTTCGACGAGAATATTCGCGCGCGGATTGCGAATAACTCCGTAGGAGCGTTTGACATTTTGCCAGGAGGTCGCCGTCGTGAGATCAGAAGGCATCGCATACTTGCTATGGTTTTTCTTCGGCGTGTTGGGAGCCCACCGGTTCTATTGCGGTCGGATCGGCACGGGAATCATCTGGGCACTCACGGGCGGTTTGTTCGGCATTGGCTGGCTGGTCGACGTGTTTCTGGTTCCCTCGCTCGTTCGCGAGGCGAATGCGGAAACACTGTCAGAGCAACAGGCCCTCGCCGCGGCGGCTTACCAAATACCACCACCACACCCGACCGTGGCTGCCTACGCTGCCCCGCCGGCCCGTCCCATGCCGACGCAGCACATCGCCGACGACGGCGCTGCCCCGGGCAACCGGGTCGTCTTCTGCACCCGTTGCGGCGGCGCGATGCAAGTGCCGATCAGCGCTGCGGGCGAAGCGTTCGCGTGCCCGTCCTGCCGCACCGTGCTCGAGATTCCCACTTTCGCCTGATTGCTCCGGTCCTCTATCCCTACCGTGCTCCCTCAATCCCCCCACGACCGGTAATCCGCCCGCACCAAGCGTCCACACGAGCATTCCCGCAGCAACCGCATCCGATCGCGCGGGATCCGTTAACCAACGTTTGCGCCGGTACTTATGTTTGATCGCATTGACATTGCCGCCCAATCGCGATACGCTAAGTATCTGGGGTTGTCGGTCGACAGGCCCCTCTCTTCGTTCGAGGGGCGCGGCCAAACGCCGTCGGTTGTGGTCGGCATGCGTTGGCCTACACGCAGGCCGGCCTGCGAATCGAGGAAAAGACATTGCAACTGAAACGAGCCTGCTTCTGTGTCCTCGCGCTGACCTGCATCTTGTCGATCGGCTGTCCGTTCGCACCGCCTGCGAATGGGCCGGTTAATTCCGATTCGCCGAACAACAACGGTCAGCCTGATGTTCCCAACGTCATCGGTGACCTTTTTGACGGCCTGATCGGATCGGGCGGCATTGTTGGACAACCGCCTGAGCGGTCGGTCCCTCCTTTGGAGGTGGTTGGCGGCGTCGCACCGGGGCAATCGATCCCGTCGGCTGCTGTCACCGTGGTTGTGAACAATCGGAGCAGCCAGCGCGCGGACGTCTCCATGGTGTTCTCGCAAGGAGATTTCGTCGTCCACCGCTCCACGCTGCGCATTCCTGCCAACACACCCGCGATCACGATCGGTCCGGAAACCGCGTCCTTGGTAGAAGTCACCGCGACGCTCGCCGACGGAACGGTCGCGCCCACTTTGACGCTTGTTTTCAACGTCGATTTTGACGCCGACACGACGCGGAATTATATCATTCGCGACCGTGGCGACGCTGAGCAACCCGGACCAGCCACCTTCGATGCCGACGGCGATGGCGTCGTCGATGTCGCGGACAACTGCCCGGACACGCCGAATGCCGATCAGGCAGATGCCGATGCCGATGGTTTGGGTGACGCGTGCGATCCGACGGACGATCAGGACGGGGACGGCGTTCTCGACGGGAACGACAACTGTCCAGCCGTCGCCAACGCCGACCAAGCGGACGCCGACGCGGACGGGATTGGTGATGCATGTGATACGCCGGAAGACGCGGACGGCGACGGCGTGCTCGACATCAATGACAATTGCCCAGCCACCGCGAATGCCGATCAGGCTGACGCGGATGGCGACGGCCTCGGCGACGCGTGCGATCCGATCAACGATCGCGATGAGGACGGGATCGAGGACGATGCCGACAACTGTCCGGACATCGCCAACGCAGATCAGTCTGACGCTGACGGCGACGGAACCGGCGACGTCTGCGATGCGACGCCCGACGGGCCGCCCGGCGGTGGCGGTGGGGTGGAACCGCCCCCTCCTGCGGACTGCGACGGAAACGGAATCCCGGACGAAGTCGAACTCGCGTGTACTACGGCGTTCCACGCGCTCGGCGATCTGCCGGGTGATCCGTTCTCGAGCATGGCGACCGCAGTGTCCGCCGACGGAGCCGCGGTGGTCGGAGTCGGCAACCGATTCGAACCCTGCGGACCAGGCGCCCAGGCGGAGTTCGTCGGTGAATGCGAGATCACGGGCGAAGCGTTCGTGGGCTCGGCGGCCAATGGCATTTCCGGACTGGGTTTCCTGGACGGAGGCGCGAGCTTTGCGAACGGAACTGATGGTACCGGATCGGTGGTCGTCGGGGTGGCGCGTCCCGGTGTGAACTTGTTCTTCAACAGTCGAGCCTTCCGGGCGGATGCAGACGGCATGGTCAGCTTGGGCGTTCTCCAAAAGGGCGACCTGGCCAGTTCCGCGTCTGACGTCTCGGATGACGGCAGGGTCGTGGTTGGATTCAGCAGTTCACCCAGTGCTTCGCAAGCCTTCCGCTGGACAACCGGCGGCATGATCGGTCTCGGCGATCTTCCGGGTGGATCCTTCTTCAGTGCAGCAAACGCCGTTTCGGCTGATGGGTCGGTCGTTGCCGGCTGGGGGACAACAGCGGATCGATCCGAACCGTTCCGTTGGATCGCGGCGACCGGCATGCAAGGGTTGGGGCTCCTCGACCCCAACGGTTGATCCGGTTCGGCGAACGGCATTTCGGCCAACGGATTGGTCATCGTAGGTCAGAGCGAATCACCGTTCGGGTTTGAAGCATTCCGTTGGACGCGACAGCAGAAGATGCGCGGCTTGGGCGATCTTGACGGCGGCCTTTTCAGGAGCTCGGCAATGGCGACGTCGGGCGATGGCTCGATCGTGGTGGGAACGGGCACGACCGACACCGGGTCGGAGGCATTCGTATGGGACCGGCTCAACGGCATGCGCAATTTTCGAGACCTCCTCGTCAGCAATGGCGGGGTGGATCTGACGGGGTGGATTCTGCGGGCGGCCACCGGCATCTCCGACGACGGCAGAACGATCGTCGGTTGGGGCGAAAACCCTGATGGCAACAACGAGGCATGGTCGGCGACCTTCTGCGACCACCTTGACTGCAACGGCAACGGCGTCCCGGACGAATGCGATCTCGGCAAGACCGATCTGATCGTCAACGGCGGGTTCGAAACACAGGATTTCACCGGGTGGACCCAGCTCAATTCCGGCTCGGGTGGGATCGCGATCAACGACGGAACGTTTGATCCTCCCAGTCCCGACGGGCCTTTGGCGCCGTGCGACGGCGGCGTGGGCTCGGTGACGTTTCAGGGCGGCCCGGGACAACACACGCTTTATCAGCAGGTGACCATCCCGGCGAACGCCAACGTTGCGACACTGAGCTGGATCGACCGGATTCGCAACCATGCGAATGTCTTCTCCGAACCGAACCAGGAATTTCGCTGCGAGATTTGGGACGTGGGCAACGTTCCGATGCGGGAAGTGTTTTCGACCAACCCCGGAGACCCGCTTCTGAACGGATGCACGGAACGAAGTTTCGACATTTCCGACTTCATTGGACAAACGGTGCGCATTGCGTTTACGCAACAGGACGATCTCTCTTTCTTCAACGCCCATCTGGATAGAGTCACGCTCCTGACCGACGTCGGCGCGACCGGCGATTGCAACGGCGACAATGTGCCCGACGACTGCGAATCGTTTTTTGACTGCAACGACAACGGCGTGAATGACGTGTGCGACATCAACAGTCAGAACAGTTCCGACTGCAACGACAACGGCATTCCCGACGAATGCGACGTTGCACTCGGTTCGGCTGTTCTCTACGCTTCAGCAGGGCAGAAAGAGAGTAGCGAACTCTTCACGATTGACCTGGACACCGGGCAGGCGACGTCGGTGATCGACTTCAACGTGGCGCTGGACGTATCGATCAACGCCGCCGCAGGACTCGCCGTCGCACCCGACAATCGAACACTCTTCGTCAGTGGCGGAGGTTCCGGCGTCGGAACGGAACTGATCACTTACGACACCGTGACCGGCCAAGCGGCGGTCATCGGCGTCACCGGCGAGGGCATCAGCGATCTCACTTTTCTGCCCGACGGGACGCTGATCGGAACCCAAACGAGTCCGCCGGCGTTGATCAACATCGACACGCAGACGGCTGCGGTGACAACGCGCTGCACGCTGCCGGTCAAACTTAGCGGGCTGACGATCGCCCCGGACGGCGTTGTCTACGGCACGACGGGGGGACGATCACCCTCGGGGACGCTCTTTGTCGTTGATCCAACGTCGTGCGCTGTGACACAGATAGGCGATGGGACCGGTTCCTCAAGAGTACCAGGCCTTGTTTTCGCGCCCGACGGACGACTGATCGGCTCCGATGGCAGTGACTTGATCGTCATCGATCGAATCACAGGAGACGGCGTGTTTCTCACGACGATTCTCGGCGCTAGCGCGATCGACGGGCTGGCGTTCGTCGGTGGGTCGCCTGACTGCAACAGCAACGGTGTTCCTGACGAATGCGATCTCAATGACGAGTTCAGCAATGATTGCAACGGCAACGGCGTGCCCGACGAATGTGACATTGCCTCGGGCGGATCGGAAAACTTGCTCACCAACGGCACGTTTGACCAAGACGCCGGCGGCTGGACATGGCAGAACGTCGACTCCGGAGGCGGGTGGAGAAGCGATGGTGGCAACCCTGGGGGAAATTTCATTCTCAATGAGGGCGGGTCTTCCACAGATCCAACGCTGTCACAAACCGTCTCAGGGCTTCTCGTCGGCAGACAGTACGAAGTGAGTGGCGATTTCCAGAGCGTGTTCTCCGGATTCGGCAACCCCGCCGCCCTCTCGTTCGGCGTGGCGATCAATGGGGAGGTCATTCTCGAGTTGGACCGCCCGGCGGCAGGTGCGTGGGAGCGGTTCGCCGTCACATTCTCACCCACGGTGTCGAGCGTGACGCTTTCACTGAGCGCCGAACGCAACGGCGATGACTCCAGCTATCGTGTTGACAATGTGTCGCTGGTTCTCGTCTCCATGGAATCCGACTGCAACCAGAACGGTATCCCGGACGAGTGTGACATTACCGAAATGACCAGCAGCGACATCAACGAGAACGGCATTCCGGACGAGTGCGAAGGCATCGTTGATTGCAATGGAAACTTTATTCCCGACGACGAAGAGATCGCCAACTGTGACGGCGACCCCGCTTGTGGCGACTGCGACCAGGACGCTGAACCGGACGAGTGTTCCTTTGACGTCACGGACTGCGATGCGAGCGGGTTGTCCGATGAATGCGAGATTGCCGAGGCTTTGGTGGAGGACTGCAACAGCAACGCAATTCCAGATGACTGCGACATTGCTGACATGACCAGCAGCGACATCAACCAGAACGGCGTGCCGGACGAGTGCGAAGCGCCGATGTCGACCGTCCGGTTCGTGGATGACGATGCCCCGCCCGGGGGAAACGGGCTGAGCTGGCAGACGGCGTTTGACAATCTTCAAGACGCACTCGCTGCGGCAGGAGGAACGGGGCCCGCGCCCGGACCTGGAATCACGGAAATCTGGATCGCGGCGGGAACATACAAGCCTGACCGCGGAGGCAGCGAAGTTGCGCTCGACCGCTCGGCGACGTTTCAACTCATCAGCGGCGTGACGCTGTACGGTGGGCTGGCGGGCAATGAAGATCCGGCCATGTTCGACCTTTCGACGCGTGATTTCGTTGCCAACAAGACCATCCTCAGTGGCGATCTACTGGGGGACGATGTGACAAGGGTTCCGCTCCAGGTGGTGAACATCAACTCCCAAATCCACGCTTCCAACCCCCCCGGAGACCAGCCTCTAGACGTCCCGGTGGTGGCTGGTCTCTATCAAGCGACCCTCGTCAACCTGTCCATCGACAAGGGCGCCTTGTACACAGCGTGGTCCTTCAGGTTCGGTGACCGTGGGACGTGGAACACGAAATACGAGGTGCGATTGATGGACGGCACTGGGTTGACTGGCGGCAGCTTTCCCAATGCGAACTCGGACCAGGAGGCCTTCGATCTGGCAACGGACCGGACGATCGAATTCACCGTACCGACGGACCAATCCCTGAAGTTTTTCATAGCAGACAATCAGTTGAGCGACAATGCGGGCGGCGTGTCACTCCTGCTGAGCAAGTTGGTGTTGACGGGCAACCAAGAGAACAGCTTCCACGTGGTGACCGGCAGCGGCAGTGACGCGACGGCTGTTCTCGACGGCGTGACCATCACCGCCGGTAACGCCAACGGAGGTGCTGCGAACGATAACGGCGGTGGGATGTACAACGACATTGGCGGGCCGACGCTGAGGAACTGCACCCTTCGCGACAACAAGGCTGGCAACAGTGGCGGTGGAATGTTCAACCTGAGCAGCAACCCGGTGCTGTCGAACTGCGTGTTCAGAGGCAACGAATCGCTCTTTGACGGCGGCGGAATGTTCAACGACCAGAGCGCACCGGTCCTCACCAATTGTACTTTCAGCGGCAACACGATGATTTCCGTCGGGGAAGGCGGGGCGATGTTCAACGATGCGAGCAACGCTGTCTTGACCAATTGCATCCTCTGGGGCGACGAATCCGGAACGTCCGAGATTTTCGACACGGGTGGCAGTGTGACCACCGCGTCCTTTAGCGATATCGCGGGGGGGTTCCCTGGGGCCGGCAACATCGACGCTGATCCGTTGTTTTTTGACAAAATCCTCGGAGATTTGCGTGTTCGCGCCGGCTCGCCGTGCATCGATGCCGGGAATAACTCCGCCGTCGCCGCCGGGGAGGGAGTCGACCTTGGCGGCAACCCGCGATTCATCGACGACATCAGCACGTTCGACACTGGAAGTGGAACCGCGCCCATTGTTGACATGGGCGCGTATGAGTTTCAACCCCCTGCGTGCATGGGCAGCGCTGAGTGTGACGACGGAGTGTTCTGCAACGGCGCCGAAGCATGCATCGCGGGCGCGTGTTTTTCGGGGCAGGATCCATGTCCCGGCCTGACATGCAACGAAGTATTTCAGGCGTGCGAACCGTAGTTCCGCTGCGGCATGGTTGATCAAGCGCTCGTGCGACCGCCGCGGTTGCGCATCTTGGCGGTTGCTCGGCGTACGAGTTCGCTGAGCGATTGTTGGTAGCCCTCAAGTGTCGGCGCGTCGATCGGCTTCGCGACGCAAATGATGTCCAACCCGACCGGCAAGTCGTGCTGGTTGAGGCGAAACGCTTCGCGCAGCAGTCGTTTGACGCGATTTCGTTTGACCGCGTTGCCGATGCGTTTCGACACACTTAGCCCCAAGCGAGAACGAGGCAGATCGTTGGCATGCACATACACCACAAGCCGCCGATCGCTGACCGAGCAGCGTGAACGAAATGCACGGTCGAAGTCTCGTCGCAAGCGCAAGTGCTGGTGCTTTTTGAATCGAAAACCGACCATAGCGCCAAGAACTATACCACCCATCGCACCGGCGGTCAGGCTGACGAGAGAGCTCCGTCCGGGTGCAGCTTCTCGCCGCGAGCGATCGAGGACGCTCACCAATCCACGTACGACTGACCGCTCATGACGTCACCTGCCTTCGAAGAGCTCGACCATGCGATGACCCCGCTCGGTGAGCTGATCCTGCGTCGCAGACAGGTTCGCTCGCTGGACAACGCAGTGGTGTACGAGGTCAAGCTCGATGATTGTTTCCTGATGTCCAGCCTGGTGAACGCGGCTGAAATCGCTCTGGCGGATTTCGCCCTTCCCCTCGTCGAGCACGACCATGGCGATGTGCTCGTCGGAGGCTTGGGGCTGGGTTACACAGCCGTCGCTGCCCTAAACCATGCGAACGTTGCGACCGTTACGATCGTCGAGTTTCTCGAAAGTGTCATACGTTGGCACTCTGACGACCTCGTGCCAGCCGCTCGGACGCTCACACAGGATCCCCGATGCACCCTCGTCCACGCCGATTTTTTTGCCGTCATGGGAACGCGTTCTTCCACGCCTCCCCAATCCGCCGGCGGCGATGTCCCCGCCGCCATTTCGAAGCGATCGTTTCACGCGATCCTTCTCGACATCGATCACTCGCCCCAAGCGCTGCTTCGCGACGACCACGCCGCCTTCTACACACCCGCCGGGCTGCAACGGCTTGCCCAACATCTCCACCCCGCCGGCGTTTTCGCCCTGTGGTCAGCGGACCCGCCTCAAAACGCCTTCATCGCCTCGCTCGAAGGAGCCTTTCCCACCGTCAGCGTCCGCGAATCAAACTTCTACAACCCGCTTCTCGACACCGACGACACGAACTACATCATCCTCGCCCAACGCAGCGCGTGAGCAAGAATGCTGCGATGCCCGCTTCTGGTGACGTCTGAAGGAACGATCAGTATGGAATGTCTGGCGAGATGTCGTGGCGTTTTGCACGTCGCGGTCATTGACCCGATGCAGACGGTTCGTTGTGCAACGGATGCCCCTTGCGGACCCACTCGTTCACGCCACCCTTAAGACTTCGCACGTTGCGATACCCCATGGATTTGAGCATAAGCACGGCGTGCTTGGAGAACTTGCCGATCCCGCAGACCATGACGATCTCAGCGTCGCGGTCGGTCGGCAGCTCGTCCGCGCGGGCGGGCAACTCTTCCCGAGGAATGTTCACACTCCCGTCCACGTGCGACTGTGCGAACACCTCCGGCGTGCGAACGTCGACGAGTACTGGCTTGTCCTGCCTCGCCAACGTTTCTCTTAAGTCGTTCACACGAATCGTATCGTGCGGGTTCTTCAAGTTTTCGATCATGTCAGCGATGAACCGATCGTTCGCACTCGGCCCCCCACCGCCGTCTTTCTGGTCTGCGGGGCAGATGTGCGGAAAATGTCGCTGGAACGATGACGCGTACTTGAACACGTTGTCGGGGAAAATGATCACTGCGATCGTTCCCGGCTCGTCCGGGATCGCTCGAATCGCCCCGGCGAGCGCCATCCCGGAACTGGGGCCGGCGATGATGCTCTCCTCGCGATTCAACCGCAAGCACATATCGAATGCCTCCCGGTTGGTCACCTCGAGAGTCTGGTCGTATTGTTCCGGCCGATAGAGCTTGGTGTGCTGAAGTTGCCGAAGACTGCGTACACCGGGTATGTCGTGCCCGTCTTCGGGGTGAACTCCAATCACCTGAACATCCGCGCGTTGCTCCTTGAGAAACATTCCCGTGCCGGTGATCGTGCCGCACGTGCCCAACCCCGCGACGAAGTGGGTCACACGCCCCGACGTTTGCTTCCAGATCTCCGGGCCGGTGGTGCGGTAGTGGCTGTCGGGGTTGGCCTCATTCTCGTACTGGTTCAACATCACGTAGTTGGGTTGGGTCTTGGCAGTTTCCATCGCCTTGGCAATGGCCCCTTCCGGTGCTCCCGGTGCGGGGCAGAGCGTGTCGTCCAACTCGACGACATCGCCGCCGAAAAATCGCAGCACGGTCCGTTTCTCAAGCGGGATGGCCGACGACAGGGGGGTTTGCAGGCCGTATCCCTTGGCGTTGGCAATCATCGCGAGCCCCAGCCCCGTGTTGCCAGAGGTGGGCTCGACGAGCTTGTGACCCTCGGCGAGCACGCCGCGTTCCTCTGCGTCGCGGATCATGTTGGCCGCGATGCGATCCTTGACCGCGCCGAATGGGTTGTACCATTCCAGTTTGGCGTAGACTTGGGCGTGCTCGAACGCGACGACTCGGTTCAGCCGAACGAGCGGAGTGGGATTGTCCTCGCTCGACAGCAGGCCGATAATCGACTCGTAAACCCGCAATGTGTGGTCGTTTGTCATGATCGCATCTACTATAGTCATTCACAAAAAAGATTGCCACGTACCGCGCACGAAGCTGGCGGTGCGATCGAGGCATTGAACGCGGTGGCGGATTTCGGTATACTGTCGAAGGGTCACGTCGAAGGCACGACACGGGTCGGAGTAGTCCATCATGAAAGCAAGCAACCCATTGTGGAAGGACCGCCTCGCAGGCCAACTTCCCGACAATCTTGCGACCGAGATCGACGCGTTTGAGTCCGAGATCGAGTTGCGGCGGCAGGGAAAAGTTGACGAAAAGGTTTTCGCCGAGACCAGGCTTCGCAAGGGCGTCTACGGACAGCGATACGACAACGGGCAGCGGTACGACGGGCGGGAAAAGAGACAACTCGCCTACCCCGCGGATGCCAACACCAAAGGCCCGAACACCGTGTGGGACGCGCCGGGCATGCAGCGCATCAAGATCCCGTACGGCGGCATGAATCCGCAGCAGTTGGAAGTAATGGCTGACCTTGCCGAGGAGTATTCCGACGGCATTGCTCACATCACCACGCGGCAGGACTTCCAATTCCATTTCGTTCACATCGAAGACACCCCCGCGCTGATGCGCCGACTCGCAGCGGTCGGCATTACGACACGCGAAGCCTGCGGTAACTCCGTCCGAAACGTCACGGGTTGCCCCTACGCGGGCGTCTGCCCCGACGAGATCTTCGATGTCACGCCCTACGCCCGGGCGCTGTCCCTGTTTCTACTCGGACATCCCGACGCCCAAAACTTCGGCCGCAAGTTCAAGCCCACGTTCAGCGGGTGCGCTCAACACGCCTGCGGGCTGGCAGCGATGCACGACCTTGGATACACAGCCGTCACGCGTACGGTCGACGGCAAAGAGCAGCGTGGATTTCGGTTCGTGGTGGGTGGCGGGCTTGGTGCGGTCCCCAGCCAAGCCAAGGTGTTTGACGAGTTTCTGCCACCCGAAGAGGTGCTTCCGATGGCGCAAGCGATCGCACGCGTCTTCGCCCGCCACGGAGAGAAGAAGAACCGCAACCGGGCTCGCATGAAGTTCCTCATTCGCGAGTGGGGCATTGAGAAGTTCAAAGAAGCGGTGCTCGAAGAACGCGTCAAGCTCCCGCACGATCCACGTTGGGAGCAATTCGTAGCTGAAGCATCTCGAGAACATGAGACGCCGCTACGACCGCCCGGCGAACTGCCGCGGCAGAATGGAAACGAGCGATACAACCGATGGCTTGAGACCAACATCCGCGAGCAGCGTCAAGACGGGTACGTGACGGTCAGCGTCGCCCTGCCGCTTGGCGATATTACAGCCGATCAGCTTCGCGGGCTGTCGGACATCGTGCGAAGGTTCACGACTGGAACGATCCGAACCACCGTCGAGCAGAACTTCGTGATTCGTTGGATCAGCAAGGCTGACTTGCCCGACCTGTTCAGTGCCCTGGATTCGGTCAGCCTCGGCGAACCGGGAGCGTGCAACATCCTCGATATCGTAGCCTGCCCTGGTACCGATACATGCAAACTGGGTATCTCGTCTTCGCGCGGGTTGGCGAGCGAGCTTCGAAAACGCCTCGCCGAAAAAAGCTTCGAGCTCGACAAGGCAGTTCAGAACCTGCACATCAAGATCAGCGGGTGTTTCAACAGTTGTGGCCAACAGCACGTCGCCGACATCGGCTTCTACGGGGTCAACCGCATCATCCAAGGATACCAGGTACCACACTTTCAGGTTGTTTTGGGCGGACAGTGGGAGCACAACGCTGGGAGTTTCGGCATGCCCATCGTGGCGATCGCGTCCAAACGCATTCCCGATGCGATTGACCGGATCACCGATTACTTCGTGCGCATGCGACAAAAGGACGAGCCGTTTGCCGGTTTTGTTCAGCGCGTCGGCAAGGCTCAGATCCGTCAAATGCTCGACGATCTAACAAAGGACGCGCCCGACCACGAGAGTGACCCGTCCTTCTACACCGATTGGGCCGACCCGAGAGAGTACAGCACCGGCGACATCGGCAAGGGAGAGTGCGCCGGCGAAGTGGTTACAGCCTATCAGTTCGCCATGACCGAGGCGGAGCGCATGGTCTTCGACGCGCAGGTGTTTTTGGACGCCGGCAACCATCAACGGGCCGGCAAGGACGCTTACGGTGCGATGCTCAAAGCCGCCAAGGCTCTTGTTCAAATCCGTTACGACGATGTGTCCAACGACGCGGACGAGATTGTGGAGGAATTTCGGGAACGATATTACGACACCAAGATATTCTTCGATCCGTTCGCCGGTGGAAAGTTCGCGCAGTACCTTTTTGCTGCCCACAAAAAGTCCGATACGACGTTTACGGCGGAGTCAGCCTTGCATACGATCGAAGAATCGCAGTTGTTCATCGAAGCGGTCCACGGCTGCTACAATCGCATGCGTACCGAATCGACATCCTTGACTGACGACCCCGGCCGACCGCCTGCGTGAGTTTGATTGAACGATGGACCTACAACACGTCAATGTGAAGATTTACGTCGACGGCGACCTCGCGGTTGACCCCGAGCGATTCATCGAGGTGTTCCACCTCTGGATTCAAGGGCAATCGCTTCCCGAGATGCTGATCGACGTGGCTGACTATCGTCACGTGCCAGCAGGTCCCGGCGTGCTGTTGATCGCCCACGAAGCAGACTACAGCCTGGATCAGACCGGCAATCGCTACGGTTTGCGTTACAATCGTAAGGCGCCCACGCCCGGCAGCAACGCTGATCGCTTTCGTCAGGCGTTTCGATCGGCCATAACGGCCTGTCAACTATTGGAACAACATTTCGCCGGATCCGACGAGCTGAAGTTCAGCCGCCGAGAGCTTGATCTGTTCATCAACGATCGCGCCCTCGCACCCAACACGACCGACACGTGGGCCGACTGCCAACCCGAGCTTCACGCGTTCTTCGAGGGCGCGTTCGGTCACGACGCGTTCACGATGAAACACAACGACGATCCGCGGTCTCGTTTCGGCGTCTCGGTGACCCTCGCCCAACCCTTCGACCCGGTGACCGTGCTGGCCAGCCTCTCGCGGTAACTCTTTCGACAGCCGTTGCCCTGGTCCATTGATCTGCTAGAATCCACAGGTCGTTTCGGCGCGGCCGTACCGGTCACGACCCGGCGGCGGCTTTCGATCGGTCGCCTCGCCAGATCCAGCGCAAGTCGTCCGCGTCCGACAGGCATTCAGGAGAGGTGGGTGAGTGGCTGAAACCAGCGGTTTGCTAAACCGTCGTACGGGGTCAAACCCGTACCGGGGGTTCGAATCCCCCCCTCTCCGTTCTTTACGCCTGTTCTCGGTCTTCACTCTTGCCGCCCTGAACGGTGCGACGTGGGCTCCGCTCATCGCACTTGGCGGGCCTTCGGAGGATATTTCCCGCAAGTAGGTCGGGGCTTGGGCGGGTGCTTTTCTGCCAGTAGTCGCGTCTTACTCAGGTGGGGGTGGATAGAGATTGACGGAGCAGTGGATTGCGCCGACTCGGCGTTGGCTTTCTCCGCACAGGATGGGGACAACTGCAATCTCAGTGCCGAGTTCATCGCGGAAGACCTTGGCCGCGGCTTCGTCCAATGGTGCGAACAACCCGCCGTAGGCCGGCATGTAGTAATGGCCTCGGTCGTGGATGCCGTTGAGATAGTTGATGCTTCGGTCGCCGTCGGCCAGGCTCGGCACGCCGACGACCTTCCAACCCAGATTCGAGAGCAGCGTGTTGAGCTCTTGCCGATCGGCAGCTCTGCGGCCAAAGGAGCTGAGATAGGCCTTGGCCTGTCGTTCGGTCGGGCGGATGTGGGCGTGGACAAAGGTGTCCATCGCCAACAGGAAT
>CAYQFV010000043.1:0-24389 GCA_964416845.1 uncultured Phycisphaeraceae bacterium | reverse complement strand
GCTCTTGCTTACCGATCAAGAGCAGAAGTTCTACTACGATCAAACGCTGGCGGCCGATGGGCGAGTTGGATCCGGTGTCGCGTTCAAGTTCATTGAGGGCATACCGCTGATTGCAAAAGTGAAGACCGTGTCCTCGGAAACGCAATGCATCTCGGCGCTGGTGCTTGGTGTGTTTCATCAGCTGTCGAACGAGGTTAACATGATTACATCTCGAGAGATGATACAACTCGCCAAGGAGCCCGCGTTTGCACACATTTCGCAAGGCAAGATGCTGGAAGCGCTACACGCGCTGAACACAGCGCGGAGATCTGATGGTTCGACACGCGGGCAAGGTCGGAAGAGTGACGATCGTCATTCGCGTACTCACGATGGTTCTATCTGGGCGGGCGTACAGGGGCTAGTTCCCGAGATCGAGGAGTTGGCGAAGAAAGCAGGGTACATTGACATAAGTGAGACGGCAACCCCTGGGATTGCTGTAAGCCTCCTCCTGAGCGAGCGAAGCAAGACTATGAGCGTACCCGAGGCCGTCGAAGGGTATCTGGGCGGGATGTTCATGTTGTGCAACTTTGAATACAATCAACCGCTCTCCTGGGACGTTGCCAGGCAAGCGATTGACCGTGACATCCCACTAGCGGCGAGTCTGGCTGGCGGCGAATCGTATTTGGTCGTGGGCTATGTCAAACCGCGCGACGGTAGTCGCATTCTTCTGGCGTACGCAATGGGTAAGATCGAAGGAAAAGTCTCGTATGGCGGGCGGATCATGATGGAAGGGCGATTGGACGAATATATGAAGAAGCACCCCCCGATAGATCAGTGGTCGCAACCTCGCTATTCGGACGTCCTATCCGATCACAAACAGTATCAGTTGCCCGGTTTCTGCGGCCTGCGATACTCAGAGGAACTGAGATTCTCGTATATCCAGGATGCGAGAGCGGATGTGAATGAGATTAAGTTACTTGTGCGGCGGGCCTATGAGCGCGCTGCTAGTGCGGAAAGCGCCGAAGTCGAACGTTGATGGGACAACCAATGTCAAATAGAAAGAGTACTCAATGGTGCGTCATGGCAATGCTCGCAGTCGGTTGCGGTTGTTCTCCCAAAACGGCGCGCGCGTGGCGCGGCTTTGGTCACTACCGAGTAGCTGTTGAGGTCCAGAGGCGTCGTCCCGACCTCAACCTGAATCCCGATTAAAGCATGGTGCCGGATGGCTTCGCCTCGAAAACTTTTGTCGCAACGATCGCCATGGAGTTTACCTGGTCGCACGCAGTCCAGCGCACCGGCGGCGAGATGTCACCGCCGGTTGCGCGTTGACTGCTGTTCGCATCCGCTACGGTAGCGGACCGGTGAACTCATTTTGGAAGGCGCCGAAATCGATCAGATCGACATCGCGGTCGTCGTCGGAGTCGAACCTAAGGCCAACATTGACCGAGACGTGGTATTCCGTGCGATGGTTGATGGCCGAGTTGCAATTGACGATCGCCCGGTCACTGACCACGAGGCGAAGCGTGTACGCGCAGCTCGGCAACCTGTCGGTATCCCACCTTCCCAGGACACCATTGAGCACGCGAGAAGTTCCGCTGTCGATCGTTACCCATGCGTTCGTTCCGCCGCCGGAATACTGCAAGACCCAACTTGAAAGATTTGCGTCGTTGGCAGTACCGATGATATTGACGACCCCCGTCAGGTACACGCAATCTTCCGGCGAGGTGATGACTGCCTCCGGCGACGTGTTATCGACCCGAATCGTGTTTGTACGCGTTGTTGAGTTTCCGCAGTCGTCGAAACCCTCCACTTGGACAAAGTACTTGCCGTCCGGCTCGCTGCGAGAATCCCAGGTCGCCAGCGGGTCGTTGAGCACCGTGGAAGTGTACGTTGGGTTGGCC
Organism: uncultured Phycisphaeraceae bacterium; assembly: GCA_964416845.1. Taxonomy (GTDB): domain Bacteria; phylum Planctomycetota; class Phycisphaerae; order UBA1845; family UBA1845; genus CAYQFV01. The sequence goes on along the minus strand of CAYQFV010000043.1, from coordinate 22,509 downwards.
GCGTCGACTGGGGCGAACACGCCTCCGGAAGTCGGTTTGAACATGGCTGTGTAATGGTCGAAGCACGATTGCGTCCAGGCGGTTCCATCGAGGCAAACCGTGCCGCCATGAGTTGCTCCGTTACCCGGCGCGCGAAGTTCGAGGCTTCCAAAACTCTTGGACACATAGACTATAGTGGAATCGCTGGCGCTCAGGCCGCACTCGTTTCGGCCCACGATGCGCAGGAAGTAGAAATCCTGTGTTAGCAACGTGGTATCCCAAGTGTAGAGCACGCCGGACCGCGCCCCGGCGGCAGCGTCAGCCACGGTCCACAGGGCGTCGCCTCTTCGACGGTATTGCAACGTGTCGCCGATGTAGAAGCCGTCCCCATCGCCGACGGTCCCGGTCACATCCACCATGTCGCAGGCGCAAGTCAGGGCGGACGGCGCGTCCATCTCGACCGTCGGCGGCGTTGTGTCCAGACAGGCCGAGGCGAAGCAGAGCTCCATCGAATACTCAGCGCGATCGAACGTACCGATTGCAGTGGAACCCCCTAGCGGAGGCGTGACGTTGTTGATCGCAACCGTCTGGGCCACCGTGCCAAGTGCCCATTCTCGAGGCAGGATCAGGTTGCGACGGAAATACGTCACCGATTCCGGCCCCCAGGCGACGGCGATTCCGTAGAACTTGTTCGCCTCAAGGGGGACGTTGATTCGCCCGGAGGAATAGAACGCTTGACCCACAGACTGGGTCGGCACTAGCGTCTCGGAAATCACCGTAAAGATGTCGTCGACAGCCGGGGCTTCAAGAACGTAGAAGTACAGATCGGCGCTGCCAGAAAAGTCTAACTCAAACTTGAACTCAGTTAGCGTCTGATTTGACGCAAAGGTGTACGTGTTGCCCCGAAGGCGATTCGGCGAGACGAAAGCATCTTCGGTACCACCGAATCGGTTGCAGCCCTCGCCGCTCACGTCGCATCCGGCTGCGTCGGCCAGCGCGTTGGCCATGATGATGTCGCCGTCCGTCGCGGAATTTCACCACGAAGTGCCCACTTCGTCCGATGAAACGGGCCAGAATGCCAAATCGACGCGTCTTCCGTTCAAATCATATCTAGATGCTGCAAGCACATTGCCGTCGCTCCAGTTGGCGATACGCGTGGCGAAGGGGTGCGGCGGGTTCGACGTCCTCGCGGCCACCGTGCCGCCGTCAAAGCTGGTCACGCCGCTCATAACTGGATGACCGGGAACGAGAACGGTGCCAAGGGTTGCCGTGCCGGTCGTTGAGCTGCCGATGAGGCGCTCGATGCAATAGTAGTTGTCAGAGAGGAACCGACCCTCAAGCGTTCGCGCGCCGCTCGAGGCCCGCAACGCGAACATCGATACCACGACACCGCCGCCACCGTCGACATAGGTGGCGAGCCTGTCGCCTAGGAGCACGCTGTTTGCAAAACTAAAATCCGACCAGACCATGACCACGTCGAACGCATTCAAGTGCGCCACCGTCGGTGTGACAAGCCGAACATCGATGGCCGTAACGGTCGCGATGCGCGAATCGAAAATGATCTTGTCAGTGACGTCCGTAAACCGGGACGCAAGGCTTTCCGCACCGAGCAAGCCGACGTTGATCGCGCACGTCCCGCCGGAAACGCCTGCCGCGGCCGGTCCGCCCCGAGTGTAGGTCAGCCAAGCGGCCGGTCCGGATCGCGTTCCGTCGTCGCGCTCGCCGGTCTCGCTGATCTCGCCTGGAGTGCGTGAGTAGACAGCCTCGGCATTAACCCTGTCAATGGTGTCGAGAACATAATCGATTCGGGAAACCGCCGATGCGCCGATCGATTCACTACCGACGTCAAGGTCCGTTGGTTGGGCGATGCTCGCAGGGAGCATCGTTGAGAGGAAGATGATACAAGAGGTTCCGTTCGCGCACACGGCTCGTAGATTGCGAAACACGAGGTACTCCTTTCCAGAAATTGGTGTCAGATGTTAGTTCTCGATCAAGCGCTGCCCCCCGGGAGGTGTTCCTATCCACCGTTCGTATTCTATCGCACCCGATCATGGGAACGCAAGCGTCACATGCTTCGTAGCGGAGGTCGTCTTCACTGGTTGACTGTGACGATTCGTCAGATGCCGATCGAAGAACGTGAGGGTTACGCCCCGGCCGTTGCGGTGACTGCTTCTACGGGGTTGTGGCGTTGCGGGTGGGCTTCGTGTTTGTCAAGGCGATTACGCGGACACCGTTTCGCCGAAATCGTTCGACGAAGAATCGCGCGTCGTCGAATCGTTCCAGGTGTTGCCACCGCCGGCGTTCGATCGCGCCGATGAATACGTGGGTGACGTGGTGACGCTTCAACACGGCATAGGTGTTTTCGGCCGACTCGTCTGAGCGAAGCGTGCTGGCGATCTCATTGAAACACGCGAGGTAGGCTTGGCGGTCCGGCGGATCGAAGACCATCACATCGTCTTGCGGGCCTATCACGCCAAGCTGCCGGCGAACGATTTGGGCGAGCGTCGCGCGCTCGGGCGAGGGGTCCGGTTGTACCACTGCGTTCGTCGGTAGATCGTATCGCATGAATTCGAAGGCGGCATGCTCGGCATCGATGGCGGCGGCTTCTTGCGGCGATCGCTGACGAGCGGCCCAGGCCTCTTGAACGTAACGTCGGACCGCGCCTGCCGGCGCTTCCCAAAAGCCGACCGGCAGGCCAAGGATCATCACCAGTCCGAACGCGCCGCGAACCCATCGACGCTTGGAATCGAGTCGCCAACCCAGCGGGTTGAACCACCGGGGTCGACCAAGCGTGGGCATGACCAGACAGCCTATGAGGATGGACGTGAACACCATGGGTAGCAAAATGATGCGCTGGCCGAACGCGTTGTACCGCAGATTGCTGTGGACAAGGCAAAACGCGATCAACGATGCGACGGCGGCGCAGAACAGCCATCGCATACCGTCATCGCGCCACATCCGTCGCCAGATGTCGCGCGGCAGCAGCGGCAAGAACAACACGCGCGCTCCGAATTCGATTGTTAGCCACCAGGGAAGATCCAGCAGGTTGGCGAGTGGCCCGGGCGGCAACAGTCGACCGAACAGGGCGTGGTTGTTCCGCGGGAAGTGACTCGTCAGTCCGCCACCCAAACGAGCGCTGCTGTCGAGATAGCCGGCCAGCGAAGGCCAAGCGATGGCGAGCATGCCAGCTACCATTAGCGTGGCCGCCGGTAATCGTCGCCATCGGGTGCACGCCCAGACCGCCAGCCCTGAGAGTGCGCCGATCGCCACCCAAATACTGCTGCCGATCACGCCCGCCCCCAGCACCGGGCCCAACAGTAGCCAGCCTCGCCAGCAGCCACGTCGCGACAGCACGTAGACCGCGACCAACACCGCGAGAACGCCGGTCACGTTTTGCGGTGCCCAGATCATCTGGTTCAGCACGTTGTGGATGCGAAACTGGTGCATCGCCCACGCATCCTGAACGATCACCGGCTGACCGATTTTGATCATGTGGAAGACGAGAGGGATGATGTCGAGCGCCCCGACGAGCGTGACGAGAAGAGCAGCAAGCAGCGCAGGACCTTCCCCGCGCCCGAAGCGCTTGGCGATGACGTACCCCATCCCCGTGGTTGCCACCGCCACGAGTGCGGAGGCGATCCCAAATGCGGCTTCAAGCTCTAGGCCATGATGCGTCCAGAACCGAACGGTGGCTGGTATCAGGTAGAAGAAGTGATAGTAGTACACGGGCTGGTCTGCTGTGTCTGCGTAGAAGACGTTGCCCAGCGGTAGGGGGCGACGTTCGAGCGAATCCAGAATGGCATGATGCTTGATGAAATCGTGAATCTGGGAGGGCATTGGAAACCCGAACAGCGCCGTTGGCCAATAGGGCAGAATCACCGCGGCTGCAACGATCGCCGCAATGACTGCCATCGCGATCTTGGAGGTCCGACTGGTGAACAGCGTCTCATCATCGTCGTCGAGCGCGCCGTCGCCGAGGCATGCACCGGGGCGAGGCTTCTGGAATGCGATCAGCGCACAAGTTGCGACCAGAACGCATGCGAGCATCACAAGCCGGTCGTGCGTCAGATGCCAAATGGGGTTCAAGACGAACGGGACGACGGACCATGACAGCGCGACGGCGAACAGTGTGTTGGTCGACGAAGAGGTGGTGCTTTCAAGGCCAACGGGCCTCAGAAGTAAACGACCTGGCAGATAGGCGAGAAGATAGAAGCCCGCAGCCGTGCTGATCGCCGTCGACGGTGCGAGCGTCAAGAGCGACATCGCCGTCAGCAGCGCAAGCCATGGAAGTCGCGTCGTGTGCATCGACCCCATCATGGGTCAAATCCGGCCGTCATTCAACGGACGGTCCGAGCCGAAGCGTCCGACCGTGCAGGACGCGGTTCTTGTGAAGCGATTGGGGCGGTGCGCCGGGCGGGATTCCTGGTATGCTGACGCGGCGTCCGTGGAAACGGCTTGGGTCTCTGCGGCGTGTGACCGATGGAGCTATGGGCGGATACGGGCGCCGGCTGCGTCGAGTTGGCGTCTAGTAGACGGAATGGATCGAACTTCGATGGCGTCTCGATCATCGTGGACTTTGCGACATCGCGTCGTCTCGATCTGGTGCGGAGGCGTCGCGTGTCTTGGCGCGGCGACGGCGCGTGCGGATGGCCTTGCCGTGCAAATCTTCGGAGGGCCTGACGACTCGGGACACAATTACAGTTGGACGATCGAGAACGATTACGCGGCAGCGATTGTCCGTGTCGAATTCCCGCACTATCTCGCTGACCTCTTCACGCCCCCCAACGGCTGGACTCCGACGATTACCCATCCCGCGTGGGAAGGACCAGCCGCGGGAACCTGCACGGCCGTCGCGAACGACGTCGCGCATGGCATCAAGCGAGGGGGTTCCGGGGTCTTCACGATGCGGATCGGTCCGTACTCGGGCATGTCGGGCGTGCGAACGGATTTGGGCAAAGTTCGTGTCACTTTTTCGGATGGCGTGGCGGTTGAGATCGTCGCCAAAGTACCGGTGGGCGAGTCGCTTCTCAGCCGGTATGTGACGCTGATCGGATTCGGCCTCATCGCGACGATGGCCATGCTGATTCGAAGCGTCAGGGCACGTCGGCTGCGTCGTCTTACTGCCGGTCGTGCTGCTCCAGCCGTGTCGGAATCGGCTTCGGCGTGACAGGGACGTCGTTCTCGGCGGTGCCCGCAGCGTTCAGCCGCGTCAGCGGCGACTGCGACGGGTCGCCACCAACTGGTCACCGCGGGCAATCAGGTGTAAACTCACGGCATGGCTCGCACGTTCATAGAAGACAAGGATCGGGACCAGGTTGCTCGGTTCATTGAACGGCATTGGGGAAGCACCCGGGTCATCTCTTGCGGTCAGATGTACTACCCCCACGAGTTGGAGGGTATCATCGAGCGGCGAGATGGAGAAATCGTTGGATTGCTGACGATGCACGTCGACGGCGATGCGATGGAGTTGCTGACGCTGAATGCGACGCTTGAGGGCCAGGGAATCGGATCGTCGCTCATGCTTGCCGCGATCGACGAGACCCGCAAACGGGGATTGGCGCGGGTGTGGTTGTCGACCACCAACGACAACTTGCGAGCTGTCGGATTCTACCAACGCCTTGGGTTCCGAATGATCGAAATCCACATCGGAGCGGTCGACGAAGCTCGAAAGATCAAGCCGCAGATTCCCAAAGTCGGGCGTGATGGCATTGCGATCCACGACGAGATCATCATGGAGTTACACGTCGAGCCGTTTTCGATTCCCGAACCGGAGCGTTGACGTGCTTTGCGAGACCGATCGTTTCCGGCGATCGAAGGTTAGAAGAGAACAGGTCGTTCATACAGCGGGAGTCGTTACCCATGCCGCAACAGATCCAAGGCGCGATGGCCGTCAAGGAGCAGCGTTTCGCCTTGGTCGTCACGCGGTTCAATGATTTCGTCAGCTCGAAGCTTCTGGACGGCGCGTTGGACACGCTCAGTCGCCACGGGTGCAAAGACGACCGCATCACCGTCGTACGCGTACCCGGGGCTTTCGAGATACCCATCGCCGCGCTCAAGCTGGCGGAAAGCGGCGGTTTCGACGCCCTCATCTGTCTCGGCTGCGTCATCCGGGGTGAGACGCCGCATTTTGATTACATCTGTGCCCAGGTCGCCAAAGGCGTGGCTGAGGTCGGTTTGCGGACCGGCGTCCCTGCCACGTTCGGCGTCATCACCGCTGACACCTTGGAGCAGTCCATCCAACGCGCCGGTGCAAAGGCGGGCAACAAGGGGTCGGAGGCTGCCCTCGCGGCGATCGAGATGACCAACGTCTTGTCCGAAGTTGCGAGTTTATGACCGAGACGCGGTCCCTATCCAACGACCGTCACCGCGCCCGTGTGTTGGCCATGCAATCGCTCTGCCATCGCGAAGTGCACAGCGGCGGCGGCGACGATGCCCTCAACGCCCTGGCAACCGAACGCGGCGAACCGCTCGACGTCATCGCGTACGCCCGCGTGCTCTGCGAACAATACGAACAGAACGCCGACGCAGTGGATGACTGCATCGAAGCGGTCCTCAAGCGATGGGATCTCGCCCGGTTAGCGCCGGTGGACCGCAACACCGTGCGCGTCGCCACGGTTGAGCTAGTAGCTAGGAATGTACCACACCAGATCGTACTCAACGAAGCGATCGAGATTGCGAAAGAGTTCGGTTCCGATGAATCGTCGCGGTTTGTCAACGGCGTTTTGGACGCGGTCTGGAAACGCGTGAGCGAGGATTAGTAAGCCATGGGGTTGTTTGACAGATTCAAAAAAGGGCTGGGCAAGACGCGAGAGAAGGTCGTCGCAGGACTTCGCGCCGCCCTGCCGTTTGGCCGAAAGATCGACGAATCGCTCCTCAGTGATCTTGAAACCACCATGCTCGCCGCCGACATGGGGCCGACCATGGTCACGAAGCTTATCGACCTGGTTCGCGCAGCGTGGAAGCAAGGCTCGATCGACCAAGCCCAGGACGTGGAGCAGTTTCTCAAAAACCACGTCGTGGATCTCTGGCCTGAAGACGATCGCCGGATCCGCTTCACCGACCAAGGGCCGACGGTCATTCTTGTTACGGGCATTAACGGTTCCGGCAAGACGACCAGCGTCGCGAAGCTCGCGTACCATCTCAAAGAGCAGGGCAAAACGGTCATTCTGGCCGCCTGCGACACGTTCCGCGCAGCCGCCGTCGCGCAGCTTACGGAATGGTCCGAGCGGATTGGCGTGCAGATCGTCAAGCACCAGCAGGACGCGGATCCCGGCGCGGTAGCCTACGACGCTTGTGAAGCGGCCGTCGCCCGAGGCGCGGATGTTCTGCTGATCGACACCGCGGGGCGGTTGCATACTCAAGATCATCTGATGCGCGAGTTGGGAAAAATCCACAAGGTTGTGCAGCGAAAGATTCCCGGCGCGCCGCACGAAGTGCTGATCGTTCTGGATGCCACCATCGGCCAAAACGCCATCAACCAGGCGAGGGTCTTCAGCGACCATGCGGCTGTGACCGGCATTTTCCTCGCCAAGCTCGACGGCAGCGCGAAGGGTGGCATTGTGATCGGCATCCGAGACCAGCTCGGCGTGCCCGTCAAGTTCGTCGGCCTCGGCGAGACGCCGACGGATGTCGAACCGTTCGATCCAGGGATTTTCATTGACGCGTTGTTTTCCGGTTCCGACTGACCTTCGTCCAACCGAACCCTTGCCGGCAGCGTTTCATGCCCATCGACCCGCATGAACTCGACAGGATGGCGGATCTCTCGGACGCCGAGCGGACCATCCACCAGTCCCTCTATTGCGGTCGGTGTGGGTATAATTTGCGGTACTCGCTCTACGTCGGCAGGTGCAACGAATGTGGGAATCCCTACAACGCCCGCCCGTTATCGATGAAGGGCATCTTTCTGCCTCACGAGCTGCGCTTCCCCGGATGGGATCTATTGGTGACGCTGGCGTGCATCAGCTTCGGTGTGGCGGTCATTTGGGGCGCACTGAATCCGACCAACGACTGGCTGTTGATCTTCGGCGCTGGGCTCCTCGTCCTGGGGGGCGTCCAGGGTCGGTCGGCCATTGGGGGAATCAAACGGTATCTGACCTTCCGCCGCGTTCGCCGCAGAATCGAACTCGATGACGACTAGCGTCGCGCCATTCAATGCGTCGGATGTTCGAGTGTCACGCCAAGCGTCCGCTTGATCAAGGTGTTGTCCACCCGCTTGCCTCGGGTAGCGTCGTCGTCCTCGTCGGTCCACTGAATCGGCTTGAGTCCGGCTGCCACGAGGCAACGATCGTAGTACGCCCGCCGAGTTGTCGGCTCGTCGTCGCTGAGGTTGAACACTCCGCTGTGTGAACTCGCGAGTAACAACGACATGGTGCTTACGATGTCGTCCAGATGGACAAGGTTGACGTACTGATTGCCGTCGTTCCGCACACAGCCTGCCTGTTGCACGATGCGCGCCGTCGGATCACGTCCGGGCCCATAAATGCCGCTCAATCGCAAGACAGCCACCCCGCGACCCATCGCTGACAGACCATCGAGTAGACGGCGCTCCGATTGGATCAGAATCTTCCCTGCTTCCGACGTCGGCTGCGTCGGTGACGACTCGTTCACCCAACTGCCGTCGTCTTGGCCATACACTCGCGTTGACGACGTGTAGACAACCGTACTGACGTTCGTTTCGCCGATCGCCTCAATCAGGCTGGCCACCCCGTCGAGATACACTTCGCGATACGCTTCGCGCCGGCGGCCAGCTCCGATCGTCCAATACACCGCGTCGCATCTTTGAATCACCGCGCGCACGCCCGACGTGTCCGAAATGCGAACGACCATCGGCTGAAGGCCCAATCGGCGAATGGCGTCTTGCCGGGCGGGCGTCGTGGTCGTGCCGACGCACGAGTGGCCTGCATCCACCAGGGTTCGTCCCAGCGCCGATCCGACGTAACCGCAACCAAGAATCGCAACCCGAAGTGCCTTCACCGCGTCACCCATGCCACCAGATTCTTTCCTATCGAACTTCGACGGGAGTTTCCGGGGTCCACGAAAGCGTGTCGCAAGCGCGACCGCAGTTGACGGCAATCTCGAGCATGCCGGAACTGCCCACCATCGCCGCCAACTGTCCCACGGGCACGTCGCTGAACGTGCGATTGACAGGACCGATGCAAACGTCTCCCAGGTAGACGGAAAGCTGCCCTTGTTGCCGCAACGTTTCCGCCAGATCTGCTCGGCTGATATTCGTTACGAGGTTTCCGAAACGGTCGACGTAGAGAACCGCTCCCCGTCGCCCACGCGGCTCGATCGGGCGGGAGTCGATTAGTGGTAGCAGTTCGATGTCGGTGGCGGGGGGGCCTAGTTCTTCAAGCGCAACACCCGACGCGACATAGGCTGCCACAGGGGCTATGATGTCGCGCCCGTGAAACGTGTGACTCACCGGCTTGCGAAAGAAACGCGTGTTTGTCACGCTGAAGAGCGCCTCGGTAGGCCATTCGCGATGAACGTGACTCACCAGCCCGTTGTCCGGCAAGATGACAACCTGCCCTGCATATCTGCCAGCCAGGATACGCCGACCGGACCCAACGCCCGGGTCGACGACGGCGACGTGAATACTTCCCGCAGGATACCATTCAAGCACCTGCCGGAGTACAAACGCTCCCTGTGCTATGTTTTGAGGTTCGATGTCGTGGGTGATGTCGACGATCGAGGCGTCCGGCGCGATTGTCAGAATGACGCCTTTCATCACGCCGACGTAATGATCGCGCAATCCGAAATCGGTAGTCAATGTGATGGGCGGCATGGGCGTAGACCTTTGTCGTCGCGGTCACCAAACCCTGAGCGAGTGGGTTTGTGGAATCGTACAATCGCTGAGTGTTCGTGGCCACAAACCCTTCGGAAAGTCCGTCTTGCGCAACATGTGTGACATGAACTCCGATGCCGGCGAGACCGATGCCTCCGCGGACGCTCGCCGCTCCATGATCGAACAACAGATCAAACCGCGCGGCGTTCACGACGAGCGCGTCCTCGCAGCGATGGCGACCGTCCCCAGAGAGCAGTTCGTCACAAGTGACCACGTCGACGACGCCTACGACGACCGCGCGCTGCCCATCGAAGAACATCAAACCATCAGCCAGCCGTTCATCGTCGCCTACATGACTGCTGCGCTCAAGGTGTCTGGTCGGCACACCGTTCTTGAGATTGGTACCGGCAGCGGATACCAGACCGCCATCCTCGCCCTACTGTGCGAGTTGATTCATACCGTCGAACGGGTCGAGTTGCTCTCGCGGTCGGCTGCACGACGGCTGGAGGCGTTGGGGATGACCAATGTCGTGTTCCACATCGGCGACGGCTCGCTTGGTTGGCCTGACAGCGCGCCGTACGATCGCATTCTCGTCGCCGCCGCAGCGCCTGCCGTTCCCAAACCGTTGGTCGATCAGCTTGCCGACGACGGAATTCTCATCATTCCGGTTGGCGGTCGCGATCGCCAGACTCTCGTTTCCGTCACCAAGCAGGGTTCGCGCGTCATCGAGCGACCTCTCATCGGGTGTCGATTCGTGAAGCTGGTCGGTAGCGAGGGGTGGCGTTAAGATGCCGCGGACAAAACGTGACGTCACCGCCGGACGAACGGCGTTCGGTCGGTACCGGTCGAAGTAATCATGATCCGCGAAGGACTATGGAAAAGGAAGGGAGCAAGTCTCGATGACGATGCTGTTCGGACGTACAACCGCTTTGATTACCTGGCAGCTTTCGTGTGTCATCGGAGCGACCGCCCTCGCCCAACCCGGCGACGATCACGACGCCAACCGTGAGCGCCCCATCCTGAGCAACATCCGTCAACTGACCAGCCCCGAGATGGGTTTCGAGAAGGCTGGCGAGGCCTACTTTTCACCGGACGGCGAGTCGGTCATTTTTCAGGCTGTCCCCAAAGGCAAGAAGTTCTACCAGATCTACACCCTGCCGCTGGCCGGCGGAAAACCCAAAATGGTCAGCACCGGCAAGGGTGCTTGCACGTGCGGTAGTTTTCATCCCAACGGAAAACGAATCATCTTCGCGTCAAGTCACAAAGACCCTCGACTCAACGACCCCAATGCCAAAATCCCCGATCCCCCGGGATACAACCGTTCCGGGAGCACGTATCGCTGGGATTTCAACCCCTACATGGACATCTACCAGGCGAATCTGGATGGCAGCGATCTCACGCCGCTGACCTCGACGTACGGTTACGATGCCGAGGGAGCCTACTCCAAGGACGGCGGACGGATCGCGTTCAGCAGCAATCGCGACGGTAGCATGAACATCTACATCATGGACGCGGACGGTTCCGACGTGCGTCAGCTCACAAGCACCAAGGACTGCTACAACGGCGGACCGTTCATTTCACCCGACGGCAGCCGGATCATCTTTCGGGCGGATCGCCAAAAACGCGACTATTTGCAAATCTACGTCATGGATGTCGACGGACGCAACGAGGTGCAACTCACCGAGGGCGACGACGTCAATTGGGCGCCGTTCTGGTTTCCCGACGGTAAGACGATCGCCTTCACCACCTCCAAGCATGGCCACCACAACTATGAGGTCTATCTCTTGAGGCTGAAAGACCGTCGATTTCACCGAGTCACGAACAGCCCACGGTTCGACGGTTTGCAGGTTTTTAGCCCGGACGGCAAGCGCATGATGTGGACTTCTCAGCGCGGCGCGGACGGCAGCAGCCAGGTATTCGTCGCCGATTTCACGATGCCCGAAAGTTTCCGCCTACCCTAAACTGCATCCAAACCCCCATGAAAAGGCGATATTTTGCATTTTCTACTTGCGTTGCCTGTGGAAGCGGTCTTAGAATCCGCCCGCGTAATGTGAACATTGTATCGCAACGCAGCACCACGGCTGGTGGACCGGCCGGGAAGGTGCTGCAGTCTTCGGAGGTCATTTGCCATGGCGAAAAAGAAAGCAAAGAAAAAAGCACCCAGTAAGAACCGTGAAGTTTTGGTCGTCGCAAGCAAGGTCAAAGCGTACATCAAGGGCAACGACATGAACACGTCGGCCGACGCGATTGCCCATCTCTCCGACCGCGTGTATTGCATGCTGGATGAGGCAACCTGTCGCACCAAAGCCAACGGTCGCAAGACGGTTAAAGCCCAGGACATTTAGCAAGTGACTGCGGCGACAGCTTTCCCCGCTGCACCGTATTGCCTTGTGCAGTAGCCGGAATGTCCGTTCTGCGGTGTTTCGGTCATCCGTGGCGGGAAAGTGTCGATTCGATTACGGGCAGGTGGCGTCACGTCACTTGCCCGTTTCCTTTTGCGCAGCGGGAGTCACCTTGTCTGATGCGCCGGGTTGAACGCTGGGGAAAAAGGTCGGTTTCTTAGGTGAGAGCACCAAGCCGCAGCGCGGGCAGTGGATCGTTTCCAACACCGATGCCCACACGCCTCGATAGAAACTTACCTCCGACACGCGTTCGCGACCGCGGGCGTCTCGTCGATAGCGAACCAACGCCGCCATGTCGCCGTCGCGCGGGCACTCGTATGTGACCGCCACGTTGGACTTTCGTCCGCACACAGGACATGCTACTCGAGAGTGGTTGCCACGATGTTCGAAGGTGTGACCCTCCGGACATTGCCAACTCACCACAAAATCTGAGAGTTGACGCTGAACGGTGACCGGTAGCGCGTCCGCCTGCGTCAGCCACCACAATCCCAACACGACAAGGCTCGTACCGACCGCCACCAGAAAGCTGTACAGCGCGGTCTGCCGACGTTGTGATTCTTCGGATCCTGACATGTTCAATGTTTTCAAGCTCCCAGACCAGACAGAGTTCCGCCCGAACGACGCGCGGGGGCCGCGTCATTCACTCCGGCGGTGACGGGATGCTTCCTGTCCACCAATACAGGCGCGATGAAGCAAACGAGTAGTGGGCGAAGTGGTACTCCAGGCATAGCGGGCAGCCGCCGTTGGCGCAACTTCGGTAGAACGCCTGAATCGGATTGTCCATCATCACGACCGTTGCAACTCGCGACACCGCTCCATCCATCGTCAGAATGTTGATGCCGCCCGAATGCCGGGCAGTCAACCACGAATCAACCAGGCCTGCGGTAGCGGGATGGAACTGATCGTCCCAGGGAAGTCGCCCGCGGTTACGCCGAAGCCCGCCCGCTAGATCACCAAGCGCCGCATGATGGTCCGGCCCCAGGTCAGCGAGCAGAATGGTCTCCAACGGACGTTGTGGACCTTGGCGGTCGAGGTTGCCGATACCAGCCACCCGCATCACATCGTTCATGCCATAGCTCGACGCGTTGGCGGGGTCCGGATGGAGCGCGAGCGAAACGTCCAGATCAATCAGCGATCTCGCCGGGTCCGACGGACACGCGAGCAACGATGCGTCTTCGATGTACTGCGGAACCAGCCGACCGAACCAGGCAGCCCCATACGGATCAGTCGGCTCGTCGAACCTGGGCGATGGTGTGTCCGGAAGCCATCCGTCGTTGTCCAGCCGATACGTGTGCAGCGCCTGATGGATCTCATGAAGCTGATGCATGCACACGGTGGCCGACGCCTGACGGATCGACTTGCGGATCGACGGGATGAGAATCGCCATCAATGCGCCGATCACGCCGATGACAGCCAACAACTCCACCAACGACAACGCCCGCTCTCGCCGCGGTGGACGAGGGCGACGTGACCACGCTCGGATAGGTGCGGTTGAATGACTCATAATCTCCTTCGGGAGTCTAGCTGCCGACTTCGACACATTCAACTTTGACTTGGCACGCGCGCGTGCATCCCATTTTCGGGGCAGCGTCACGGATGCGCCCGTGATCTCCGGTCTGATCGAGAGAGTACGGTGCCTTAACGTGTGCTACGCACCCGTCCGAACGTGTCGCACTGCTCCGATCGCGCGGGAAACATGCTCCGATCTATCCGATATGGCGACGCGTGGTGTTTGCAGCGTCGAGTAGGGAGGATAGAATCCGCCGCTTCGACGCTTGGACTGGCTGAGCGGCTGTTTTTTGGGGAACTTCGCGATGTCTCTGGCTGTACGATGCTGCGATCTTCGCAAGCGGTACGACGCAAAGAAGAAGAAACCTGTCGACGCGCTCAACGGTTTGGATCTTGAGATCGAGCTGGGAGAGTGCTTCGGGCTGTTGGGGCCCAACGGTGCGGGTAAGACCACGACGGTTGAGATCCTCGAGGGGTTGCTCAAGGCTACCTCAGGCGTGGTGGACGTGTTGGGGTTGCAATGGGACGGTCGATGCGATGCTGAGATTCGACAGCGGATTGGCATCAGTCTCCAGGAAACCCGTCTCAGCGACAAGCTGACCGTTCACGAGACGTTGACCCTTTTTCGCAGCTTCTATCACAGTGGTCGCGAGCCGGGCGACGTCGTCAAGTTGGTTGCGTTGGAAGAAAAGAAAGACGCGTGGGTGGGCAAGCTATCGGGCGGACAGAAGCAGCGGTTGGCTGTCGCGTGCGCGCTGGTGGGCGATCCGGAGTTGCTCTTTCTCGACGAGCCGACGACGGGGCTTGATCCACAGTCTCGGCGAGAGTTGTGGGACATCATTCGCGAGCAGCGCTCTCGCGAGCGCACCACGCTTTTGACGACGCACTACATGGATGAAGCCCAGCGATTGTGTGACCGGGTCGCGGTGATCGACCATGGCGAGGTGATCGCCCTCGGGTCGCCGTCAGAACTGATAGAGCAGATCGGCGGCCAGCACGTGATCGAGTTCGATCTTCAGGCGTACAACGGTCGACCGGCAGATCTTGACGTCGAGGCTCTCAAACGCCTTCCGTCGGTCAGCGCGGTCCGCGACGAGGGCGACGGTTATTCATTGACGGTGTCGCAGCCGCACATCGCGTTGCCGGCACTGATCGGCAAGCTTCAGGCGGACGATTTCGTACTCGCCAAGCTGTCGACCAGGCATGTCAGCCTCGAAGATGTGTTTGTGACGCTTACGGGAAGGCATCTTCGCGATGACGAAGTATCATCCAGCTAAAGAATTATTTCTCACCCGCATGCGGACGTTCTATCGCGAGCCGGAGGCAATTTTCTGGACCTACGGGTTCCCCCTGATCCTCACCATCATGTTGGGCATTGCCTTTCGCAATCAACAACCCGACGTGGTCCGCGTGGACATAGAATCCGGAGCCGCCGCCGAGAACATCTTCAACCGTCTGAAGTCAGTGGACGGGTTCAACGTCGAGATTCACAGCGCGCGGGACTGCTCGGAGCGTATGCGGTTGGGCAAGTCTGCGATCGTTGTCGTACCCGGTGAAACCATCGAGTACCGGTTCGATCCCACCCGTCCGGAGAGCACGCTGGCCCGCGCGAAACTCGACGACGCCCTTCAGCGGGCGTTCGGACGTAAGGACGTCCGTACGGTAAAGGATCATAAGGTCACCGAGCCAGGGGCACGCTACATCGATTTTCTCATTCCGGGCTTGCTGGGTATGAATCTGATGGGCGGCGGGCTGTGGGGTGTCGGGTTCGTCATCACCGACATGCGCGTTCGCAAGCTCCTTCGCAGGCTGGTGGCGACCCCGATGAACAAGAGTGACTTTTTGCTGTCACTCATCGGCGGTCGTCTGGTGTTCATGCTGCCCGAGATGTTCTTCCTGCTCGGGACGGGGATGCTTCTGTTCGACGTGCAGATTCAGGGGAACGTCTTCAGTATTGTGGCTGTGTCGCTCGTTGGCGCGATCAGTTTCGCGGGCTTGGGGTTGCTGGTGGCCAGCCGCGCACAGAAGATCGAGACCATCTCCGGATTGATGAATCTGGTGATGATTCCCATGTGGTTGTTTTCGGGCATCTTCTTCTCCAGTGACAAGTTTCCGGACGCGTTTCAACCGTTCATCCAAGCTTTGCCCCTTACGCAGCTCATCGACGCGCTGCGGGCCGTGATCTTGGAAGGGGCACCCCTGTGGGATCAGGCGGTTCGCATGGCGATTCTGGCGGCGTGGGGTCTGGTGTCGTTCCTGTGTGCGCTTCGAATCTTCCGTTGGAAGTAGCGGGTCTCGCCAATCGCTACCTGGGCTTCGCCAACTCGGCGGCAGCCTGAGCGACGGCGTCCTCCGGGCTGCGTGCGTGCGTTAATCTGCCCCGCGTCGGCAACGCATCAAACGTCGTCGCGTTCTCCCATTGCAGGAGGATGACTCGCTTGGCGTTCTTGATCGCCAAGCACACTTCCGAATAGGTTCCCGCCTTTCCCGGGCAAGCGATGATCACATCGCTGGACAAGATGTTGATCAAGTTGCGCCCGTCGCCCATGCCGGTGGCAATCGCGATGTTCAAATCCGGCGATGCGTCACGACGGTCGTTCCCGGGCAGGATGCCGACGACCATTCCGCCCGCCGCCCTCGCCCCTTCCGCCGACGCTGCCATCACGCCGACATTTCTCCCGCCGTTGAGCAACACCCATCCCTTGTCCGCGATGAGTTCGCCCAATCGTCGAGCCGTCCGGCGGACAGTCTCTGAAACGCTCGCGCCTCCCATCACGCCAATAATGCGGCTTCGCGTGTTGGCAGGTTTGTCGGCACTGATCGGCATGGTTTGGTCCTCGCGGCGATTCGGCTCGCGAACGTAGTGATGAATAACACGAGATTGCCAAGACGGGCGCCGATTGGTACGCCAAACGGGTTTGCTCCGCCCTTGAGAAAGACAACCAGCAAACTATAATACATTTGAACTTTCAGGCATGGTAGGGAGTAGCGACCATCATCGATCAGGTACCCCCGGAACCGGACCAATCGTCTTCCAAGAAGACGTCCGTGCGCAGTCGGGTCGCCGCAGTTTTGGACCTCATTCGGCCGGCCATCCGTGACGACGGTGGCGACGTCGAACTTGTGGAAGTGGACTCCGATGGCGTGGTTAGCGTTCGACTTCATGGGGCGTGCATCGGGTGTCCCTCGAGCAGCATGACGCTGGCGCTCGGAATCGAGCGCAACCTCAAAGAGCACGTCGCGGAGGTCACCTCCGTAATTTGCGTCTAGCGCGGCGTCACCCTGAGTTCGTCGGTGTGCCATTGCTCTCGATCAGTGGTTATTGAGACGTTGGTGGCACTCGTACACTGCCCAAGAGCAGTGGCACACGGGCCGCCGCAGGATTCACTGGGACATTTCCTCATGAGCAAGGTCTGGTTCATCACAGGGTGTTCGACTGGTTTCGGTCGGCTGCTTGCGCAGAAGCTCGTTCGCCAAGGTCAGACGGTCGTCGCGACGGCCCGGAACGTTGAACAGCTTGATGCCCTTGAGTCACCGTCGGCAGACCGTCTGATGCGCGTGTCGCTCGACGTCACGCGGGGCGAGCAGATTCGCATCAGTGTGCAAGCCGCGCTGGATCGGTTCGGAAGGATCGATGTTCTCGTGAACAACGCCGGCTACGGGTATTTCTCCACGTTCGAAGAAGGCGACGTCGACGAGATTCGGCGAATGTTCGAGACGAACGTCACCGGTCTCATCCGGACCACGCAGGCGGTGCTTCCGTCGATGCGACGTCAGAAGTCCGGCGTGGTCGTCAATCTGTCGAGCATCGCCGGACGCGTCGCGTTTCCTCGGGCTTCGTTCTACAACGCGTCCAAGTTTGCCGTTGAAGCGCTCAGCGAAGCGCTGCACCGCGAGGTTCAGACGTTTGGCATTCGCGTGGTGGTCATCGAGCCTGGCGCGTACAACACGGACTTCGGCCCGCGGTCGGCTGTCCGGTCGCCGGGGTTGGTCGATCCGGATTCACCGTACGCCCACCTTGCCAAGACTTGGACGGCGGCGGCGGGCGAGATGATGCCCACCAAGCAGGACCCGTCGGACGTCGTGGACGGTATCATCGCAGCTGCGACCGACGGTCCGAGTTTCATGAGGATTCCGTTTGGCAATGATGCAACCACGCTCGTCTCGCAGCGGGAGTCCATGTCCGACGTCGAGTTTATTGAGACCATGGCGAGGCGTTATCGCGACCGATAGCGTGGCGTTTGGTCCTTGCCCTTCTTTTTCCACACGTCGTCGCAACTGCTTGCCGAATCTTCTTGTGGGCGTCAGCCTTTCGACGACCACGGTCCCCGCTGGATCGTAAGCTGTACATACGCTGGAACGCCGCCAACTGCCGGCACGAGATCCCGGGAAGCATTTGAAAGAGGTGCTACGTGGAAACCGACGTCAAGGAATTCATACCACTCAACCGCAGTACGATTGCCACGCTCATCGAAAACCGCTGGGCGGACGACTCCGGCGGCAATGGCAAGAAACGCCGGCGCATGGAGCGTTGGCCTTTCCCCGGACAGCTTCAAATCTGGATCACCGACGCCGCCGGCGAAGAGGTCATGCTGTTCGGCACTTGCCATAACCTCAACGAGAACGGCGTTGGGGTGACCTGCGAGCGACACGTCGAGCCGGGGCAACAAGTGCCGATCGCCATCCATCAGCCGGAAGCGACGTTCCATGGCGATGGCGTTGTTCGCCACTGCACGCCAACCGGTAACGAGTACTTCGTCGGTATCGAGTTCGTCCAGACCGACGACGATTGAGTCCGTCCGCCGGTTTCGCGGTCGAAGTTCGGTCTTCGTTCCCACGTGAGCTGCCCCGTCGGTGGGGCGGGCGCACGCGGTGTTCGTTGATGTGACGGACAGGCTGGAAGATCACGTCGATGCAAACGTCAGGATCAGAAGGTTGTGCGCGATGTGCGCCCCCGCCGCAGGCCCGTATCCGCGAAAAACGAACACGCCGCCGAGGTAGACGCCCGCGACGGTTCGAAAGCCGAATCGGGTTGCGTTGAACGGGTCGTCTCCGAACGGTGGATGATGGTGCAACGCGAACAGGACCGCCGAGATGAACACGGCGGCGACGAGGGTCGACTGCTGCGGAAAACGCAAGAGGTCAGCCCCGATGATGACCAGGATGGATATCAAGACCAGTCGAAAGATCAACTCCTCGTACACGCCCGCCCCGATGCACAGCGCCAACTTGCCCGCCCACGCTTGCGAGGCTATTCGCGTCGCCGCCATGCGCGTGATGTGATTGACCGCGATCAGCGGTAGCGCCCACGCAACCGACTCGACGTACATCAACCCCACTGCTTTCCTACGCACATGCCACGGTTGTTTCGACACCAGTTGGGTTGCCAATAGGATGACGACGACGGCGAAGCCCGGCAGCCAGGCGGCGCTCGTGCCGAACATCTCGAAAAAGATTTGCAGCAGATGAAATGCAACCAGCCGTTGGCCGACCGGCTGAAGCGACGACGCGTCCATCAACAGGCAGGCTGCTTCATAAATCAGGATCAACGGGAGCAGGAACACCAGCGATTCGAGTGGGCGGGCGATGAGTTCGCGCTGCGGGGGTTGGGCGTTGGATCTCTTCTTTCGCGCGACCATGGCCGCCGTATGGTGACCAATCTGACGGCGGTTGCAACAAAGATCTTGAATGATGTGAGCAGTTCGTCGTGAAGCGGGGGTGCGGCTGGCAGCCCCCGCGCCCGACGCCTCGCTACGACCAGAAGACCCAGTCGTGACGTGCGACCACGTGCAGATAGAGGGCGGCGTTGGTAATGGCATGCGTGACGACGAGGCAAAGAATGCTCCGCGTCCAGTAGAACAGCCCGTTGTAGACCATCCAGCAGAGGATGCCGACCTCCCATTGCGGGTGTTCGACGGCTGACAAGACCGAGCAGATCAGAAACGATTTCAACGCGAATCCACCCAACGGAAGCTTGTCGAAATCGTCCCAATCGATCAGCGCTCGCAGCAGGAACGCTCGCCAGAACAGTTCCTCGACCAGGGGCACGGTCGTGGACGCACCGCCGATTCGGACAACCACATACAGCCAGTACATCGGGCCCGATCCGTAAACCGCGCCAGGGTCGAAGTAGTCTTTCGGAGACGCGTCAGGACCGAACGGTTGAACGTACCACCAAGCGCGCGTCGTGATCCACTCGCCATCGATGTACGAGCCCGCCACCAGACGGTGAATCATCACCCAACCGAACGCAACGGTCAGGCCGAAGACGATGCATTTGACCGGATGGAGCTTGCCGAACGGTGGGTAGTACTTCCAGAAGACAGCCACCGCCAGCATTCCGCCGATCGTGCGTAGGGCGTAGAGATGCAGTTTGTAATATGGATCCTTCACCAACGATTCGAGGCTTAGGAGGATCAGGTAGAACATGAACGGGGCGACGTAGGGCGTCTCGGGTCTGCGCGCGACGTGCCGCGCAAGCCAGCCCTTCTCAAGCGCTGGTTTCGGGGCCGGCGGTTGTGTCGCGTCCATCGCCATGTACAAATCCATCGACCGGTGGAGTGATGGCGTTGCAATTATTCCTGCCGACCGGCGTCAACAGGGTGTCACGCTCGCCCACCGTCTTAATCCCGCCGAGACGACGCAGGACCCGCCTCGGCACGCTTGGCAAGGCTGAAATGTCCAGGTTTGGCCGTGTACGTCAGAGCTACTTCTGCGGGATCCGGCGGCGGCGACCGGGCGAATCGTCGGAACCGTACGGAACATCCAGGAACAGCGGATGGCCGGGGGACGGGTGCTCCGCCATCGGATGTTGTGGCAGCGGACCGAACCGAGCGTTCCACCAGTCGGGGAATTCTTTGATCGCCTTGTTGAGTTGGTCGTTGAGTTCCGCGGGCGCGGCGCCGCCGTAATGGCGAATCGGGCGATGGCCTATGGCGACGCGTTTGGTGATGTGCTCGTCACCCCGGAAGAACTCAAACGTCAGTTCTGCCCCGGGCAGCTTGTGTCGAATCAGGTTGGCAAAGTTGGCAGGTCCGGCACCTTCGGCGAGCTTGATGCCGTCCACCGAAACGATGAGATCGCCTTTTCGAAGTCCCGCACGCTCGGCGGCGGTGTCGGGGATGACCTGAACGATCTTGAACGCTGCCTTTCCCGGTTCGACGCGAGGGTCACCTTGCGGTCCGGGAACGTACACTTGATGGCTGATGCCGAGGAAGCCGTTCTTGCCAATGACGCGATCCCAAAAGTAGAGGTACTCGGCGATGCGCTGAATGCGCACTTTCGCCTCGTAGTCGTCAATCGTTTGATAGGCTTCGGCGAGTCGGTTGACGTGGTCAATGCCAATTTTGCGGAGTTTGGCGTCGGCGGCTTCGCGCGTCTCGAAGTTGGCATCACTCAACTCCCGAATCCATCGGTCGATATCATCGCCGTCAGCGGCCGATCGGCGATTATCGACGGATGGCCCATCGGCGGGTTGTCCGTCGTCGGTCGCGGCGGCCGCGCACACCGAGACGCCGGTCAGTAAGATGAGTAGAAGTCGACCCATGGTTTGATTATAGCCCTGAACCGACCCCCGGGCCAATCCCCCTCAACTCGTTCGCGGTCCGATTTTCCACCGTTCCCGCAACCCCCTGACGACGAGTCCACCACTGCGTTCGTTACAGGAGTGCTCTGAACTCGGCGCAGATGCGTTCGACATCTCCCTCCGTCAGGTTTTTCTGAAACGGTAGCGCAATGGTGCGCTCCGCCAGTTGCTCGCAGACCGGGAAATCGTCCCTCTTGTATCCGTACCGCTCGACCATGTAGCGTTGTAGGTGAATCGGCACGAAATAGTTGCTACAGCCAATGCCGCGATCGCGCAATTGTTGCAGAATGCGGTTTCGGTCGTCAGCCGTGTAATCGTCCGATAGTCGGACCACAAAAACGAACCAACAGGTGTCCACATCGGGCGGCGTACGTTGTAGGTGAATGCGAGGCTCGTCCGCGAGTTGCGTTTGATACCAACGCGCGAGGCGGCGGCGGGTCTCGACGATGGTGTCGATACGCTCCATTTGCGAGATGCCAAGGGCACAGTTGATCTCGCTGATGCGGTAGTTGTAACCCAATCTGGGGTGGTCCAACCATCCGCCGTTTGAATTTCGGCCTTGGTTCCGGGTGGATCGGCAAAGCTCGGCGAGCGCCCCGTCGCCGGTGACAATCATGCCGCCCTCTCCAGTCGTGATTTGCTTGTTGGGATAAAACCCAAAAACGCCCGCGTCTGCGATGGAACCCGCAGGCCGGTCCTTGTAGCGGCTGCCGAGGGCTTCGCACGAGTCCTCGATCACCCGGAGTCCATTCTTGCGAGCGATTTCCAAGATGGGGTCAAGGTCGGCGATGTGGCCAAAGACGTCCACGGCGATGATGGCCTTCGTCCGGGCGGTGACAGCCTGAGGGATTCGCGACGCGTCGATGTTCCAAGTGTCCGGGTCGATGTCGACGAAGACAGGTTTGCCGCGCTCGTAGAGGATGCAATTCGTCGACGCGACGAACGAAAAAGGCGTTGTGATGACCTCGTCGTCTTCGCAAACACCGAACGCGCGAACCAGCAGGTGCAAAGCGGCGGTACCGCACGAGACGGCCACAGCGTGGCCCGCGTCGCAGAAGCTTGCAAACTTCCGCTCGAACTCGACCAGCTTCGGACCCAACGAAAGATTGGGGGTCTTGAGCACGTCGACGACGGCCTGAATCTCGCGATCGGTGATGTCCGGGCATGCCAGCGGGTACTTCATTGAGCAATCCTAGTGCCGTTTCAAATAAGGTCCGTCGACATCTGGGTGCCATGCCCAAGCCGAA
>CAYQFV010000042.1:0-25017 GCA_964416845.1 uncultured Phycisphaeraceae bacterium | reverse complement strand
CGCACTCGGGCGCACTGGGGCGCACTGAAAACCGCCCTTAACGCATTGTAAACGCGTGTAGGGGCGGTTCTCTTGCCGAAGAATGCGGCCTGTTTAGGATTTCTAATCCGAATGTCGCGGGTTCGAGTCCCGCCCGGTGTAGTTTTTGGCACGGCGTGCTCCCAATTTCCGGACCACCTGCTGGGAGGGCATCAGGGGGAATATCGCCGGCTGGAGTCGAATTGGCTGAACGCGCGTGGTCGGTTCGGTCAGAATTCCACACCGATCAGCGGTTTCAGTAGGAAGGCGAATGCGAACGATAGGCCCATCAACCACAACATCCAATACGTAGCGCCGCAGAACCACGAGTCGCGGTCAGGGTAACGGATCGAGATCGCTCTCACCGGACCGTCACCATTCATCGGCGGCTCGGAAGGGTAGAGCATGCGATCCCAGAAACCGCTCGCGCTGCGAAAGGGGGTCACCCGGTCGAATCCTTCGCCGATCGTCAGGCGTTTCGTTGTAGAATCTCCATTGACTCGGATCGCCACCGTTTCGATCCCGTTTTGAGCCGCACGGACGCGCCACAAGGCTTCGTACGTTGACGGGATTCGTACGGGAGGTGTCTCTACCACGGCGTGGCCGTTCACTTCGAGCGAAACACCAGCTTTCATCAGATCAACATCAGGCGCGAACCGCGCGGATATGACAGCGATCTCGCCGATTCGAAACGGACGCCACTGATAGCGTTCAGCCAACTGGGCCATCGCCAGAACAAACGGGACGATCATGACCGCCAACGGCACCAGTGAATAGCGCAATAATCGGACGCTGCCACTGAGCACTCCGCCAAACGATCGGAACATTACCTTGAGGTCGTCTCTATACAGCTTGATGGCCAGCAAGTCCGCCTTGATGGAGTCCTTGATCCCACGGATCGCGGTCTGGTTGGAGGTGTACTTGTAGATCAGCAGACCGAAGAGCGAAGCCAAAGCGGAGAACACAATCAACGATAGCCAGCCCGGCCCGCCGACAAACGGCCAATACAGGACATCAAACAATCCAGTCATGAATGCGTTGATGATGGACACAGGTTTAGACTCGATGCGGTTCTGTTGAGGACGACAAGTAATCTTTCGAACGAATCTCGCAGTCTGTTGGACATTGTCACGTTCCGTCCACGAGGCCGAGCGTCGCCCGCTTACGTTTCTGCGAAGCAGGCAGGCGCGCTCTTATTCCAGATAGCCAAGTCCGCGGAGACGTTCGGTTACATCAGCGTCAGAGTCAGCCGACTCCAGCTTGGCCAGTTCTTTCTCGATGATGTAAGCTACGAATTCATCCGGTGAAGAATGGCCGACCGACTCAGCCACTTTCTTCACGCGGTCCCACAAGTCAGAATCGATTTTGATCTTGACTGCCACCTTCAGTTAGCTCCTATGTTGGTCGTGCTCGATCGCTGCGACTGTGCACCATTCGGCTCAAAAAGATCGCGGCCTTCCATTGGCGAAGGTTTCGCTATGCCAAAGCGAGCCAGGATCGACGGCGCGATATCCACCAAGTCAGGATTCTCCACAACGATCTTACGGTTGCAGAACAAGACTCCGGGCACGAGGTAAGGTGCGTTCATGTGATCCGCATTCCAGGCCCTGGTGTTGTCTTCAACCAGCTTGTTTGAAAAAACACCCATGGCCGACTCCCCACTCGATCGATACCCCAGAGCGTAGCCGATGACCATATCAGGCCCCCAGGGGAGCATCGGCCCGGAAAACGTTTTACTTGTCTGATAGACTTCTTCAATGACCTTTGCGCCGGTATCCGGGTCGCGAAACGCCTTCAATTTGGTCGTTAGCTCGTCCATGAGGGCCTGTTTTTGGGCGGGGGAGACCACCCCACGCGCCTCACGGCCTTTGAGGTTGATGTACAGCGAGTTGAACCCGACGGCATACGCGCGGGTTCCGGATGCGTCAAAATTGCCCGCCATCTTGGGGATATCAGGCCGCCGCATCTTGGCGTATCCGTTGTCGCGCAGCCAGGTGTTCAAGTTGAATCGTCGCCGGTATTCGCCAAAGCCGTGGTCGCTAATGACCATCAGCACCGCGTCCGGGAAGCGCTTCGCCACCTTCGCGATGATCCCGTCCATGCGAACATACAGTTCTTCCACAAGATTCTTGTACTTGGCATGGAACTCGGGTGTGATGCCCGGGTGGTCCGAACTTCGAGCCCCCCAGAACATATGGCTGATTTGATCAGTCGACCCGAAGTAAAAGAAAAAGAGTCCTCCGCCGTAATGATCCATCGCGAAATCCAGCAGACGCAGTCGTTCCTGCAACACCAATTCCGTCTGTTGAAGGAATTCATCGGGCGAAAGAACTTTATTAATCAGCGCTTCGGTGTCTTCCGGCAATCCCTGCGTGTAATAGCGCCCGACGGAATCCGAGACGACAGTGCTGAAATCCTCCGGCTGGTCGATCTCCCAGGATTCTTCCTGTGGATCGAGATTGATGGGTGATACGTAGAGCTTGACGTGCGGGTGCACCTCTTTCAGGTAAAAGCGACATATGCCCTTCAGTGACATCGCGTGCGGGATCATTTCGAACTCGATCGGGTACCAGTCGCTCCATTCGCCCTCGCGCAGTATCACATCCGTATCGCCGAATCGTATGTCGGCGACGGCCTCCACTGGATCGCGATAGATGGTGAATGGCACTTCAGCAATGGGTGGCCGCGCCCGCGCGCCGGCTGCCTCCTTCGGCTGGACGACGAACGGATTCATCGGTCCGATAAACCGACCGGCCAGTTGGTCGTCCTTCTCCTCCATAAACTGAAACGAGCCCGCTGCCCGGTCGATTCTTTTTGCACGCTCTTCGGGGTCGGACGAGTAATAGGAAAAAGTTCCCAAGGTGTCCCGGATGTCTACCGTGCCCATGTCGCTCAGGCAGCAGTAGTGGGCACCGCTTGATGACGAAGGCGGGTAGTTGGCCGGCATGCGAAAGACGTGCGCGGGGATGCCCCGCTCTGTGATGTATTCCCAGAACGCCGGCGCGTGGCGATTGATCACTAGGTGCGTCGAACGCAGTGGCCAGCGGTAGCCGAAGAACGTGATCTCGTCCATCGAATGACCCAGGATCGGAAGCGGTTTCGGAGGGGCGAGCTGGGCGGTCGACGATAGCAGGTTCCCAGATGCGGGGTCGCGGTGAATGAAATCGAACACGCCGTGCTGTCCGGGATTCGCACCGGTAATCATATTGGACCACGCCACCGGACTCTGCGGTGGAATGCTCGTGCCGAGGGGTTTGAATCCGCCTCGCTCTGCTATCTTGGCCAGCGCCGGCAGGCGACCGTCAGACATCAGTTTGGACGTCAGCCCGTAGTCCATTCCGTCGATGCCCAGAACGATGACTTTTTGAGGATAAGACGGGTTCTCGGGTTCACAACCTGCCAATACAACAATACCTGCAATGCAGACCGACCAGATGAGACGAAAGAGCGCGCACGTCATCCGCGTCCAAGGGCTCTGCGGATGAACGCTCGTGCGTGAATGACGTGATATCGTCTGCGACATCGGGAGACTCACGATCCTGTTTTTGATTTCCGACGGAATCGGCCCTTGGCATCGGCCACCGACCAGGGCTTGCCGTCCATCGTCTTGGGGACGCTGACGCCGAAGAGATCCAGCACGGTAGGCCCGACGTCCAGTAATCTTGGCCCGTCGACACGTATTTTGCGATTTGAGAAAAGTACACCCGGAACAAGCTTGGGGTCGATGCAGTGGTCACCGCTCCAGGCTTTGACGTTGTCGTGGAAGACGTGCTCGGTGATTTGCCCAACAGCCGTCTCCCATGAAACACGGTAGCCTACGTTGTAGCCGACCAGCACATCAGGCCCATCCTTGCTGTAAGGTCCGTGATACGTCTTGTGGGCGTTGAGCGCCCGATTGATTGCCTTTTCGCCCATCGTGTCGTCAGCGAGGCCGGTCAGCTTCGCACACAATTCTTTGCGAAGTGCGTTCGCTTCGCTGCCCGGCGCGACGATGCCCTGCGCTTCGCGATCGCGGATGTTGAGATAGATCCCGGCCAACCCAAGGGCGAACGCCCGCGTCTGTGACCAATCAACGTCCCTTAAGTACTTCTCTCCGGATGCGTCCGGCTTGAGCGTCATGTATCCGTTGTCGACCAACCAACGATTGAGATCCACACCTCGGCGAAACGACTTAAATCCGTGGTCACTGATCACCAACAAGAGCGTGTCATCATCGTCACATTGCTTCATCACTTTTTCGACGAGTTTATCGCATCGAAGGTAATGCTCTTCGATTGCGTTGGGCAGCTGCGGTGTTCCGGTGCAGTCCCGGGCGGGGTGGCCTTTGTCGATGTATCGCCAGAACATGTGTTGAATGCGATCGGTCCCATCGAACACCACAACGCTCAGCCCCTGCTTAAGCTTCTCGAGCGAATCGAAGAACATCACTTCGCGCTCGGAGTCGGTGTCGAGACACTGCTGGAGAAAGCTCGTGTCGTCGAGAATCTGCTCGTTGAGGGCCCACGTATCTTCGGCCAGCCCCAAGGTGGCAAACAGGCCTTGTTTTTTGCTGAGGTAAACGCTGTAAGCCGGCGGATGCGTGATCGGCATGGCCGGTCGCTCGGGGTTGATCTGAATCGGTGTCACGTACAGCGAGAACTCGGGTCGTGTCGCGAGCAACAGGAACTTGCATATTCCCGAAACCTTGATGCCCATTCCCAGTCGGAACGTAACCTCGACCCAATCGGTGTATTGGTCGATCTGCAGATCGATCTTCTTGTCGGCAATGGTCAGCGTCGCGGAATCGTTGCCTCCGTTTAGGTCGATCGCGAATGGAATCTCCACCGGAGGGCTTCCATCGAGCAGCGTGTTTCTCGGGCCGACGAGACGCGCATCGATGTGACCGTCGCGACATGAAACTTGGATGCGCTCGCCGCCCGTATGGTTCGATTCACCTTCCGTGGCGGTGGTGTAATACGAGAAAGTTCCCTGGCTGCCGCGCAGGTCTGGAATGCACATCGCGCTCAGCAGAAGGCCGTTGAACTTCTCCGGGGGAAACGTGATGGGCACGCGAAGCACGGTGCTGAAAATGCCATGAGACCCTAGCCAATTCCAAAACGGCTTGCCCTTGCGCAACAGGCGAATGTTCGGCCTGCCGATCGGGAGCCGGAATTTGCCGATCCGCAAGCTCCGTCGGGCGCCGCCGATGTAGACGCTGGACAGCTTGGGAGCGTACGTGCGCCTATCGTGAATCAAGAAATCGAAGATGTTGTGCTTGCCCGGATTGCAGCCTGTCAAAAACGATGACCACGCGACGGGCGAGATGGGCGGAGCGGTCGTGCCCAGCCGGCTGTAGGTACCTTTCGTCGCGAGTTTTTGAAGGTTTGGCAGCAGTTTTCGTTGGAAGAAACCGTCGACCAGGTCGGGATCCATACCGTCGAGGCCGACGACGACCACCCGCTTGATTCGTGCTCGCGCCATCGCGCGGCGACCGCGAATCGATCGAATGATCCGGCGAACAGGCCACGTCAGCAGCGCCAAACCTGCGGAAAACGTCGCCAGCAGCACCACGAAGAAGGAAGAAAGGACCGCAAACCCAGCCCCCGGACCGATGTACGCTTGGGCCGGCGCTGCCATGAAGGCCGAAAGAACGACGGCGACCGCCAATACCGTGCAAGTCTTCGAAGCTGTATTCGGCGTGTTTCGTGGTCTGAGGGCCATACGAGCTGATTGAGCGGGCGCCAAGGCCCGCGATGAAGAACGATGATCGCCCAAACGGGCGTTTCAATCGATCCGGCGACATCGTCAGTGCTATTGAAAGACTACGCCGCCTCGCAGCAACCAAACCGACGCCCACCAGAAGTTTAACGCGCCGTCCAAATCACGCAAGGCACTTCCCCGCGGCGCATGCAAGCACCATGCGCGAGGGCGTGATTCGTCACCCGCCTCACATCATTGACGAACGACGAAGGCGTTTTGGGAGGGTGGGAGTTGGGGCCGATTCGCATGATCTCGGCTGGTCAACTCGGAAGTCATGGTCGGAGTAAAAGGCAGGTCGGCGGGCTGACGCGTCATCAATCCTGCGGCCGCGTGGTCGGGCGGTCGTGTGCATAGGATCTCTGAATCTCGCGCCAGGCCGCCGCCTGGAGATGGGCTAGTGCGGTTTCAAATAACGCCTTCGATATCTGGGCGCCATGCCCAAGCCGAAGGCGCGGGCATGCCTCCTCGTGTTGATCGCATGGCCGCGCTGCGTCTGGCCATGACACCCAAGTGCCGCGCCGCAGACTCACCCTTTCTCAGCCGGCGCGTAAAACCGTGTCGATCAAACGCCGTCGTCATCGAACGGATATCGAACCGACAGTCGCGAAGCAACGCGCGCTGCGGACGAGGTACCCGAAACACCGTCCCGTTCAAAAAAATCCCAGGACCCCACCGAGAGGCACGCCTCACGGTGGAATCCGAAGGATGGTTGGACTCGCGAATGCTGTTCATTGCTCTCAACCGCGCGATGCTCTTTCGGCCGGCCGGCGACTGCAACGACCGTCCACGTTTCGGTCCTAACAATGCTCTGTGTCACTCATGCGTATGAGAAATCACTCAATTGATGAGTTAACGGTCGTGACCTTATCGGCATTTCCGGCAACGTCCTGCCCAACACAGCCCCACACACGCGTGTAGACTTGTATGCTGAAGAAAATCTTGCTTGGACTACTCGTACCCGCGATATAGCATGAGTGAAACCGCCATAATTTCGACGGCGATTTCTTGAGGGGCCGCTCCATTGACCAAGCCGACGACCACTGACGTCACTTTGTTGTTGCAGGCTGCGAGAGACGGCAGCCGCGATGCAGTCGATCAGTTGCTGCCGGTAGTATACGACGAACTTCGCCGGGTAGCCGCCGATTATCTGCAACGCGAGCGCAGCGATCACACGCTTCAGCCGACAGCTGTCGTGCACGAGGCGTATCTCCGGCTGGTCAATCAGCGGTCTGCGGGGTGGCAGGACCGGTCCCAATTCTTCGCCGTGGCTGCCAAAATCATGCGGCGAATCCTGGTGGACCACGCGCGTTCTCACCGGGCGGCCAAGCGTGGTGGCGGAAAGCCAAAAACAGAATTCGACGACGCGATCGCGGTTTTCGAGGAACGAGCCGTCGATCTCATTGTTCTGGATGAGGCCTTGATGCGACTCGCCGGCATCGACGAACGCAAAAGCCGAGTGGTGGAACTTCGATTCTTTGGGGGGCTTTCGGTGGAAGAAACGTCGCGCGTACTCGATGTACCACTGCGGACCGTGGAACGAGATTGGACGTTCGCCAAGGCTTGGTTGCGCGGCGAGTTGGATGCCGATTAGCGGACCTTCTAATCAGGGGCGAAAGCAACGGGCCGATTCCGGGCGAGGTTTTCCGGCAACGCTGGCGGACATCCTCTGCCAACTACGCGGTTCTCGTTGAGCAAGGCCACTCAATTGATTAGAATTTCTCGCTCTGGAACGGCGCGTGGAGATTGTGGCCGACCGCGCACGGTGGGGGGATAATGAAGTCCAGGACAGTTATCACTGGTGAACGTCTCGAGCAATTGGAGGAGGTTTTCCACAGTGCGATCGAGTGCGATCCGACGGAGCGGGATGTCTTTGTCGAACGAGCGTGCAAAGGTGATCGTGAGTTGTTGCAGCAGGTCAGGCGATTGCTCGATTCGCACGCGCGGTCCGATCAATTCATCGAACCGCCTGCGTCCTCCGCCGAGAGCGCTCTCGCAAGAACCGGGGTGGAGTTGCCGCGCGGTCGGCGCGTGGGATCGTTCACTGTCGTTCGCCTGATCGCTTCCGGAGGGGCGGGAACCGTCTATGAAGCCATTCAAGATCATCCGCATCGAACCGTCGCGCTGAAGGTTTTGCGTTCCGGCGGCGGCTCGGAGCGCGCGATGAAGCGTTTCGATCTCGAACTCCACTTCCTTGCGAGGCTTCGGCACGCCGCGATCGCGCAGGTCTTCGACGCTGGAACGTTCGAGGACAAAACCGGATCAGTGCCGTACTTCGCAATGGAGTACGTGCCCGACGGTAAGACGATTATCGATTATGCCCAAACGCTGGGGCTTTCGTTGCGTCGTCGACTCGAGTTGTTCGTCGAAGTCCTCCATGCGGTGCATCACGGACATCAACGCGGCATCATTCACCGCGATCTCAAGCCCGCAAACATTCTGGTGGACGCTGCGGGGCAACCGAAGGTCATCGACTTCGGCATCGCTCGCGCGACCGATTCCGACATGGCGTTAGCAACCACGCGAACGGACGTGGGGCAGCTTGTCGGCACGCTGCCGTACATGAGCCCGGAGCAGTGTGCGGCAGATCCCGATGAGATCGATGTTCGCAGCGATGTGTACTCCGCCGGAGTCGTTTTCTTCGAATTGCTCTGTGGTCAGCTTCCGCACGACGTTCGGCGGAAACCGATCACCGAAGCCATCCGCGTCATTCGAGATGAAGCGCCGACCAAACCCTCCGCGATTTGTCCGGAACTGCCGAGTGATGTCGAGACCATCGCGCTCAAGTCTCTCCAGAAGGAATGTGACCAGCGCTATCAGTCCGCCGCCGATTTCGCCGACGACATCGAGCGCTTTCTCAACGACAAACCCATCGAGGCGAGACCGACGACGTTGTTCTACCAATTGCGCTTGTTCGCCCGACGAAACCGTACCGTGGTGGTGGCGCTCGCCGCAGTGACGATGATGCTCACCGCGTCGGTCGTCTTGAGCACGACCTATGCTTTTCGCGCGAACCGCGCGGCCCGCGGCGAAGCGGATCAGCGTGGCAAGGCGGAGCGCATCGCAGCGTTTCTTCAGGATACCCTGGTGTCGGCAAGCCCGCAGCAGGATGGCGGGGGGGCGAGTCTGCTGGCCATGCTCGAGGGGGCGACAAGTCGCATTCGGCGCGAGCTGCGCGATCAGCCTGAAACCGAGGCCGGCGTGCGTTACGCAATAGGAAGAACGTACAACAGCCTGTGGTTGTGGGAGGACGCGAATCCGCACCTGCAAACTGCGTTGAAGATCAATCGTCGTGTCCACGGCGATGAAGACCCGTCGGTGGCCAAGTGTCTTCGTGCCCTGACGTTGACCCTTGCCTCGATGGAGGACCCGACCGGCGCCCAAATTGCGCGTGAATCGCTCGAACTGCATCGCAAACTGTATGGCGAGGACGCATTGCTCACCGTGGACGCGATGCGTGACCTTGCGTATGCCCTGGTTCGGTGCTCAAGGCCGCAGCATTTTGACGAGGCTGAATCAATGCTGAGCGAAGCGCTGCGGCGTTATCGTGCCCGCTTCAATGAAGACAGCGTGGAGGTCGCGCGTTGCAAGCACCTTTACGCGGCGTTGCGATACTTCCAAGATCGTTTTCAAGAGGCGGCTGAGATTGACGCCCAGATTCTGCCGGTGTACCGACGGCATTTGGGCGACGATCACATGTACGTTTCGGAGTGTCTTGACGACTACGCGATGGCGCTTCAGCGTCTGGGGCGATATCGTGAATCTGAGGAGTTGCTTTCCAGGGCTATCCGCCTGACTCCCGCACTCGTCGGCGGACCCCGAACGGAGTTTTCCCGCTTGCGTCGGTTGGCCATCCTCAAGCACGCCAACGGCGACTACGACGGTGCAGAAAACGCGTACCGCAGGTTGGTTCAACTTTACTGCGAGATGCTGGAATCAAGTTTTCCTCTCGTGGAAGATCGTTTCAAGAATCTGTCGTCGATCTTTT
Source organism: uncultured Phycisphaeraceae bacterium (assembly GCA_964416845.1). Lineage (GTDB taxonomy): Bacteria > Planctomycetota > Phycisphaerae > UBA1845 > UBA1845 > CAYQFV01. The sequence continues at coordinate 15,275 of CAYQFV010000042.1, read as the reverse complement.
CCAGCCGCCGGCCGAACGTCGAAGTGCGATCGGCGTACATCGACATCTTTCGTTCGTTTCCACCAAACTGGGAGAACATGCTTGATCGGCCTCTGGTCGCGTCGCTGATGACCAACCTGGGAGACTTGTTGCTCGACCTTGGAGAAATCGAGCAGGCGGAGGTGATGCTTCGAGAGGCGCTCAGATTTCTCAGCGTAGCCATCCGACGCGAACAGTTGCCGTATGATCATTGGCTTCGCGCGGATTTGCAAAGCGCCGTCGCCGCGTGCATGGTGAATCGTGGTCGTTACGAGACCGCCCAGCCGTTTGCGGTCACCGCGTACCGTCGCGTCAACGAGGCGCTTGGTGCCAAGCACTGGCGGACGCGTTTGATCCTCGAACGTATCGTCCGTCTTTACGAGGCGTGGGAAAAACCCGACGTCGCGGCGATCTATCGTGACAAACTGGAGTCGCCGGATGACGAACCGGTGGCTCCCATCATCGGCACCGTCGACGAAAAACCGGTCTTCTGATTCGCTCATCTCCACCGCCAACTCGCCCGTTTCAGAGAACAGGTTGCCGGTTCGTGGCGACCTCGGTCTGAGTCAGCCGGACCCACGTGGCAGATACCTGCTCCTTGCTTTTGCTCTGCCAAGACGAACAGCGGCATCGATTCTCCTCGCAGCCGCGTCGACAACTGTGCCCGGTGTGGTGACGCGGTTATACTTCCGACATGAACGATCGAGACCGGGCGGACTTGGCAGCATCGGTCGGCGATGCGAACGACTTTCGCACTGCCGGACACGAACTCATCGAACTGCTTGCGACCGCGATCGAACAGGAATCCACCGACCCGATTCTGGAACCGACTTGCGGCGATCAACTCCGTTCAATGTTTGATGATCCGGTCCCTCGGGACGGGATGGATCCTTGGCAGGCGTTGGCGACCGGACGAGACCTGCTCGTTCACCACCGGCGCAAGAACGGGCACCCACGTTTCTTTGGGTACGTGTGCGCGTCGGCGGACCCGATCGGAGCGCTTGCGGATTTGATGGCGTCGGTTCTCAATCAAAACGTCACGGCGTGGCGATCAGCCCCAAGTGCTACCGCGATGGAACGCCAAGTTCTACGGTGGATCGATGAACTGGTTGGGTTTGACGCGAACGGACAGGGCGTGCTCACCAGCGGCGGCTCGGCGGCCAACACCACTGCGATCGCCGCAGCAGTGGTCTTGGCAGGGCGATCGGGTAATTCGTCGCGCATTCCGCGAGACCGTATTACGATGTACGTCTCCAGCGAAGGGCATCTGTCATTGATCAAGGCTGCGGGCGTTCTCGGCATTGCTGACGACAAGGTCCGCCGGATCCCCGTCGACGCCCGGCGTCGCCTGCGTCCCGACGCGCTTCACGAGTTCATCGTTCGGGATGTCGAGGGTGGATTCACGCCGGCGTGCATCTGCGCATCCGCTGGAACGGCCAACTCAGCCACCATCGATCCGCTGGACGAGGTGGCTGACGTGGCCGAACGCCATGGCGTGTGGCTGCACATCGACGGAGCGTACGGCGCACCGGCAGCGATGACGAGGCAATACGCATGGATGCGTCGTTCGTTCGCGCGGGCTGACTCCGTGTCGATCGATCCGCACAAGTGGCTGTTCGCGCCGCTCGATGTTGGATGCTTGCTGTTTCGCGATGCGGCTGCTATCCGCCGCGTCTTTACGCTTCAAAGCGAATACATCGCTGTTTCGCAGACCGATCCGATCGAAAGCCATGCGTTCTTCGATCACGGATTGGAGTTGTCCCGTCGGGCGAGAGCCCTGAAAGTATGGATGATCCTCAAGGTGCGCGGCGCGGATCGCATCACTTCGTTGATCGAGCACAACATCGCCCTTCGCGAATACCTGGACCAGCGGGTCGCCGATCATGCCCGGTTGGCGCCGATGGGGTCGGACCTCAGTATATGCTGTTTTCAATATCGCCCGGTGGGCGGCGGCGATCGGTGCAGCGTCAATGATCTGAATCGGCGGATCCTCGATACGCTCGTTCGTGGTGGACGCGTGTTCATGTCGCCCACGACGCTCGACGGCGACGACTGTCTCCGCGTCTGCATCGTGAACTTCCGCACCCGCCGAGAAGACATCGACATCCTCGTCGATGAGGTCGTTCGAGTCGGCGATCTATTGGCCCACACCAACGGATCAAACGAATGATGTCGACCATGCCGATGTGGCGGCGGGCTGAACCGGTTGCGCGATTCGCGTTCCCGCCAGGTTTCCAGCGGCATCCCAGCATCCCGGCGTCATTCTCGCGATGTGATTTGCTCGAGCATGTCCCTTGCGACCGCCCGCGGTGATTCGTGCTCGTGGTCGACGCGCCAGTTGGCACGCAACATCATGCGATGATCGATCCTGTTGACCAGCCCCAACAACGATCGAACGACGGCGGACTTCTCGGCAGCGGCGCGGGGGCTGACGAGTATCATCGCGTCGTACGGAGGAAAGACCGACAGGTCGTCGTCGAGCACCAGAAGGTCGAACGTTTCGATCTTACCCTCGGTGGTGTACGCGCTGATCACATCGACCTGATCTTCGGCGATCGCACGGTACATGAGCACGGCTTCCATAGCCCGCACCTGTCGAAATGCTGCGTGGTGACGGGATACGATGTCGGAATACTCCGCCCTACCCAGAAAGGCCATGTCCGCCCCGAGCGTCAGTTCACTCGACCGTCGGAACAGTTGACTCAATGTTGAGATACCCAACTGCTCCGCGCGACCCCGGCGCATGGCGAGACAATAGGCGTTCTCAAAGCCGAGCACCCCGACGACCACGATGCCGTCCCGGTCCTTCATCTCGCGCGTGATCGTCGCATTCATGGCGGACGCGTCGGTCTGCCCTGTTCGGCGTTTGAGAACGTTGGTCCAGATCGTTCCGCTGTAGTCGACGTAAACGTCGATCTCGTTTTGCCTCAACGCGTCGAACGCAATCGTCGACCCCAGACCAGCCTGAACAGTGACCCGCACGGAGCAATCGCGCTCGATCTTCTGCTGCATCAACTCGCCTAAGATGTATTGTTCCGTGAACGTCTTGGCTCCGATGCGAACGGTTTGTCCGCTGCTCGCCGCGGACCTGTCGATCAGACCGTCCGCAAGAACGCCCACGGTTGTCCCGATCAGCGCAACGGTCAACGTCCATATCCAAAACCGATTTCGCCGCACCGCAGCGGCCTCCAAACCGCGAATGATGCCGTCCAAAACGAGCGCAAGGATCGAACACGCGACGCAGCCAACCACGATCGCTGCGTTGTTCATCGTTTGCAGGCCCTCGAAGATGTAGTTGCCCAGACTGATCGCACCGACGGGTGTCGCCAGCGTAGCCATCCCCACCGTCCAGACCGCCGCAGTTCGAATGCCCGCGATGATGACCGGCGCTGCCAGCGGAAGCCGCACCCGCCAGAGAATCTGATTGCCCGTCATGCCAACGCCCTGCGCTGCCTCGATCACGTCGGCGTCGACTGCGTCCAATCCCGTCACAGTGTTTCGCAGGATCGGCAGCATGCTGTACAAAATCAGCGCGATCAGTGCGGGCGTTTCGTTGATCATGCCGAGTATGGGCACCATGATGGCCAGCAACGCCAACCCAGGGATCGTCTGCACGATTGATGCGATGGTCAGTACGGGCGTTTGAAGCGCTCGAACGCGACTCGCCACCATGCCCAGCGCAACGCTGATTAGGGTTCCGATCATCAGCGCGCACAGCGTCAGCCGAACGTGCCCGAGCAGCCGGTCGGGCAGAACCGCCCATTGTGCGCTCAATGCTTCGATCATAAGAGCCTGTCGATCAATCGGACGCGTCTTGTGCTTGCGTGAATGACGGTTGACCGGCGAGCGCCTCAAGACGATCGGCCTGACGTTTCGGCGTTTCCAACAGCTTGGCGACGTAGTCGTTGGCGGGATGGGCGAGCAATTCCCCCGGCGAGCCAGCCTGAGCGATTCGCCCGGCTTGCATGACGGCGATGCGATCGCTGATGAGTAGGGCTTCGAACATGTCGTGCGTCACGAACACGATGCTCGTATTCATGGTCTTGTGAATGTGACTCAACTGCCGTTGGAGGATGTCCCGCGTGATCGGATCAAGCGCGCCGAACGGTTCGTCCATCAGCAAGACCGACGGCTGAATGCACAGCGCCCTCGCAACGCCCACCCGCTGCTGCTGCCCGCCGGAAAGTTCACTGGGGAGACGATCGCGAAAATCGGCCGGGGCAAGCTCCACGGTCGCCAGCAAGTCATCGACGCGTCGGTCGATCCAGTTTCGACTCTTGCCGACCAATTCCGCAACGATCCCGACGTTTCGCGCGACGCTAAGATGTGGAAACAATCCCACGCCCTGAAAGACGTACCCGATCGACCTCCGAAGCGTGACCGCATCCACCGTCGACGTGTCCACGCCGTCGATCACGACTCGACCTGCGGTTGGTCCGATCAGTCGGTTGATCATTTTGAGCGTGGTGGTCTTGCCACAACCGCTAGGCCCGAGCAGTACGAGTAGTTCACCGGAATCGATCTTCAAGTCAATGGCGTCGACCACCGCGCGCTCGCCATAGCGCTTGGTCAATCGTTGAAGCTCGATCATCGCTGTTCGATCCGTGCAACCCCGTGGCGGCAGGCCAAACGACTCGGCCCGGCGTGACATGAACCATCCGCGTCACCGCGCGACTCTTGTCACGCGTCACTACGCCGGAGAAGCACCAGCCGAAACCACTTCCGTTCGTCGGTCCAGAATTCTTCGATTCGCAGCCGCGCCTGGTCGCAAAGGTCCTCGAATTGTCGTGGCGAGAACTTGTGGGAATTCTCGGTGTGGATGCTCTCGCCGGGTTGGAATTCCGCCACCATGTCCAGCTCGCCCAAGCGAACCGACTGCGCGACCTTGCTGACCTGGTGGGCTTCGATCCGCCCGAGTTCATCGCTGTACCGCGCTTCGTATTCAAAGTTCTCGGAATCGAAATCGGCGTCGAGTTCGCGATTCATTCTCGCAAAGATGTTGGTATTGAACCCGGCTGTCACGCCCGCCGAATCGTTGTACGCGTTGATCAGCACGTCGGTGTCTTTCTTCATGTCAATGCCGACCAGAGCAGTGTCGCACGATGCCATCGCATCGTGCATGCGTCGTAAGAAGGCGACACTCTCCGCGCGTGTCATGTTGCCAATGCTCGACCCCAAGAAAACGATCATCTTCTGTCGGGAAAACTGCGCCCCGGCGAGCGATAACCCTTTCTCGTACTCGCACACCATCGCCACGATCCGAAGTGTTGAAAACCGGTTGAGCAGCCGCCGGGCACACAAATGGATCATCTTCGGCGATATATCGATAGGATTGTAAACGACGTCTTGCTCATCGGCGACGAGTGGTTCGATCAGATGCTGTGTCTTCAGAGCGCTTCCGCATCCCAATTCCGTCATGACGCACGGCCGGCCAGCCGCGGCGACGATTTGAGCGCCATATTGCGCAAGAATCAGGTTTTCAGTTCGCGTCAGGTAGTATTCGGGGAGAGCGCATATTCGTTCAAACAACCGCGAGCCGGCGGCGTCGTAGAGATGCTTCGACGGAAGCGATTTGGGTGAACGCGATAACCCATCGCGGACATCCTGCGCAAAGGTGTCTTGCGGTGCGGAATCCGGCACATCCACAAGGTCGATCCGGTCGCTGAACTCATCAAGTTCAGCCTCGATCGCAGCGGTCTCGCTCATAATCGGTTCGCCCATGATGACGTCATCCAACCAACAAGCACCCACAAGCGGCCAATTAAGCCACCATTCGCACGACAACACCAAGCTCTTCGCTCTGGACTGATCTGACAAACCCGCGCGATGTGCCATCCTACTCAAAACCGCTTCTCGCGTCCACCAAAAATCGAGAAACCGAACGAGTGGCAGATATGTGGCACGGCGCGCGTCGTCTTGGACGGCTGAAACGTGCGGTCGAACGTCGATTCTGCGCTGGACCGCCGGACCCGCGGGCAATGATTCGTAACGTACTGGTAAATCGCGTCGAGGTTGAACGACTTGACGATGACTGCTGCGACACGATACATGGTGTTTGCCAGGACGATCACCCGCGGCCGTGGTTGAACGTAACGAGCTCGCGACGACGGCCCTACGGCTGGCAAAGGAGATGACCACGACATGAACATACTCGTCACCGGCGGCGCGGGATATGTGGGCAGCCATTGCGTTCGAGCATTGTGTGACGCGGGTCACGACGTCACCGTACTCGACAATCTCAGTCAAGGGCATCGCGCCGCCGTCGATGATCGCGCGACGTTCGTCCAGGGCGACATCGCTGATGCGAAGCTCCTTCGCGAAACGCTCGGTGGTGGCGCGTTCGACGGCGTGATGCACTTCGCCGCGCATCTTGATGTCAACGAGTCCGTCCGCGATCCGCTCAAGTACTACGACAACAATGTCGGCAGTTCGATACGCCTGCTCCGCGCCATGGCTGACGCTAACGTCAAACGATTTGTCTTCAGTTCATCGTGCGCGACCTACGGCGAGCCGCGCTCCATGCCGATCACCGAGGACATGCCGCAGCAGCCGGTCAATCCCTATGGTCGCACGAAGCTCGCGGTGGAATGGGCCATGCGCGATTCTTCGAACGCATGGGGATTGGGCGCCTGCGCGCTTCGTTACTTCAACGCGTCCGGCGCGTCGTCCGACGGAACGAACGGCGAAGATCACGATCCGGAAATCCATCTGATCCCGCTCGTGCTGCAGGTAGCGATGGGCAAACGCGACTCGATCCACATTTTTGGCACGGACTATCCGACCTCCGACGGAACGTGCGTGCGCGACTTCATCCATGTTGAAGATCTCGGGACCGCCCACGTTCGCGCTATGGAATCCCAACAGGAGGGCATCTTCCGAGCGTTCAACGTCGGTACCGGCATCGGAACGAGCGTTCGCGAAATCATCAACGCAGCCCGAACCGTCACCGGACACGACATCCCCGCCATCGAAGCCGACCGTCGCGAGGGCGATCCGCCGGAGCTGTACGCCAATGCCACGAAAATCCAATCCGAACTAGGCTGGAGCGCCGTCTACACCGACATCGTCCGAAACATCGAGACCGCATGGCAGTGGCATCGAACGTATTCCAATGGGTTTGAAGAGTCTGCGTAGGGGCGTTGCTCGTCAGCCAGAAGTCGGGCGCGTGATTCGCACGCGATGGCCGTGTAACATGACGAGGAAACGCGGCGTGCGGGACCGGCGTACGGACGTCTTGGATGTTCGCCGGGTGGAACCGTCTCCGCACGCGACTATTCGGAAAGGCGGTCAGCTTGGACGCGATATGGGCGATTGGCGGTGTGATCTTGGGGGCTGCGTTGGTGACGATCATCAATGCGCTGCGCAGCAGGCGGGAGCGCGAGGTTGCCCAAGCGCTCTTGAGCGAAGCGCAATCGCAGCGCACGGATGATCTCAACGCGGTGGTGGAGCAACTGCGGACGACGTTCGCAGCGCTGTCGCGAGACGCCCTGTCACAGAACACCGACGATTTCCTCAAGCTGGCCAAGACAAGGTTGGAGCAGCAAGCGAGCGCGGGGGGCGAGGTGCTCGAGACCAAGAAAAAACTGATCGATGCCTCCCTGACGACGATGAACGCCAAGCTCGGAGAGTTGCAAGCGCTGACGCAGACGATTGATAAGGAGCGGCGTGAAACGGCCGGTGTCATCAAGACGGAACTGACGCGGGCGACCGAAGCGACGGCAAAGCTCCGCGAAACCACTGCACAACTGCGCGAAGCCCTGGCGAGCTCGCAACGTCGCGGTCAATGGGGCGAGCGCATGGCGGAAGACGTGTTGCGGCTTGCGGGGTTCGTCGAGGGCGTGAACTATCACAAGCAGGCGACGGTGGAGTCGGGAGAGCGGCCGGACTTCACGTTCATGATGCCGAGAGACTTGCGCCTGAACATGGATGTAAAGTTTCCGCTGGACAACTACTTGCGATCCTTGGAGGCGACCGACGATGCCTCACGGGAGCAATTCACCAGCGCCTTCTTGAAGGATGTGCGCAAACAACTGCGAGAGGTCACGTCGCGAGCGTACATTGACGTCGCGGCGGGAACGTTGAATTGCGTGCTGCTGTTCATTCCGAATGAGCAAGTCTACAGCTTCATCCATGAGCACGACAACAAGCTGTTGGATGACGCCGTTCGCAACAAGGTCGTGCTATGCTCGCCACTAACATTGTACGCAGTTTTGTCGGTCGTTCGCCAATCGGTGGACAACTTTCGACTTGGCAGGGTGTCGAACGAGATCCTTGAATTACTGGGAACATTTCGGAAGGAATGGGAGAAGTATTGCGAAGTCGCGGAGAAAGCCGGGAGCTTCCTGGAGAGAGCGCTCACTGAGTTTCAAAAACTTCAGACGACTCGATCGCGACAGTTGGAACGCCAACTGGAACGCATAGACGACCTACAGGGCAAGCAGGATTTGCCACTCTTGTCAGGGGAAAGTGACGAACTCCGCTAATCAGCGCGAGAGTGCAACGCCGGTTCAACGACGCCATCCGAGCTACGGATCGAGCGGGACGTTGAGAGCACGCAAGGTCTTGCGGACGTTTTGCATTCGGATCGGGCTTGGAATCACACCGGCGGTGGACATGACGAATCCGCTGGAGCTCTTGGCCAACAGGCTGCCGTGGGCAGCCTTCACTTTGATCACTTCTGAGATGAACGCGCTGCCGACATGGTATCCGCGTTTGATCGACAGTAGGACGTCGGGCGTGTGCCGGGTCATGTCGTGGAACGCTCGCCACAATCGGTGGATCGGATCGGGATAGACGTGGTCATTCGTGGCGGTGAACAAATCGGCGTCGGCAACGAACCCGTCGTCGTCGACCAAGCCTCGAGTGGCCAATTCGTCGAGGATCGTTTTGAGACGCAACGGGTCGCCGGCGATCGCTCGATATCGCAAACGATCGTCGCGACGACTGATTCGCGCGAGCCCGTCGCGCGTGCGGACGACGATTCGATCGGACTCGTCCTGAAACGCCGCCAAATCGACGCCCTCGATGTTGACCGAATCGCGTGCCACTGTCGCTGGCTCTTCCGTGTGGATGCCCGCACACGTGACGATTCCGAACTCGGGAACGATGACATCGCCGGGAGCGGTCAAGGTTCGTCCAACACGATAGCCGGAGCGGCGAAGCGCTTGACGCAGGTCGACCCGTTTGCTGGCCACAAAATCGTGCCCGTGATCGGAGAGAAGTGTGATGTGAATCCGACCGTGCATCATGTGGACGAGTTGCTGACAGAAGCGGTCGACCTTGATGAGGCCTGCAACGTGACCTTCCCGCCCGAATTGTGCTCCCAACGCCGACGTTCCCACGACGTAGGCGACAAAGCGAGCGTGCGGAGCTTCGCGAAGATGCTCCTGAATTCGACGCAGTTCGTGGTCGAACCATTCGTAGGGATGCAGGTAGCCGACGGTGTGGACGCTGAAATCGAGATGGTAGTCAACCTTTTCAAGCCATTGAGAGTTGGTCTCCCGGGCGTACGTGGCGAAGCCGCTGTTGAGGGCGTGGCCGTTATAGAACTGTGATTCGACGGAGTTGCACGGCAAGACGCCGAAGAAATCTGCAATACACAGATCCGACATCACAGGGAAGGGGCTGACGATTCTCGCGGGCGGATGAAAGAGTCGAAACCTTCCCTGCAGCCAGAAATCGCGAACGAGTTCGAACGGAACGCTGTCGAGAATGATGATCAGGTGCGGAAGGTCTTCGGTTGCCATTGCTGGTGGCGTGATGTTGGTATCGAGAACGCCATCGCCGTTGCTATCGCGTTCGAGACGCTCGATCAGGCCGGCAGGTGTCAGGATTTCGCCCGCGTCCGCTTGTGCGTCCCCGTCGAGGTCGTAGACGCGTTCAACGCGTCCGTCTGGCAGCGTCCGGACCGTTTGTGGGGTGATCGGGAACAGCTTGGGACCGGGGCCGGCACAACCCGCGAGCGCGCAAAGAACGACAGCCATCGCTCTTCGTAGACACCGGCGGAAACGCAGTTTTCTCGTCGTGCAAGTGCTTCCTGTAGGGTGGTTCATCGGCTGGAGTATTCTTTCGACGGCTCGTCGTGATTGATTGGGTAGGTCGTCGCCGGTCGGTTAACCTCGAATTCGATGATCGGCGACGGCTGGCCCGATCGCTCCGCTCGCCCGCATCGATTCGTCCGTTCGTTTTGCTGCGGTGTGAACACGCGACGCCGCGCACTCGCCGTATGTCAGCACCGGCCTTCGTCGATCGAGTTGCCGATAGACCGCGCAACTCCACACGCTCAGGCGGCCGCGCCGAAAAAGTCGCCCTCAAGAATCTAAGGCCGGTAGTGAGCCGAAGCGATCAGGTGGCTGGTTTGACGTTGGCAGCCTTTTGCCCTTTGTCGCCCTGAACGGTGTCAAACTCGACCTTGTCGCCTTCGTTCAAGCTTCGAAATCCGTCGCCCTGGATGTCGCTGTAATGAACGAAAATGTCCTTGGATCCGTCGTCCGGAACGATGAATCCGAAGCCCTTCGTCTGGTTGAACCACTTTACCACGCCTTGCATGCCTGTCACCTTTGCCGACTGGACGCGCGGACGAATCCGGCCGAAACAACCGCTGCTCCGCCCGGTTGCAGGCCCGCTGAACGATGGTCAGCAAAGTATGGACAGCCGAAATGGGAAAGTCAACAACCTCCACGAAACCCCTTGGTCGCGCCCGGCGACGCCAGCCGTCCCCGCCGAGCGAAGCCGAATCTTCCCATGCGGCAGCAGCGTTCGACCGACGGCGAATCGCCCCGTCTGTCGGGCGACGCGAGCGCCGTGCCTCGCGCCCGCCCGTTGATGCGAATTGCAAAGCCGCGTCAGCGAAGCGACGACGGATGGTGTGTACGCTGCGGTGGTCGTGCTCGGGCCCTGCATTGCTCATGTCTTGGCCACAGTGGGCGCGGATCACTCGCCCCAGAACGCCAGCGCGTTCAAGATGGGTCCCCAACGCCACGTCACTTTGCAATAGCCGGTGAACGAACAGCAGCCCGCGTCGTGACGGCGCTCCCAGCGAATCGGGAGAATCAGCCAGGCCGTCAACACTCCGGGCACTGGCGAGCGGCGATTGTCTTCTCACGCAACCAGTTCGTGAGAATAGGGTCGTAGCGACCTCGCTGGAACTCCTCGAGTCAACCCTAAGTTATTTCCTGTACGTTGATTATCGCAAGACTGGCACGTCGCAACCGCCAACTGACCGACGCGTGCCACGAAACACGCGTACGGCCGAAGTCACCCGTCTCCAAAGTTTTTTCAGTTTTTGCGTGCGATGCGTAGCGTTTCGACGCTTGAGTTATAGAGGGTTTGTCTTGTTGGCGAACCCCTCCTCCGAAACGATAAGGGCAAGTCGCGATGAAAATAGCGAAACGTGTTCAAGAGCCGCTCCCCGATTTGTTCAGCCCGGTGGAGTGGTGCGCATTGCTCGACCATTTTGGACTCGCACCGCGGCAAGGGGAGGTCGCCCGGTGGATATGCCGCGGACGATCCAACCCTGCCATCGCCGACGAAATGGGCGTTTCACTTGACACGGTCCGCATGCATACCAAGTCTGTCTTCCGAAAGATGAAGATCACAGATCGCGTCGGCGTTCCCGTTCGTTTCGTGCTCGCATTGCGACACATGTTGGCATCGCCATCGAAAGAAGCCGTTTAACCGCGTCGCCACTTCTTCCGTCTTTTGCTGGCCATGGTGAACGAACGTCCACTGGCCCGGTCTCCCGCCTGTTTTTGCCACTGCGAATGCTTGCCCCTGCGATGCTGATCGAGTATACTGACCTGTCTGCGAGGTGAAAACTCGTCACCGTCGTCTCCCGAGCCACGTCTAGTTGAAGCAATGAGCGGCACCCGGCGCATACGCTGTGTTGGCGTTCGTTCGATACAACCAGGAGGATCGGATTATGCGCTTTCACACACTGGCGTCCCTTTCGGGAATCGTAGCACTCATCGTTCTTCCGACACTGCTGCAGGCTGAGACCGTCATTTTCGTGGACCGAAACGCGAACGGCCTCACAGACGGGTCGAGTTGGGCGGACGCGTTCGCTGATCTTCAATCAGCGATCGCAGCCGCCGATCTCTCCACCGACCCGGACACGCAGGTCTGGATCGGCGCGGGAAGGTATACACCTGCAACCATGGGCGGCGATCGGTCGGCCTCGTTTCCACTCGTCAACGGCGTGGCCATTCTCGGTGGCTTTTCCGGCGAAGAAACGACCGCCGGTCAACGCGACCCGAGCGTCAACGTGACGATTTTGTCTGGTGACCTCAACGGCGACGATTCGGCCGGATTCGCCAACAACAGCGACAACAGCTACCACGTGGTGGTTGCCAGCGGCACGGACGCGACGGCGATTCTCGACGGTGTGACCATCTCCGGCGGCAATGCGAACGGGACCGGCGATGACGAACTTGGCGCCGGGCTGATAGGGTTCGGCGTGAATGCATCGCTAAGTCGTCTGGTGGTCAAGGACAACTTCGCGGCTTTTCAGGGCGGCGGCATGCAACTCAGAGCTGGGAGCAACCCGACGATTACCGACTCCACGTTCAGCGGCAACATGGTATTGGACAACGGGGGCGCGGTTTACAACGGCTCGAGCAGCCCGACTTTTTCGCGATGCACCTTCACCGCCAACTCCGCCGGCAAATATGCCGGGGCGATGTGCAATCGTGATCTGAGCAACGTTACGCTTGACCAATGCACGTTTTCTGACAACGTCGCCGCCACGATCACCGACGGGGTTGGCGGCGGCGGAGCGATCGTCAACGCGGCGAGCAGCCCATCGATCGTCAACTGCACGTTCGAGCGCAACCGGGCGATCATGGGCAAGGGCGGTGCGATCGTTAACGAATTCGGATTCAACCCGGCGCTCGGACCGGGCAACCCAACCATCACAGGCTGCACATTCAACGACAACTTCGCAGGTAAGACCGGCGGCGTCCTGTACAACACCGACGGTAGCAGCCCGTCCCTCGTCGATTGTACCTTGACCAACAACAGCGCCCTCGAAAAAGGCGGCGCGATGTATAACGGCCCAGGGACGGTTCCCGCGGTGATCCATGGCGTTTTCACTCAGAACTCCGCCGCGAGGGGAGGTGCCATCTACAATACCGGCACGTCTTTCCAGTTCAACGGCGGCAGTCCAATTCTGACGAATTGCACGCTAAGCGATAACACAGCGACGGAGTTTGGTGGGGGTATGTACAGTGCCGTCAACACTCACAGTGTCTTAACCGACTGCACGTTCCGCGCGAACTCAGCCCAGTCCGGCGGTGCCATCTACGTCGACAACTACTGCGCTCCAACGCTCGAAGGCTGTACCATCATTGACAATCAGGCGACCGGGCCCGACGTCGGCTCCGGTTTCGTTGGCGGTGGCGGAATGTGGATATCGGCAAGCAGTGCGACTGTCAGCCGCACGCGTTTCATCAATAACACGGCGATCACCGGCGGGGGGGCAATCTACAGTTTCTTCTCGACGTTCCTGGAGCCAGGCGGCGGCGGAAAATACACGAGCTGTCGATTCCTGGGCAATTCAGCCTCATACGGAGGCGTCATCGCCAACTATCGTGATAACTCCCTATTCACCAACTGCGTGTTCTCGGGAAACCACGCAATCGGAACAGTCGCACGTGGGGGGGGCGGGGTGCTGCACAATTACCAGGACGGTGACGTGACCAATCTTGTCGGTACGGATTTCGTCAATTGTACTTTCTCACGCAACACAACCGGCGATCTCGGAGAATTGGCTCACTTCACATTCCCGTTTTCCAAGTTTTCACTGACCAACTGTATTGTAAAGACCGCGGGCGATCCTACGGGAGTGACTGAATCGACCGAGATCTTCGTGCAATTCGCACCGGCGACTATCACCATCAACCATACCAGCCTCCAGGGCTGGACGGGGGCATTCGGAGGCGTGGGCAATGGTGGAGAAGATCCCCAGTTTGTCGACGCCGTCGGTCCGGACAACATCGCTGGAACCGAAGACGACGATCTGCGCCTGCGGGCAACCTCGCCGCTCATCGACGCCGGCAACAACGCTGTACTTGACCCATCAACGACAACTGACGTGTTGGGGCGGCCCAGGTTTGTTGACATCACCGCTGTACAGAACACCGGCGTTGGGGTGTCCCCGATCGTAGATCTCGGCGCGTTCGAATCTCAGGACTGCAACGGCAACGGGCAAGCCGACGAACTCGACATTGCCAATGGCACGAGCGCCGACTGCGACGGAAACGGCGTACCGGACGAATGTGAGCCCGATTGCGACGCGAACGGGCAGACCGATGCATGCGACATTGCGACGGGGATTGCAACCGATTGCAACAACAACCTTGTCCCCGATTCGTGTGACCTGGCGATGGGTATTGGGGAGGATTGCACGAACAACGGCGTTATGGACGAATGCGAACCCGACTGCGATACCAGTGGGACCGCAGACAGTTGTGACGTCGCTTCAGGGCTGGCTGCAGATTGCAACGGAAACGGCATTCCCGACACGTGCGACATCGCGTCGTCCGTCAGCCGCGACTGCAACGGCGACGGCGTCCCCGATGAATGCCCGGGCTGCGTCGCTGATTGCGAATGCAATGACCTCGATGCGTGCACAGCCGACCGGTGCGTCTCAGGGACCTGTGTCCGAACGGCCGGGCAGTATGGCGACGTAGATCACAATGGCACGGTCAACGTCTTCGACTTGTTCTGCACGCTCGATGGCTTCTCGGGCGATCTATCGGCGTGCGCGCTCGGCGATCTGGATGTCGAGCCGTGCGAGGGAAACGGTTCGATCAACATTTTCGACCTGTTCGCCGTTCTGGATACGTTCTCCGGCAACGTGCTCTGTAATTGCACTGGCGGCTGACAATCTGCACACCAAGCGAGTATCCTCAATAGCATGAACCGTCTCGACCAGGTAGCGATCCACGGGTCACCTATGGCGCTAACCGATTCGTACGGTGGACATAGGGGACCGTGGATCTGGGTCAGCGTCGTAAGCGGCAGCACTCCGCCGCTCCGGGCGTCCACACCACCCACAGCGGAGCGGACGCGCGGAACGCCAATCGGAAGCGATTACTCATCAGGCCTCATGGACGACGTTTCAAAATCTATCGAAGAGGGGGGGGGCTCTTCGCCGATCATCGCCTGCGTTGCGAGAGAGCGAATACGAGTCGTAAGTGCCGACCTAGCAGTCTGTCGGACTTTTGTCGTGCGTTTTCTGGGAGGGTAGTTATCTTGGT
>CAYQFV010000041.1:0-25082 GCA_964416845.1 uncultured Phycisphaeraceae bacterium | reverse complement strand
GGGGGGGGGAGAAAGGCAGCGCCGAACACGCCGATCAAGATCGATGCGGAAACATGCCCCACACCGCAGAGCGTGGAGATAATGACCGTTTTCCGAAAAGGCCATCGCCCCGCACGCGCCATCGCGACGAACGGAATGTAATGGTCCGGACCGACCAGCGTGTGGAACGCCCCAATCGTGCCCGCCAGCAGCATGAGAGTGGTCAGTGATTCGTTCGGCATTTGGAAGCATCGGGACTCGGTGTTGTCACGCGGAGAATACTACCTCGATTACAGGGCGCATGAAAGGTCGCGCGGCACGAACGCCTCGCGCGCGCGGGCCTGTCCTGTCGACGGACGACGACGCTCCACGCCGATTCGGCGGAGTGATTCCAAGGAAGTCGCCATACCGAGTCGCACTTTTTCCCGAGTCGCGGATAATGCGAGCGGTGCGGGCGAAGGTGCTAGCGATGTTCAAAGTTGCCATAACGATGATAACGGGTCTCCTGATCGCCACGATCGGTGCGTTTCTTTTCGCCACCCCCGGCAGCCGGGCGGATTTCTCGTACGTCAATTCCGGCGGAATCAACACCCTGGATCCCGCCGCGATCACGTGGAAGCAGGACATCCGGATCGCGCTGAACATCTGGGAAGGCCTCACAACGTACGACCCGCGCGTGAACAGGGCGGTCGCTGGCGCGGCTAGTCTGCCGGACGTGTCGGACGACGGTTTGGAGTACACGTTCGTCATACGACCCGACGCCCGGTGGTCCAATGGCGATCGCGTCACGGCGGGCGATTTCGTTCGCGGATGGCGACGGGCGATCGAACCGGGGACGGCGGCGGACTACGCGTTTTTCATCACCGACCACGTGGCTGGCGCGGCGGACTACTACGCATGGCGGAACGAGTCCGTCGAACTGCTGACGGGTTTGCCGCCGAATAGCGATGCGTGGCGTGCAGCGTTTGAGACGCACGCCGCCCAGCGCGATGCGCGCTTCGCAAGCGTCGGATTGAAGGCGGTGGACGACGCAACCTTTCGCGTCACGCTGACCGCCCCGTGCGCCTATTTTCTTGACCTTTGCGCGTTCCCGACGTTGCTGCCGATCCACAAGACCATCGAACGATTGCGAGTCGACCACGACGGCCGCGGAATCACACGACGTGGATTGGTGGCCTACGACCCGCAGTGGACCAAGCCGGATTATCACGCGAATGCGTATCCCGGCTTGATCACCAATGGCCCGTTTCGCATGTCGCGATGGGAGTTCAAACGCCGTGTACGTCTGGAACGCAACCCGTTCTCCCGATCGACGCCAACCCACGTGGGAACCGATTCCCAAGACGTCGCGAGTCTGCTGCCGGTTCGCACGGTGGACATGCTGGTCTATCCAGACTTGAACACCGCCATCATGGCCTACGAGGCGGGCGATCTGTACTTTTTGCCGGAAACGAACGTGACGTACGATCACGAGTTGACGCGACTCGCCACGTCCGGGGAGCGTCGCGATTTCCACACCGCACCGGTGTTCGGCACGTATTACTACGTCTTCAACTGCGTCGACTCCGACTACCAAGGACGTCCAAATCCGTTCGTCGACCCGCGGGTTCGCAAAGCGTTCGCGTTGGCCATCGACAAGCGCGTGATCACCGACAAAGTGATTGGCCGAGGTGCACCGCCCACCGGGAACATCGTTCCTGTGGGCAGCATCGCGGGCTACGCGTCGCCGGACGGTTTGTCATACGATCCGGAGGAGGCTCGCCGATTGTTGGCTGACGCGGGTTACCCCGGCGGGGAAGGTTTGGGCGTGATCGACCTGCTGTACAGCACGGGGTTTGACCACGGAAAAGTGTGCGATGTTCTGTCGGACATGTGGCGGCAGGAGTTGGGTGCCCACGTCGTGCCCCGTGGCAGCGAGGTCAAGACGTTTGCCGAAGACCGCAAGCATCAGCGGTTCATGATTGCAAGAGGCGGATGGTATGGCGACTACGCTGATCCGACGACGTTCCTCGATCTGTTCATCACGGACAACGGCAACAACGACGCGGGATACGCCGACCCCGTGTTCGACGAGATGATGATCCGCGCGGCCAACACACGTGCGACGGACCGCCGCATGTCACTGCTTGCGAAAGCTGAATCGAGACTGATCCGCGAGACGCTGCCCGTCCTGCCGTTGTTTCGCTACACGCAGTTGCTCGCTATCAAACCACGTGTCGTGGGTCTACAGCCGAATGCGAGGCTCATCTTTCCGTTCCGTTATTTGAAGATCAAACAGTGATTCGAGTTCTGGTGAAACGTGTGTTGACGGGCGCGGTCACGCTGCTGTGCGTGTACGCGGTCACGTTTGTCATGGTGATGGTCATACCGGGAAACCCGTTCGCAACGGCGGACCGCAACATGCCGCCGGAAGTGGTCCGAGCGTTGCAAGCGCGGTACAGCATGGACAACAGCGCATCGTATTTCGTGGAATATCTCTGGGGCGCGCTGCACCTGGATTTCGGCCCTTCGTTCCGCTATCGAGAGTGGACCTGCAGTGAGATCATCGGTCAGGCGCTGCCGGTGTCGATGTCGCTGGGGTTCCTGGCCATCCTGATCGCCGTGTTGGTGGGCGTTCCGATCGGCGTGTTGGGCGCGGTGCGGCGAAACGGATTGTTTGACGTCGTGGGGTTGTCGTTCGTCTTGATCGGCATTTCGATTCCGACATTCGTCGCAGGATCAGCCATCCTGACCGTGTTCGCAATCTATCTGAAGGTAGCCCCCATCGGTGGCTGGGGCACAGCGGGCCATCTGTTGCTGCCGGCGGTCACGCTGTCGCTTCCGTTCACCGCGTCAATCGCTCGATTGACCCGCGTAGCGATGATCGACGTGTTGTCGAGTGATTTCGTTCGGACCGGGTTGGCCAAGGGCCTTAGCAGACGCGCGGTGGTTTGGAAACATGCGCTCAAGGTCGCGTTTCTGCCGGTGTTGAGCTACTTGGGGCCGGCGACCGCGCAGGCCATGACCGGCTCGTTCGTCGTCGAAAAGGTGTTCAGCGTACCGGGGTTGGGGCAGCATTTCGTGGACGCAGCCCTCAATCTCGATCGCGGTTTGATTCTCGGCACGGTGTTGTCGTACGCGACGTTGTTGATCGCCATCAACATCGCGGTCGACTGCTTCTACACGCTGGTCGATCCGCGTATCGAGGGGGCGGTCGGATGAACGATCAATTGAGCGGCAGGCGTTGGCATCGTTTTCGGCGAAACACGCCGGCCGTTTGGTGCGGGGCTGCCGTCGCGAGCACCATGCTGGCGCTCGTTCTCCTACTTCCGTTTTCGTTGAGTTGGTACAACGTTCAGGATCTCGAGCACGCCGTTCGTTTACCGCCGAGTGCGGCCGGGGAAGCATCGTATGCGCTTTACGATCGGGCGCTGAAAACGCACACCGCGGGATCGATGGTGTCGTTTCTAGGGCCTACGATGCACCGCGCGGCCGGCTGGTTCGGGTACGACGGAGTAGGCCGGAGTGTGTTCTTTCGCATGGCGCTGGGGTCGCTGATCAGTCTGTGCATTGGCCTGGGTGCCGCCGTGATCGCCGTGACGATCGGCGTGACCTGGGGCGCGGTTGCGGGGATGGCCGGCGGACGCGTCGACGCGCTGATGATGCGCACGGTAGACATTCTTTACGGGCTTCCCTATATACTGTTCGTGATGCTTTTGAAGGTGGTTTTGGAGCGACCGTTGGCGAACGCGCTCGGCGGCCGGACCCAACTCGCCGGCCTGGTGATTCTGTTTCTGGCGATCGGCGCGGTGAGTTGGCTGACGATGGCCCGCGTCATTCGCGGGCAGGTGCTTTCGTTGCGTCGCCAGCCATTCGTGGAGGCGGCCCGCGCGTGCGGCGTCGGTCGGTTTGCGATTCTGTGGCGACATCTGTTGCCGAATCTGGTCGGGCCAATCGTGGTGTACGCGATGTTGGTCGTGCCGCAAGCAATCTTGCAGGAATCGTTTCTCAGCTTTTTGGGCATCGGCGTGCAGCAGCCAACGCCGTCGCTGGGGCGCTTGGCGGCGGACGGCGTTCAGGCGATCAACACGTTCGTCAGTTACTGGTGGCTGATCGCGTTTCCGTGCGCTGCGTTGGTGTTGCTGTTGATCGCGCTGAATTTCCTGGGCGACGGTCTTCGTGACGCGCTCGATCCGCGGTCGGACGCGGCGTGTTTGGTGTGAAGCAGGGCTGGAAGTGGCGTGCCGGGGACCGCAGATTATGGATGAACATCGTCCGATAACCTGGTGCAAAGTGTCACGGGTTGGCACTTGTTTGGCGGTGACGGCCTATTTGGCGTCGGTCGCGATCGCCTACGATGTGGCCAGCGACCCGCTTGTGAATCCGCCCACCTTGCTTCAGCCGCCCCCCGATGACCGGAGTCTCATCGCCACCGATGAGACTCTGCAATTATGTCTCAAAGGCAATCCCAACACGCTCAACCCGATCCTGATGTCGTCCGCGCCGGAGAGCCGCGTTCGGGAGTTGTTGTACGATTCGCTGTTCAAGTTCGATAGCAAACTTGAGTGGTTCGTCAACAAGACCATGGTGACGTCGTACGAACCGTCGCCGGACTATCGCACGGCGGTCCTGACGTTGAAGGACGGTTTGCGATGGCATGACGGCAAGCCGTATACGGCTGACGACGTCGTGTTTTCCTGGCAGCAGATCGTGGACCGGCGCGTGCCTTGCCCGGCAGCGCGCAGCGGGACGGATCAGATTCGAAAGTGTGTCGCCGTTGACCGTCGCACGGTTCGATTCGAGTTCGCCGAATCGCTGCCGACCAACAAGTGGAACGTCATGTTTCCCGTCATTCCGAAACACGTGTACGAACAGGGCAAGCAGGAAGACCCGACGCTGACGAAGAGTGACTATTTCAACAAGGTCAATCGTCATCCAATCGGCAACGGGCCTTACCGGTTCGTCAAGTGGACCAGCGATGACAAGATCGTGCTTGATCGGTGGGACGCGTTTCACGGTCGTCGCGGAAACTTCAAGCGGCTGATTTTTCGCATCGTGCCGAGCGCCGCTGCGCGGTTGCTGTTGTTTGAAAAGGGCAAGCTCAACGAGTTCGCCATGACCCCGCAACAGTTCGCCAAGGAAACCAACAGCGCGAGCTATTCGAAGGTGGGGGTCAAGGGCTATGCGTCGCAATCGAAGTACGTGTACATCTGCTGGAATCAGGACGGCTCGAACCCGTTTTTTGTGGACCGCGGCGTGCGACGCGCGATGTGCCACGCGGTCAATTACGACCTGTTGGTGAAGCAGGTGTACAACGGGGTGTACAGCAGGTCTTATGGCATTCACCAACCGACGAGTCCGATGTTCAACCCGGCGATCGAACTGTTTGATTTTGATCTTGCGAAGGCGGCGAAGCTCCTCGACGACGCGGGTTGGCGGCGCGACGGGGAGGACGGCTGGCGGTACAAGGAGACGGGTGACGATGGGCGCCGCATGAAGTTCGCGTTTTCGCTCAACGTTCCGCGTGAAAGCACGGCCGCCCCGCGCGTGGCAGCCATCTTGCAAAACGATCTACGCAAGATCGGAGTCGAGATGAACATTCGTGTGATCGAATGGGCAACGTTCGTGCAGATGAATCGCCGGCATGAATTCCAAGCACAGATTTCCGCATGGTCGACGGGGAAGGATCCCGACGACGAGTGGAATCTGTGGCGGAGCGACGCGTACGACGGCGGTCGCAACTATGGCGGGTATCGCAACGCCCGCGTCGACAAGCTGTACGAACTGGCCCGCGCGTGCTTCGACGAGACGAAGCGACGCGCCTACTACGCCGAAATCTCGAAGATCATCTACGACGATGCGCCGTACGCATTTCTTGTCAACGCGCCGGTGTTGTGGGCGTTCGACAAGCGCCTCCGCGGAGTGACCTACAGCCCGCGAGGTCCGTGTCATTTCGAACCGGGCGTGCGCAACTGGTGGATCCATCGGGACGATATCCGAGACGATGCCCGAGGCGAACCGGCGAGACGATGACTCGCTCGATGGGCTCGCGCATCACACGTCGATTTGCGCATCCGGCGGGTCCCACGACGCGTCGGTCATCCGTCGGGCGACACGCTATTGGCGCGTATGGACATACGATCGGGCTGGGATGATTCGTTACATCGTCAAACGCCTCCTGCTGGCAATTCCCACGTTCCTGGGGATTACCGTGGTGACGTTTGCAGTGGTGCATCTTGCCCCCGGCGACCCTGCGCAGCAGCAGGCTGACAGCGCGACCGGCGGCGAGATTTCGACCCACGACTACGAACAACTCCGCGCGTATTGGGGACTCGACCAGCCGTTGTACGTTCAGTATGGGCGCTGGCTGGGCAGATTGGTGACGCTCGATTTCGGCCATTCATTTTTCGACCATCGTCCGGTGTGGGACAAGATTGCGGAGCGTTTGCCGTGGACGTTGACGCTGTCGGTGATGTCGATCGTCGCGGGGTTGATTCTGGCGATTCCCATCGGCGTGTACTCGGCGGTCAAGAAGGACGGCTGGTTCGATACGTCGGTCGGCACGCTGCTGTACGCGTTGTACTCCGTGCCGAACTACGTCATGGCGATGGCGCTCATCGTACTGGTGGTCACGATGGGGATCGACTGGCTGCCCATCGGTGGGGCGATGTCGGACGGTTTTGACGACCTGACGTGGGCGGAGAAGTTGTTCGATCTGGCGAAGCATTTCGTTTTGATCGGCGTGTGTTTCACGTATCCGGCCATCGCGTTTCAGTCGCGATTTGTGCGCGGCAACATGCTGGAAGTGCTCCGGCAGGACTACATCCGCACTGCGACGGCGAAAGGGGCGAGTCGCGTTTCGGTCGTCGTGAAGCACGCGTTTCGCAACACGCTGATTCCGTTGATTTCGCTTCTGGGGCTTGTGTTTCCAACGGTGGTCAGCGGGTCGGCCATCCTGGAGGTGATGTTCAATTGGCCTGGCGCGGGTCGATTGATGTACACCAGCATCATGCAGCGAGATTATCCGACGGTGATGGCGCTTGCGGTCATTACGGCGGTGCTGGTCCAACTGGGCACGCTGCTGGCGGACATCGCGTACGCGTGGGCTGACCCGAGATTGCGACGCGATGACACGTAGGACCAATTCGACATCATTGACTGCGGTTACGACCGCAACCGCGGACGCGTCGACCCAACGCAACCTGCACGGCGTCTGGCGGCGGTTTCGAAAGCGTCGCCGGGGCATGGTTGGATTGGCCGTCGTCGTGTTGCTGGCGGGCGTTGCGTTCGCCGCTCCGTTGATTGCCGGCAACGTGCCGATCGTTTGCAAGTATCAAGGCGCTTGGCATTTTCCGGCGGTTGTAGACCTGTTGAATCAGGTTCCGTTCGTTTCGGGTGTCGTCAAGAGATCCAAGCCGTTCGGTTGGCCTGGGTTTGATGCGAAGACCGCACTGTCCGACGACGATGTCGCGATTTGGCCGCCGATCCGGTTTGACCCGCTGGAGACCGGCGAGCACGATTTAGTCGCGCCTTCGGCGGAACATTGGCTTGGTACCGACGAGGTCGGGCGAGACATTGCATCGAGGATGGTGCACGGCGCGTCGGTGTCGGTGCAGGTGGGGATCGTGTCGATGGGGATCGCGGCGGTTCTTGGCATCGTGCTGGGCGGGGTGGCTGGCTATTTCGGAGGATGGATCGACGCGGCGATTTCTCGCTTGATCGAGGTCGTGATGTGTTTCCCGGTGTTCTTTCTCATTCTGTCGGTGATGGTGTGGCTGGATGCGAGCATCATCAACGTCATGGTGGTCATCGGGCTGACGCGGTGGACGAGCGTCGCGCGGTACACGCGCGGCGAGTTTATGCGCCTCAAGGGGTTGGACTATGTCACAGCCGCTCGGTCCATTGGGGCGGGACCGGTCAGGATTATGTTCCGGCATCTGCTGCCCAACGCGCTCGCGCCGGTGCTGGTGACGATTACGTTTGGGATGGCGCAGGCGATTTTGATCGAGGCGGGTTTGAGTTGGTTGGGGTTTGGGGTTGCTTGGCCTAACCCGTCGTGGGGGAACCTGCTTCGTTCGGCGTTCGATCAACTTCGCGTCGCACCGTATATGGTATATCCTCCGTGCATTGCGATCTTCATTGCGGTGTTGGCCTACAACCTGGTGGGCGACGCGTTGCGCGATGCGATCGATCCGAGGTTGCAAGACACGCGATAGGATTCCGGCGGGCACGATGAGCGACCACGATATTCTGCTCGAAATAGAAGGCTTGGAGACCCGGTTCGACACCGACGCAGGCGTGGTGCGGGCGGTGGACGGCGTGAGCCTGACGGTTCGCTGCGGTCGGACGACGGCTGTCGTTGGCGAGAGCGGGTGCGGCAAGACCGTGACTGCGCTGTCGATCATGCGGTTGATTCCGTCACCGCCGGGGAGGATCGCGGCGGGCCGGGTTATGTTTCATGACGGTCAGGCTGATGGACCTTGCGATCTATTGGGTCTCGACGAGGGCGCGATGCGTCGCATCCGGGGCAATCGAATCGCCATGGTGTTTCAAGAGCCTATGAGTTCGCTTAACCCGGTCTTTTCGGTGGGGGATCAGGTGGCGGAGGCGGTGACGTTGCACAGAAAGGTGACACGGCGGCAGGCGATCGAGGTGGCGGTTGAAATGTTGGAGCGCGTTGGCCTGCCGGACGCGCGACGCCGGGCGAGGGAATATCCGCACGAGTTGTCGGGGGGCATGCGTCAGCGCGTGATGATCGCGATGGCGATGTGTTGTCAGCCGTCGGTGTTGATCGCTGATGAACCGACCACCGCGCTCGATGTGACGGTTCAAGCGCAGATTCTCGAACTGTTTTCCGACGTGCAGCGCGGCAGCGGCATGGGCATCCTGATCATCACGCACGATCTGGGGGTCGTCGCGGAGATCGCCGACGACGTGTGCGTGATGTATGCGGGCAAGATCGTCGAGCGGGCGACGGCGGTGGAGTTGTTCCACAATCCGCTTCATCCGTACACGCAAGGCCTGCTGCGGGCTCTTCCGCGCATCTCGACGCGTTGCGATCGTTTGGAGGTCATCCCCGGGCAAGTGCCTCACCCGCTGAACCACCCGAAAGGATGCCGCTTTCATCCCCGGTGTGACGAAAGTCGACGACGGGCCGCAGACGGCGAGCGACCATGGATCGACGTCGGAAGTGACGGCGAACCCATTCGCGTGCTGCGGCGATGCGTCGAGCCGACGTCGGATGGTTTGGGCGGCGATCCGGCGTTGAACGACGTCGGCGAGGGGCATTTCGTCGCTTGCTGGGAGGTGGACCGGAGCGTCGCAGCGACGCCGGTGGTCAAGTCATGAGTGACGCGTACAAAGCATCTTGTGATGGCAACGGTGACGCGCTGGTTCGCGTGCGGGATTTGAAAGCATATTTCCCGGTGCGCGGAGGTGTGTTGTCTCGGGTGGTGGATCAGTTGAAGGCGGTGGACGGGGTCAGCTTCGATGTGCGTCGTGGTCAGACGCTGGGGTTGGTTGGCGAGAGCGGGTGCGGCAAGACGACCACCGGACGAACCATACTTCGACTGCTCCCTGCAACCGACGGCAGCGTTCAGTTCGACGGTGTAGACCTTTTGGCTGTGGGGGCGCGGCGGCTTCGCGAGATGCGCCGGCGGATGCAGATCGTGTTCCAAGACCCTGTGGGCAGCTTGAATCCGAGGATGTCGGTCGGTGCGATTGTGGGCGAGCCGCTTCGAGTGCATCGAGTCGCCCGCGGAAAAGAGTTGGCCGAGCGCGTTTGGGAATTGTTGGAACGCGTCGGTCTGCGGGCTGCCGACGCTGCCCGGTTCCCGCACGAATTCTCAGGGGGGCAGCGTCAGCGGGTTGGCATCGCTCGGGCGATCGCATTGAACCCGAAGTTCATCGTGTGTGACGAGCCGGTCAGCGCGTTGGACGTGTCGATCCAATCGCAGATCATCAATTTGCTGGCTGACCTGCGCGAGGAGATAGGGCTTAGCTATCTGTTCATCGCGCACGATCTGGCGATCGTGCGCCATTTCTGCGACTCGGTGGCGGTCATGTATCTCGGCAAGATCGTCGAGTCAGCCCCGGTCGACGAGCTGTTCGCCAACCCCCGACATCCCTACACGCAGGCGCTTCTATACGCTGCGCCCGATCCCGACCCGACGCGCCGAAAGAAACGCCGAAAACTGAGCGGCGAACCCCCATCAGCCGTCAACCCGCCATCGGGGTGCGCGTTTCATCCGCGGTGCCCGTTTGCGGTGGACGAATGTCTCCGCACGACGCCGGAATTGACCCGTGTCGGCGGCGAGGACGGTGGCCATCTGGCGGCGTGTCATCTTGCGGGTGACGATCTTTCATGGGAACGTGTGGCTCGCGACGGTGAACGGTAGCGGTTAGCCTTCTGTCACAACGGTTTCGTCATACGCCCACTCGTGCAGGCGACGTGCCCGTACACGGGTTGGCTGCCGAAGGTTCATCATTCGTCGACGGGAGGATCATGGTGCACGTCGTTTGGCTTCTACCACTGCTTATTGCGGTTGCTTCACCGTTGTCGTCGCAAACGGATGGCGATCGGGTGAAACCGCCGCCGTCGGAGACAGAGGGCGTTCTCGATATCATTCCTGGTGATGCGTGGGCCGTCGTTGGTGCGCCCGACATCGGCCGCCTGACGGACAAGTTCGATGCGCTCGCGAAGGCGACGCATCTGCCGGCTGCGATGGGCAATTCGCTGATGACGGTCAAAGTGCTGACCGGATTGCTCTTCGGCGTGGACGACCATGACGGGGCGGCGATCGCGCTGCTGCCGTTCGCAGACTTCAAGCGTGTGGGGGCGTCGATCGTCATTTTGGTTCCGACGACGGACTTTGACGCGTTGATCAAGTCGTTAAATCCGTCCACCGCGGACGGGGGCGTTCAGCGGATCACGTTTCTTGGGAGGGAGTCTTTCGTCGGTCTGCGCGGGCGGATTGCGGTGTTTGGTCAGACGCCGGACGTGGTCAAGCTCGTTCTGAATTCGACGACCACATTCCGGGATTCGTTGGCAGGCGGCCAAATTGATCGATATCGAAGTGACGATCTTTCGTTGATGATTCACCTCGGCGCGATCGCGAGGTCCGATTGGATATCCGGTTTGATTGGGTCGGGGTCGCTATCGAGCGGGGAGGGCAGTTGGCTTCGAACGTTGCGACGCGTGCAGGTTTCGTTGCGACTTGAAGAGCAGGGTGTCGCGGCGGGCATTTTTGTGGACATCGACCCTCGATCCGACATCGGCCGCTGCTTGAGTGTTGCTGAGGACGCGGAAGGATCACCGTTGGCGACGTTGCCGCAAGGAGAGGTGATTGTTGCGGCTGGCTGGAGGCGATCCGCGGAACGAAGCGTGTGCGACACGCGGTTGGTCACGCGGGTGCTCGAGGAGCGAATCGGAGGAGCCGACGGGCCGTCCGCCGGACTTCGTGATGTTTTGCCGTTCGTCGAAACGCTGGTCGGGCGGAGTCGCGACATCGCCGTATCGGTCATGCCTGCCACGGACGAATCCTACGGAATGGTATCGGTGGCCGTTGTCGTTCGGTCGGACCATCAGGCTGCTGCGATGCGACAGACTTTTGCTGACTTGTTTCGGGTGGTCAAACGAAATGCTCCTGCTGACTCTCGACTTGCGGAGGTGGTGAACCTTTTGAACTACGTCGCTGCAGCCGAACACGTTGACGATGTGCCGGTGGATCATCTGGTGTTCAACCTTCCTGCCGAGACAGAAGCGTACGCGAGGACCATGTTGGCCGAGTTGTTCGGCGAGCAAGGGCTGCGGGTGCGTGTTGCGGCGGTGGATGACGCGCACGTCGCGTTGACGTTTGGCGGTGGTCTGCCGCTGGTGCGCGAGGTGATTTCGGTCGTGCGTGGTCGACAACCGTCACTGCGCGATGATGATCGATTCAACGCGTCGAGTGCGACAACCGGGAGCATCTCTCGTGGCGAACTCTATTTTTCGCCGGGTGTGTATTCTCGTTGGCTGGAGAAGGTGTTGGCCGTTGTGGGCGAACCCCCGCCGCTACGCATCAACTATGCAGGTCCGCCTCTGTCGGTGGTCGTGCTGCCAGCGGAGGCGGCGGCAAGCTGGACGCAGATCAACGCCCCGATGGGTCTGACAACCGCGGTCATTGAAGCGCTCACGGCGCCGCGCGATGCGACCGACCGAACTGCTGATAGCCCCGCTCGCGGCTTTGGTACGCGATAGCTCGCGTCGTGCGTGGCGATCAAGGCACGTCGCTGCTTTCGTCGACAAGCCGGAGCTTAAGCCGCGGTGTCTTCGAGCGGCTGAAGCTGACTTAAGGACACTTCGATATCCATCGCACCTGCTGATACGACGGCGGTCTGCCGGTGCAGTTGCATTCGTACGACGC
Source organism: uncultured Phycisphaeraceae bacterium (assembly GCA_964416845.1). Lineage (GTDB taxonomy): Bacteria > Planctomycetota > Phycisphaerae > UBA1845 > UBA1845 > CAYQFV01. Next base: position 12,720 of record CAYQFV010000041.1, on the reverse strand, counting down.
GTCCGGGGCGATCGAAAGACTTGACGAACACGTTGTCCCCAGGTGACAAGTCACTGACCCATCGAACCCATCGTTCATGGTGCTCGCGCGCGGCGGACAGGGCGTTTGTTTGACGTTGCAGCTCCTGCTGGTGTTCCTCGGCTTTGAGTCTTGCTTGGAGCGCTTGGACGCGGGCTTGTTCAGCCTCGCGACGAGAGGCGAGCGTTCCGGCGATCGCTTTCTTGAGCGCCTGCTGCTGACCGGACAGATGCGATCGTGCGCGGTCGATGAGCGATTTTGGCATGCCGAGTCGCTGCGCGATGACCAGTGCATGGCTGTTGCCCGGCTCGCCGATCAAGATTCGGTAGAGCGGCTTGAGTGTTTGAATGTCGAAGTCGACCGAGGCGTTGTCGACGCGGTCTTGTGTGAAGGCGACCGCCTTGAGGGCCGACAGGTGGGTGGTCACCATGATGCTCGCCTTTCGGCGCAGCAGTTCCTCCATCACCGCGCGTCCGATGGCCGCTCCCTCGTCCGGGTCGGTTCCCGACCCGAGTTCGTCGATCAGGACGAGGCTTTTCGGGCCGGCGTGGTCGAGGATGTTGAGCACGGTGGCGAGGTGTGCGCTGAAGGTGCTGAGCGACTGCTCGATGCTTTGTTCGTCTCCGATGTCGACGAAGATGTCCTTGTAGACGGGCATCTTCGACCCTGCCGAGACGGGCAATGGGATGCCCGCCTGATGCATCAAGGCCATCAGGCCGACCGTTTTGAGCGCCACGGTTTTGCCGCCGGTGTTCGGTCCGGTGATGATCAACAGATCGAAATCGTCGCCCAATCGTACGGTGATGGGGACGATCGAATCGCCGCATTTGTCCGGTGCCTCGGGTTGCGTCTCGCCTTCGTCGGCCGACAGCATCGATTCGAGAACCGGGTGCCGAGCGTCGTGCAATTCCATCGACCGAGTCTCGCTGAACTCCGGGATCAACGCATTGAAGTCGCGCGCGAAGCACACCTTGGCCGTCAACAGGTCGAGCACGGCGATGGTGTTGATGGTCTTGATGATCTCTTCGGCGTTGATGTGCACCAACCGTGACAGTTCGCCGAGGATGCGGCAGACTTCTTTGTGTTCTTCCTGACGAAGTCGCACGATTGCGTTGTTCAACTCCACCGCTTCGGTCGGTTCGACAAACAGCGTCGCGCCTGAATCGGAGCTGCGGTGCACGATGCCGGCGATGCGCCCGCGATGCTCAGCTTTGAGAGGCACGACGCTGCGGTCGTTGTGGATGGTGGTGTTGGCGTATTGGAGATACCGCGTCACCGAGGCCTGCCGAAGCAAGCGTTTGAACACGATCGTGATCTGGTCTTTGGCTTTTTGGATCGTAGCGCGCACCGAAGATAGCTTCGCGCTCGCGTGATCGACCACGCAATGTCGCGAGTCGATCGCTTCGCGAATTCGCGCCGCGATGGGGCTGAGGTCGCCGACTCGATCGGTCAGCGTTCGCAACAGAACGGCCTGATCCGATAACTCGCTTGCCCATTGGCGGACCCCTGCGGTGGCTGACAGAGCGTCGGCGATTTCGCCCAGCGCTTCGGCGTCGAGACCGGCCGGTTGGGCCGACGCAAGAACGTAGTCGCGAATGTCGCGCACGCTGCCCAACGGTGGCAGGCCGATGCTCTGCGACGCTTCAAGCAATTCACGCAACTGATCCAACCAGAGGCGTACCTGTTTGGGCGAACTGCTGGGGCGTATGCGCTTGGCGAGCTTGCGCCCTGCGCTGCCCTTGCATCGCGCAGCGAGCAGCGCCCGCACCGCGTCGAACTGTAGCTTGTCTAGGACGTGCTCATCCATCTTACCGAAGTCCGCTAATCAGAAACTCGCACCGCACGCCGTTACCGGTTCCCCAATTTAACGCAAACACGACGGTGCGGGGACTTATTGTACACCGGTTTCGACTTCGATCGGTCACTTTCGACATTTTCTGGTGTAAGCCCTGTTGATCTCGGTCTATAATGGTCCAACCGGGCAGGTTGGCGACACTTCTACACATTGATGGAGAAAGGGAACGATGCGCATCGTCTTGCGACCGAATCGAATCGCACTTTCGACACTTCTTCTCGCGATCGTGGTTCATGCGCCGCTCGTTCGGGCGCAGGGTTACGATCGTCTCAGTCGTAGCGACCTCAAGACGATTCAAGAGAGTTTCGCCGATGTCGCCGAGGACGTCATACCGAGCGTCGTAGCGATTCGCACCTACATCGGCACTTCGGATTTCGGCGATCGCAGCGTGTTGCGTTCGCTCAGCCAAGGCTCGGGTGTGATTATCCGGTCCAACGGTTTTATCCTCACGAATTATCACGTCATCGAGGACGCAACGCACATTTCGGTCATTCTACACAACGGCACGGAGCACGACGCGAGTGCTCTGCAGATCGACGTGCGAAGCGACCTTGCCGTCTTGAAGATTGACGCTGACCATCTTCGCGCCGCGAAGTTCGGCGACCTGAAGAGCGTCCGCATCGGGCATTGGGCGTTTGCCATCGGCAACCCGTTCGGGCTGGCGAACTTCACCGGCCGGGCGTCGTTCACGGTTGGAAACATCAGCGCGTTTGGCCGAAACCTGACCGATCAGTTGGATCTCACCGACAACCGCTACTACGGCAATCTGATCGAGACGTCGGCTGCGATCAACCCGGGCAACAGCGGCGGACCGTTGTTCAACGTCGACGGCGAGGTAATCGGGATCGTGACCGCGATCGAAACCAGCTCCGGCGTGACCGAGGGAGCTGGGTTTGCGATACCGATTTCGGACCGCACGCGTGCGATCATCAAGAGCCTCGAACGCGGCGACGAAGTGCGCTACGGCTACCTCGGCGTGCGCGTCGACCGGCGAATCCCGAACAAGTTGCACAGCGCGGGGGATCGCAAGGTCCACGGCGCGCTCATGGGCGAAGTGCTCGACGGGCCGGCGGCGACTGCGGGCCTTCGCGGCGGCGATGTGGTCATTGAATTCGACGGCGTGCCTATTGAGAACTTCGATCAACTCGTTCGAGTGGTCGGCGCTACACCCGTCGGATCGAAGGTTGTGACTCAATTCGTTCGCAACGGCCGCAAGAAACGAACGACCATCGTCCTGGGTGAGCGGCCGCTGGATTCTCGCGAAACCGTCACGCTGGCCGACGGCACGATCGTGCCCACCATCAACTGGCGAGGCGCGTTGTTCGCCGAGATTTCCGACCGAGTCCGCAAGGATCTCGACCTTGCGCCCAACGAACGCGGCCTGATGATCGTGAACGTTCGGCCTGGGTCAGATGCGGCAAACCGAGGGCTGCAGCCTGACCAGATCGTCATCGCCATCAATCGCACGCCGGTGACGACAATCCGACAGCTTCGCAAAGCGAGTCATGAGTACGACGGCAAGCTCAGTTTGAAACTCCAGAACAACGCGGTCGTGCGATTCGACTCACCGTAGTGAAGCGTCGAATCTCAATCTGCGGATGGCGGACAATCCCGATTTGCGTGCCACTGCTCTTGAGCAGTGCGTGAACGGCAGAAGACCTGTTGTTGTGGGCACTGCTCGAGAGCAGTGGCACACCCTGCAATCTCATTCAAGACGCTGCATTGGGGACTTGATTTCGGCAGTCATCAAGTGGGCAGCCCGTGTTTGATGACGCTTTCCATCGCATCGCAAAACATATCGATTTCGGTCGGCGTGGTGTACACGTTGGGACTCACGCGGAGGCCTTGGACCTGATCATGCCCGATTGGCGTGGTGACGATCTTGTATTCTCGCCACAGATGACCGGCTAGCTTCGCGGGGTCGATTCCGTCGATTTCGAGCGTGCACAAGGCGCAAGACTGAGCAGGGTCAAGGCTGGTTCGCAACTGCACGCGATCGTTTTCCACCAGCCGCCGCGCGAATCGATCACGCAGGTAGCGAAGCCTCGCCTCCTTGCGGCGAGCACCGATGCCTTCATAAAAGACGATCGCCTCGGCGACGGCCAATCGGTTGGCGTTCGGATGCGTGCCGATTTCTTCAAATTTGCGGATGTCATCGATTAGCGGGTCGGGCGCGGCCATCAGCGGCCAGTGGTTGGCGATTCGGTCCCTGCGAACGTACAGGAACCCTGTCCCGTGGGGCGCGGTCATCCACTTGTGCAAGCTATTGCCGTAGAAGTCGCATCCGATGTCGCCACCGTCAAACGCAATGTGGCCAAACGCGTGGGCGCCGTCCACGATCGACGTGATCCCGCGCTGACGCGCCATCGTGCAGATTTGTTTCACCGGAAATATCTGCCCCGTGAAGGTGGTCATGTGGCTGACCATCAGCGCTTTGGTTTTGGGCGTGACGTGCTCTTCAAACCGGCGAGCGAGGTCGTCCAAACTGCGCGGCGGTGTTGGCCAGGAAAACGTGTTGACGACGATTCCTTCACGCTGCACACGCTGTTTGAGCGTGTTCAACATGCGGGGGTAATCCTGATCGGTCGTCAGAAACTCGTCGCCGCGTTTGAGGTCCAACCCCATGATGGCGATCTCCATCGCCTCGCTGGTGTTACGGGTGATGGCCATCTCTTCGGCATCGCACCCGAACACCCGCGCCAGCCGCCGCCGGACCGTTTCGACCTGCGGATCAAGCACTCGCCACAAGTTGTGCGACGGTGCTTGGTTTGAGAAATCGAGCTGGCGTTTCATCGCGTCCATGACGATTCGAGGCGACGGGCTTACGCCGCCGTTGTTCAGATTGATGATGCTGCGATCCACCGCGAACGCTCGTTGAACGTGGAACCAATAGCCTTCGTGACCGGCAAGCTTCTCGGGCGGTGTATCGCCGGCGTCGGCACCTGCCGCCAAAACCCGGGCCAACCCGTCGCTACGCAATGTTGCATAGGCGGCAGCGCCGACAGCCGCGGTCGACATCAGGAATTCTCTTCGCGTACCAGCCATCACCGATCCTCCCAAAGGTCAACCGCTCTGTAGAAATACCTCGCGAATGCACCAGACGACGTATCAACTCACGCTAACTTGGCTGTCAACCACGCGGCAGCCTGCTCCAAAGCGGTCGCGATTCCGGCTGGGTCTCCGCCACCGCCCTGCGCAAGGTCGGGCCTGCCGCCTCCCTTGCCACCGACGGCGGGCGCGATCTCGCGAATTAAGTCGCCCGCTTTCACGCCGCGTTTCACCACGTCGCGAGACATGCCCGCGATCAGCGTCACCTTGTGGCCATCGCTGCAGGCGAGCAGGACGGCCGACGACTCCGTCTTTTGCCGAAACCAGTCGACCGCGTGACGTAGCGCGTCCGCCGACGCCGTCGGAACCTCGCCAACGATCACGTGCGTTCCGTTCACCACCGCGGCGGATTCCAACAATTCTGCGGCTGTTGCCAACACATCGCCCTCCGCCGCAGATGCTTGGCCCTTTGCGTACTGCTTGGCTGTTTTTTGGAGCTTGGCGATTTCGTCGCGGAGGTCCATGCGCACGACAATCGGCATTGTCGCTTCCTCGATCCGTTTCGTGACCGAGGCAAGCTGCGATGCGATGCGCTCCGGCGAATCGGCGGCGAGTTGCTTCACGAGCGTCGATATTGCTTCGCCCGCGTTTTCGGCCTTCTGTGCCTCGTCACCGGTCACGCCAACAACCCGCCGAACGCCTTTGGCCACCGCCTCTTCGGAAACGAGCACGAACTTTTTCACATCGCTCGAATTGTCAACGTGCGTCCCGCCACAGAACTCGACCGAGTAGGCCATCCATTTCGAGTTCTTGGGGTCAGCCAGCATCTCGTCGATGTCAGCCCCGATCGATACGACCCGAACGACGTCGGGATACTTCTCGCCGAACACTGCCCGCAGCGTGACGATTTCTCTCGCCCGCTGTTGGTCGACCTCTTTCGTGTACACGCGCCATGCCTTGTCGATCCGGTCACAGACAAGCTCCTGCACGCGGTTGAGTTCGTCGTGCGTCAGCGGCTTGGGATTCGAAAAATCGAACCGCGTTTTCTCCGGATCAACCAACGATCCCTTCTGCTGCACGTGCTCACCCAACACGTCCCGCAACGCCCAATTCAGCAAATGCGTTGCGGTGTGGTTTCGTTGTGTGAGATCACGACTTGGGCCGACCGTTGCTCTAGCCCCACCGATTACGAGACCGGTAGGGGGTGGTGGGCGTATTGTCGAACCGTATGCAAAGTTGCTGGTGTTGGGAACTTGGACTGTTCCAGAGTCACATTTTCCGAAATGCGCGATCGTGTGGAGGAACTTCTTTGTGTCATGAACACGGAACTTCCAAGGTTCTTGGATGCCCTCGATCTCTCCCACGTCTCCAACTTGCCCGCCTTGCTCAGCATAGAACGGTGTTCGGTTTAGTATGAGTATCCCCTCTTCTCCCTCCCCGAGTGCGCCAACTTCACACGGGACGCCATCCACCAGCTTGAATAGCCCGTCGACACCCGACTCGCTCCACTCTCTATGCTCATATCCGACGAAATCCGTGACGCCCTTCTTGCCAATTTCTCGCGGATCTACGACACGGATTTCTCGTCCGGACGCACGGGCCTTCTCTCGCGCTTGCTCCATCAAGTGATCATATTCACACGCATCGACGGACATCCCACGTTCCTCCGCCATTTGCTCGGTCAGGTCGATCGGGAAGCCGTAGGTGTCGTGAAGCTTGAAGGCGTCTTCGCCGCTGATCCGTCCGTGGTGATGGCGTTTGGCATTGTCGGCGGCCTCGTCGAAGAGTTGTATGCCGCGACTTAGCGTTTTGCCGAACGACGCTTCTTCGTCGCGGAGGATTTCGGCGACGCGTGCGGCGTTCTTTCCGCCGTGGGCGCTTCGCAGTTCTGGGAATACGTCGCTCATCCGTTCGACGACTGTTTCGACGAGGTCGCACAGGAACGGTTCTGTCATGCCGAAGTACTGCCGACCGTATCGCACCGCCCTGCGCAAGATTCTCCGCAACACATATCCGCGACCTTCGTTGGAGGGTATCGCGCCGTCCGTAATCGCTAACACCAGACATCGCAGATGGTCGGCGATCACGCGGTAGGACACGTCGATCAATACTTGCCTGCCGGTCGCAGAGTCGCTCGCTGACGGTCGCGGTTCAGACGTCGGCATGGTGCCTTGGTAGTTGGGGGCGGCGCAGCGCTTTTGGATGGCGGCGAACAATGGCGCGAAGACGTCGGTGTCGTAGTTGCTCTTTTTCCCGTTGAGGATGGCGCACAACCGTTCAAACCCCATGCCCGTGTCGACGTGCTTGGCTGGGAGTGGTGACAGTTTTCCGTCACCCGCTCGATTGAACTGGATGAACACCAGATTCCAGAGTTCGATGACGTTGGGATTGTCCTTGTTGACGAGCGACCGTCCGGTCTTGTCGGGTGTGAGGTCGACGTGGATTTCGCTGCACGGTCCGCACGGTCCGGTGTCGCCCATCTCCCAGAAATTATCCTTCTTGTTGCCCGGGTGGATGTTCTCCGGCCGGATGTCGGTCACCGATCGCCACAGCTTGGCTGCTTCTTCGTCGGGCTCGAGTCCCTCGCCGGGGTCGCCTTCGAAGTACGTTGCGTGGAGGCGGTCCTTCTCGATGCCCCAAACGTCGGTCAGCAGCACCCATGCCCACCGGATCGCCTCCGCCTTGAAGTAGTCTCCGAACGACCAGTTGCCCAGCATCTCGAAGAACGTCTGGTGATAGGTGTCTTGCCCGACATCGTCGAGGTCGTTGTGCTTGCCGCCCGCACGGATGCACTTCTGCGTATCGGCAGCCCGGAGATAGCTCCGCGACCCCGTGCCGAGGAACACGTCTTTGAACTGGTTCATGCCGGCGTTGGCAAACATGAGCGTCGGATCATCGTGTGGCACGACGGGCGACGACGGCACGATTTCGTGCCCGTGCTCTTTGAAAAAGTTGAGGAACTCCTGCCTGATCTCTCGCGATGGTTTCATTCCGTCGGTCCGTTCGGTCATGTTATTCCGTCGCCGCACAAGTATTGCTGGTGCCCATCGGCGTGCATGTATCCCAGCCATGCCAGCGTAGCGCCGTATCCATGGCGTGCACACGGTCGTCCCCGCAAACATCCTGGTGACACGATAGGTCAGATGGCGCGATTTGCAATGGTCACGTTTCAGCCTGCGCGGGTCCGAGTTGATCGCACCGCACGCCCCTCAGCGGGCAATTCTTATCCGGACCCGGCTGACCCCGGTGTCCACCGGCGGGCAATGAGTGTCCAAATCTTCAATTCACATCATAATCGCGTCGAAGATCGAACTGTGGCCATTGCGTCGTCACATACCGGTGTTGGTTTCGAAGATCACCGTGTCGCCGAGTTGTTGAACCACCTCGACGAGCGTCAGCGCACACCGAGCGCGCAGGACCAGCGGCGTGGCAGCGAGCGGCGTCAGCTGCGGGCGAACTGCCACGTGAGGTTCTTATCGCGCGACGGCGTGACGGTGCTCGAGACGACCGGCAAGACGCGCGATATTTCGCGAACCGGGCTTGGGTTTGTCTGCAAACGTCATCTGGCAAAGAACACGCACGTTCACGTGATCATCGCAGGCCCGGGGAGGAAGAGCTACAACCTGACCGGAGTCGTGATGCACTCGCGGGCGGTCAAAGGCGACTGGTACTTTGTGGGGGTGCAGTTCCAACAGATTAGCGAATCGTTGTTGCGCGACGCTGACCTGGGCGACGCAGCCGACGGGGGAGGGCAGGAATTGGATGCAGAGTCCGACCTGGCGGGGGAAACCGCCGCAGCCGTTACGACCGACCAGGAAAAGTGCCTCGAACGACTCAGTTACCTAAATCGGATGGATTGCACCTCTGACGAAGAGGTGGCGGAAGTTGTGTCGATGGCCCGGTCGCCGAATCACGTTGTGCGGCGGGCGACGATACCGCTATTCGTGAAGCTACCCGACGCCGGCGGACCGATGCTGATTACGCTGCTGGCTGACCCCAACCCGGACATCCAAGTCGATACCGCCGATGCGCTGGGGCAGATGCAAGCGACGAACGCCGTGGACGCGCTCAAGGAACTGTTGACGCACGACAACACCCGTGTCGCGCTGCACGCGGCAACCGCGTTGGGCAGGCTCAAAGACCGCTCCGGGCTCCAGCTCGTTGCTGCCAACTTGCGAGATCAGTCCGACCATGCGCCGGCCGCCGCGATGGCGCTTGGTGTGATCGTCGGCGTGGTGTTTCAACCCGACGAGGATGGCCTGAGCAAAGCCCGCCAATTCGTCGAAGACCACAAGTTGTAACGCCTACGTCGATTCCCCGCGGACGTTGATCTTACGCACCCGCGCGACCGACGTCTTCGGCAGTGTCACCGTCAGCAGGCCGTTCTTCATGGATGCTTCGACCTTGTCCGCCTGAACCTCTTTCGGGAAGCTCAGCGTTCGTGAGAACTCGCCTTTATGACGTTCGTGAACGTGGTAGCAGCGGTCGTCCTCACCCTTGTCGGACCACCGCCCTTTGACGACCAGTTCGTCGCCGACCACTTGAACGTCCAGGTCGTCCATGACAAGCCCGGGCACTTCAGCCTCAACGACAAAGGATAGATCGTCTTCCCACATGTTGAGCCTTGGGTCGGCCGAGCGAAACGGGCGTACCTTTCCAATGCCCCCGACGAAGCTGTCCAGCAGCCGGTCCATCTCTCGGCGAAGTTCACCAAACGGCAGCATCGATTCCCATTCTTTTGTCGACATCGGTTCACGTCTCCTCGTATAAGACCTCGTCACGCCATCGCGACGTTGGGCAACGCAGTTGCCGTCAGCGCCACATCGAAAGACGCCACGCAGGGTTACAGAGTGCCGCGCAACCCGGCGACGGTCAACCGCACGGGATCGTTTTCGAGCCTTGCTCCCCTCGGTCGGCTGCCATCCGCGTAGCAGCCTCCGACAGCGCGTGATCTTCACCGGGCGTCGCGAACAGGTACTTGTGCTTGAACTGCTCGTTGCTTTGACGAAAACGGGTGGCAAGCGCAGCGTCGAGCGACGCGAAGACGCCCGATTGCACGACCGCAGGTTCCATCACGCCCAAACGGCCGCTTGACCTTTTCGACGAGTATTCGATGTTGATCTTCTGAAGGTGTTCGTCCACCGCGCCGGCGAATCGGCGCGCCCAGCCGTCGGGGCGGTTCTCGGCGGTCTCGATGTACAAGCGATAGAACGGAGGGTCGGCCCACTGCGGGGCGAGTACGAAATCCGAGTCGGTTACGCTGTGCTCGCCGGCTGCACACTCAAATGCCATCACCACTTGCCGCTCGGTGATCTTTTCACCCGTGATGGAACTGACGTGCGCCCCTTTGTGCAGAAACTCGATCATCGGCGCTTGCCCCTGGAATCCCACAACCCGCACGCAGTCGCAGATGTCGTATCGATAGAACCCGGCCGACGTTGTCAACAGGACGAAGTATTCTCCTCCAACCTCGACCTCGTGACTGCGCAGCACGTCCGGGTCGGTCTTCTCCCGTTGGTCGGCGGGAATAAATTCGAGAAACACCTGCGACACCGCCGCCATGCCCGCGGGCGTCCCGTCTTCGATCGGAATCGACATTCGGCCTTCCGTCGCGATCAGCCCGATGTCGCGAACGGGAACGCTGCCGAAATAGGTTGGGAACTCTCGCAGATGTAGACCCATCGTGCCGCCGGTCCAGTTGGCCAGGAATCCGAGGTTCCAATAGTCCTTCGGCAGGAGCGCACCGCGCTGCTCGTGAATCTGCTCCAAACGTCGCGCCGCGTCGCGATCCGCGCGAAGCCGAGGCGACAGCGCCCGTCGAACATTGTCGGGCACGGGCATGTCGGCCGACAGCGTGCCGTCGCGTACGTCGCGAATGATTGAACTCGCGTGCGCGTCGCCGGTCTTGGCCAATTGCAGCATGGTGGCGGGACTCGCCGTCACCATCCACGAGACGTCTTCAATCATCGCCAAACGCATGATCGTGTACAAACGCGCAGCTCTGTCGGGAATCAACGCGACCGTCGTCGGAGCGACGTAGTATTTTTGAACCAGCTTCTTCTGCGTCGTCGCCATCAGACCGGTGATCGCCCCGCACGGGTAACCCGCCGGGGATCGCTCCTCATCCATGGGCGACGTCACCTGAACGATCGGACGCGTGAAACACTCGGGATGGTCGCGAAGCGCCTTGATGCCGAACGCGCTCCAGCCGGCCCGTATGTCTTGGAGAAAACGATCGGTCACCGGGACGTATTTCGGCTGGTCCACCGTACCGCTCGTCATGGCGAACATGTGCACGCGCTGCCGACCGCCGAACATCGCCCGCACGTCGCCTTGGCGTACGCGCTCCACCCACGGCGAGAGGTCCGCGTAGTCGTTGATCTTGACGCGCGATACGAAATCGTCGTACGACCGGACGGACGCGAAACCATGTTCGCGGCCGTAGTCACTGGCTGCGTTCATGCGTATCAGTGACAGCAACAAGCGGTCTTGGGTTGCGGTAGCTTGCTCGGCGTCTGACAGCATGCGGGACAACACGCGGTTGGCATGGTGCTTGATTCCGACCGTCAACACGCGGTCGAGCAGCGGCTTGCGACGCTTCCGTAGTGACGAAGCAGTGTTCGACATGGTCACGCCTCGCCGTCGTCAGTCGGACGAGGCGGAATCTCCACCGGCCGGCGGTCGATCATCTTCGTCGCCTCGGCGAGCGGGATCAGATAGGGCGTACCGGCGGCGACCGACTCCATCTGCTCAAACGTTTGAGCGTTCTCAATGCGGAAAGGCCCGACGGCGGTCCGCTGCAAGCCCGTCAAACACCCGCCCACGCCCAATTGGGCCCCCAAATCGCGGATCAGCGATCGAACGTATGTTCCGCGTCCGCACGCCATCTCGAAATCAATCTCCGGCCAATCGTACCGGTGCAGGTGAAGCCAATAGATGCGTGCTTCGCGGGTCGGTAGGGGCGGGGCGTTAACCTGACCAACCGTCTTGTACGCAGGCACGCCGCCGAGTTTGACGGCGCTGACGCGCGGCGGCACTTGTCTGATCACGCCCTCGAAATCCGTCATCGCGGTTCGGACTGCGTCTTCGGTCGGCACGGCTGGAATTGGCACGGGTTCCAATCGCGAATCGCTGTCGAGGCTCGTGCTTGTTACGTCGAGTCGGCCGGTTGCTCGGTAGACCTTGGGCAGGTCCATGATTCGCTCGACCAGCTTGGTCGCACGACCTTGACAGACCAACACCACACCGACGGCGGACGGATCGAGCGAGCCGGCGTGGCCGCTCTTGCGAACGTGCGTGATCGCTCGAACACGGTAAAGCGCCTTGGCAGACGTGATGCCCGCTGGTTTGAAGAGATTGATAATTCCATCGGGCGTGGACATGGTTTGGACACGCCTATCCGCTCCACCCCGGTGATCCCGCGACGGCTGGGGACGACCGGTAGGGTGCGTCCCGGACGCACCTTTTTCGTTCACAATCACAACGGTTGCTCGCTAAGTCGTTTCAGCGTCACCGTCACGGGAACGCGGGTCGAGTCATCGGTGAGTTTCATGGTTCCGTTCCACCGCACGACACAGCCGTAGTCCCGCTTAACCGCGTCGTCGGGCTCGAGTTGGAGCGTCACCAGATTCCAACGATATCGCCCCGTCACCGTTTCGGACGATTTTTCATCGGATTGGGTCGCGGTGAATCGCCCGTTGGTATCGAACGAAATCGCCCGGATGGTGTACGCGTTCGCGTCGGGCGCAACGTCAATTGCCCGCCAGTCGCCCGCAATCAGGGCGCACCCGACGATCGGC
>CAYQFV010000040.1:0-25377 GCA_964416845.1 uncultured Phycisphaeraceae bacterium | reverse complement strand
TTCCTGGCCTGTCGCCGTCAACGGCGCGAGTAGATCCATATTGGCGAATCCATTCTCAGCGAGCGTCGCGCCGACCCGTTGCAACGACGCGGGCAAGGCTGCGATCGATTCCTTGCGATCCTCTTCGTCGACCTGACTGATCTCACCCCTGATAAAATAGAACGACATCCGCACCGCGACCTTTGGGGTATCGAATTGCTTGACCAACTCCGACACCGCCGCCACGTCACCCGGATCGCCGTAAACGACCATCAACTGATTGGTCGCGTCGGCTGTTATCCGCACGTCTCGCGTGCGGAGGTTTTCTTTCGCGAGGGAGACGATCTCTTCAATGTCCCGATGTCGAATCTGTATGAACGTGGGCTTGGCTGGTGTGGTCACCGGCTTGGGTTTGTCGATCTGCTCCAGGAGACGCTCGATCTTGTCAAGGTTGTCGGGATCGCTGCGCACGATGAGCGAATGGGTCGCCTGATCGACGGCAACGGCAGCCCCTCCGCCGATTCGTAATACTATCTCCGACGCTTCCGCCAAACCTGCATGTTCCAGTGGAAAGACGCGGATTCCACGTTGCGACCTTTCGTGACGGGCTTGTTGCGGTTCTTTCGCATCTTGGGCTCGCGATGTTGACGTCACAACTGCAACCGCCGCGAACGCAGACATCGCTATCAACGTCATTCGATTCCTGGACATTTCTGGTCTCCCATGTTCATCGCCCGTGGCGGGCTTGACCGTATTTTCAAACCAAATCGTACACGTCCGTTGCAGCCGCTCGCACCTGTTGAACCACCGTTGACCCGAGCCGTGGGCGCGACGTGCTTGGTGTTTTCCGTTTGCCTTCCGAGTCGCCTCCGAACGTAGCGATGAGGCCGGCACCGGCGCTGTTGGTTTCTGACGTACGATCGCCCGACTCGTCGGAGGCTTGCGTGCTCACATGCGCAATCTTGTGCAACCAGATCAAGTGCACGCGCGGGTCGTTGGTCTTCGCGCGCACCGGGATGAAGCGCTCGGCCGACTTGTCTTCCAGAGTGACGATCGGCGTGAAGGTGTTCCGCGAGTGTCTGGGCGTATGCGACTCTTGACCAACGTTGGCGACGAAAATGTCGGGATAGCTCGGCTGATACCATCGCGCCCTGAGCAGGACGCCGCCCAAGAGGAGCAGCCCGACAGCCGCCGCGATTTTGACTCTCGACCACCGCATCACGGTTCGTCGCCAGGGACGAGGAATCTCGATGTGATTGTCCAGTGCGTCGAGGGTCGACAGTCCTCGCAGTTCCGTCAGGCCTTCGACGACGAACCGAAGTTCATTTGCATACGCGCGACAGGGCGGGCACGATGCGAGGTGACGATCGAGCGCGACGCCATCAGCCCCGCGCAAGTCGTCGTCACAACGATCTTGAATCAACTCTTGCCAACGCTCGCAGCTCATGGTTGCCTCCCTTTGTCTGACCGAGCTTGTGACGGCGACACCTCGGGATGGGCCTTCGTTATGGAAGTTCGCATGGCTTCTCGTCCGTTTCGTACGTGGGTGCGGGCGGTCGCTTCTGATGTGCCAAGAATCGCAGCGACCTCCGAGTAGGCCATCCCTTCGAGATGTCGCAACGTGACAGCCGCACGCTGCTGTGGAGATAGCTGGTCGATCGCCCGACGTATGACGCTCGCCCGCTCTGCGGTGGCCGCCGAATCGTCGTGCTCGGCGGGACGGGCATCGCGACGCTGCGCAAAGACCGCTTCGCGTCGGAGTCTCGTGCCGTCTCGCCGGTGTCCCAAGAGGCATTGCCGCACGACGATTCTTGCCATCCAGGGCCACCATTTGGTCTGGTCACGAACCTGATCCCCTTTCTGTGTCGCAATGACCCATGCATTGTGCACTGCGTCTTCGGCATCCGCCTTGTTCCAAACGAACCGGTAGGCGAGCTGCACCAGTCTTCGTCGGTCGGCGTCGACCAGAGTTCGCCGCTTGTTGGATCCGCCCGCTTGAACCACGGCTTATCCTGTCCTACCGAACGACCCAACGCGCGAAACGATTTGCGTTGTCGTGTCTCCACCTGTCGGCTTCATACTTACTGATACCCGTCTGGCCGTTTGCGTTTAGGCATTTGCAAAGTTTTTTGTCGTCAAAGTGCAACCCTTGCGGTCAGAAGACGTTGCGAGAAAACGGGCACACCACGAGACGTGCTCACAATCTGAGGATGGCACGAAACGTCACCACCGTTGCACGAATCTGACGGCGCGGCGCTGCATCCCGCCTCAGTGTAAGCCGAGTTGTCGAGTTTGGAGAGGTTTGTCATTGTAAAGTTGACACCCATACGCTATCATTTCGGACGATGCGCGTGGGGTAGCTTCAAAGGCTGCATCTTTTGGGCCGGACGATCTACTCGGACGGCAAGGGGTGCATGTGTGAATCCGTTCGTTCCAATTCGGCGAGGTCGCGGAGTGCATGGTGATCGTGCGTCTGCGGGTCGCCCATGGGGAGATGATACATTGCTTCGAAATCCGACGCTGAGAGTTAACCTCATTCGGTTGGGATATGCTGCGAAACCTGCTCGGTCCGTAGGGAGACGCCTTCTGAGCGCTTTGACGATCGGTCTGACGCTCGGCACCTCCGTCATGGCTGCGGGACCGGTTGCCAAGAACCTCGACATTCGTACCTCTCCCGCCACTGGCGTCGCGACTTTCGTGACCGCAACGGGAGGCGGTCCCATTCGCATGCAGCCTCGCCCCGGCATCGCGCAGCCTCAGCCGCTCGATTTTTTCTCCGAGTATGGACCGGTGTTCGGCGTCACATCGCCCCAGACACAGCTTCGTTTGGGCAAGGCGGTCACCGATCGTCTGCAGAACACCCACACGACGTTTGAACAGATTCATGACGGCGTGCCGGTGTTCGGCGCTCAACTTCGCGTGCACACGGACCCCCAAGGTCGCGTGACGGCGGTCAATGGTACATTCGTGCCCAACATCAAGGTCAGCGTGGTCCCCACGATCACTCCCGCCGCCGCCGGATCGATCGCGATGCAGGCTGTCCAAAAGCAGAAGCAACCGGCGACCCCCCTGCGCATCGCAGCGAATGATCTCTTTGTGTTCCGAACAAATCTTGCCCGCCGCGTACCCGGTGAGAATCATCTGATCCGTCGAGTGGAAGTGACCAACGACGTTGATGTACGCGAGTTTGTGATGGTGGACGCGCACAACGGTCGGATCGTCGATCAAGTCACGGGCATTCACGACGCCATCGGTCGGCGGGTTTACGAAGGTAGCCTCAGTGGCGTTACGTTGATTTGGACGGAGGGCGACGCGCTGCCGTTCGGCAACGCGGACGTGGACGGCATTATCGACGCCACGGAAGACATCTACAATCTTGTCGCGGGGGTCAGCGGGGGCACGTTTCTTTCGTGGGACGGGTTTGACGGCTTAATGCGCGCGGTCAACAACAGTTCTTCCCTTTCGTGTCCGAACGCGAATTGGAACGGGGCTTTTACCAATTTTTGCCTCGGCGTTACCAGCGACGATGTCGTCGCCCACGAGTGGAGTCACGCGTACACGCAATCGACCCACGATCTAATATATCAATGGCAATCAGGGGCGCTCAATGAGTCTTACTCGGATATTTTCGGCGAGATCGTGGATATCCTCAATGGCGCGGGGACGGATAGCCCGGACGTGGTGCGATCGCCGGGCGATTGCTCGTTGCTCGGCGGCAGCCCACCGCCGGAGTTCGAGATCAACACGCCCGCAAGCATTGGCGGCCTCTACCCGGTCGGCGGTGCTCAGTTTAACCCATCGCCACCAGTGACCGTCACCGCAAACGTCGAGTTCGTCAACGATGGTGACGACGAAGCCGGGGCGGGTAGCGTGACGGACGCGTGTCAGGCGCTGATCGGTTTTACGCCGGGCAATATCGCGCTGATCGACCGTGGTCAATGTTCGTTCGTAATCAAAGTCAACAATGCCGCGGCCGCCGGGGCGGTCGGTGTGGTCGTCGTGAACAATCAAGGCGACAGCGTGATGGGCATGGGCGGCACGGGGCCAGTGACGATCCCCAGCGTGTTCATTGGACAGAGCAACGGCAGCATTATCAAGAACGAGTTGTTGTCCACGACGGTCAACGCTGACATTCGCTTGCTGGCATCTTCAGTCAACTCGATACGGTGGCTTGTCGGCGAAGACAGTACGGCGTTCGGCGGATCCATCCGTGACATGTGGAATCCGAACTGTTTCGGCGATCCCGGCAAGGTGACAGACGCAAGCTTCTATCAATGCGGACCTGCCGACTCTGACAGCGGCGGAGTGCATACCAACTCCGGCATTCCCAACCATGGCTTCGCGTTGCTTGTGGATGGCGGTACGTACAACGGCAAGACGATTCCTGCACTTGGTCTGACGAAGGCAACGCATCTCTACTGGCGAGCGGAATCGGTCTACCAAACCCCGTTTAGCGGGTTCGCCGACCATGCCGATGCACTGGAACAGTCCTGCACCGATCTCATCGGACAAACACTAACGGCGGTGAGCACCAGCACGCCTGTTCCGGTGAATTCGACCGAAGTTTTCACGCCGGCGGACTGCACCGCCGTGGCGGACTTGGTTGCAGCGATCGAACT
This sequence comes from uncultured Phycisphaeraceae bacterium, assembly GCA_964416845.1. Classification (GTDB taxonomy): domain Bacteria; phylum Planctomycetota; class Phycisphaerae; order UBA1845; family UBA1845; genus CAYQFV01. Next base: position 20,779 of record CAYQFV010000040.1, on the reverse strand, counting down.
TCGTACCGATCCGACGTTTTGCAACTTCACGACGCTACTCGCCCCCAATCCTCCCGATCCCTGCTCGGGCACACCGACGAACAGCATGCTATCGCAAGACTGGGAGGCGGGATTGGCGGGGTGGACCATGGGCACGCGATCGGTCATTAACCCGGCAACGTTTGATACTGCGGATTGGGCAATCGTCGGCACGATACCAGCCGGACGCAGTGGTTCGGCGATGTTCGTGGCTGACCCCGTTTTGGGCGACTGCGGTGCTGATGACGAAACTGGCGCACTCTTCCTCGACAGCCCGGTCATCTCCATTCCTCTCACAGTGGTCGAACCGCGAGTCAAGTTCGACCATTGGACCGCTACTGAAGCCGGCTTCGACGGCGGTAACGTGAAATTGAGCGTCAATGGCGGAGCGTTTGCCGTTATTCCCTCGAGCGCTTTCAACTTCAACCCGTACAACACGACGCTGATTACTGCAGGCGGAGGCAACACAAACCCACTCGGCGGCGAAGAAGCGTTCAGCGGAGCTGACGGCGGTAGCAACAGTGGCTCGTGGGGACAGTCACAGATTGATCTGACGGGTTTGGTCTCGGGTGGTGACGATATCCGAATCAGGTTCGAACTGGGAATGGACGGGTGCAACGGCGTGGCCGGCTGGTATGTCGACGACGTGAGCGTTTACTTCTGCGCTCCCCCATGCACTGTGAACGCCGACTGTGACGACGGAAGCATCTGCACATTCGACGAGTGCGTCGCATCGGTATGTGCGAACACGCCAAACATCTACGGTGATGTCGATAAAAACGGCACGGTCAACCTTTTCGATCTATTCTGCATTTTGGATGGATTCTCCGGGATCTTTACGGGAAACTGCACATTCGACCGAATGGATCTCGAACCGTGTTCCGGCAACGCAACGCTCAATCTCTTCGATCTCTTCGCCGTGCTTGATGTGTTCAAGGGCATCGATCCGTGCTGCGGTCCGTGACAACGTGTGATACGGAGATTTTGTTTACTACTTGAGATCGCGAGGCGGATTCCACGGCCGGTGTGCCCAATGGTCGATGGACGGTGCGACCCGGTGTGCCACCGCGACGAGTGTCGTCAACCTGCAGGCCAAAGTCATTTCCGTGGTCGATCTGCAGCTGAAGTTCGGTCTCGACGAGATCGAACAAACCTGTATCATCGTCGTGGATGTGGGCAAGCCGCTTCACCGGGGAACAAGCGACTACTTTTGGACGAACACTCGTGGAACGCCCGCCCGCCTGAGCTTGCGTTCCATTCGCTGACACCCGGGCGCTCACTGCGTACAGGCGACAGTTTCATTTCTAGGGTGCAACCGTCAAGCGTCAGAAACGGGTTCGGGGATCGGACTCCGCTGGGCAGATCAACGGTCGTGTCGATTCAAGACTTGCCGATCACACGAGACGCCGCGAAGATGGAGACAAGAAGGTTGGCCGACCGCCTGCCTGCGGAAGTCACGGATGACCGAAGACTCGGATTACATTGCGCGCGGCGTGTGGGCGGGCGGCCTCAAACGGCTGGCCGACGTAGGTCTCGCGACCGTTGGGCTGGCGGTGACGTCGCCGGTGCTGGTCGCAGCCATCGTGCTCATCAAAGTGACGAGTCGCGGATCGGCTTTTTTTGTGCAGACGCGTACGGGACGCTGCGGAAAACCCTTCCGAATGTTCAAACTGCGCACCATGACGGGCGGCCGATCGCCCAACCCGACGGAGATCATCAGCGTTGACCACCCGGATGTCACCACGCTGGGCCGACTGCTGAGACGCACCAAAGTCGACGAGTTACCGCAACTGCTCAATATCATCCGCGGCGACATGTCGATCATCGGGCCTCGCCCGACGTTGGCTGAACAGACCGAATGCTACGACGCATTTCAGCGACAACGCCTTCTTGTCCGGCCGGGCCTGACAGGCCTCGCGCAAGTGCACGGCAACACGTCGATCCCGTGGGACGAGCGGATCCAATACGATGTGTACTATGTCCACCACCACGGGTTTCTGATGGACGTCGCGATCGCGATGAAAACACTTGCGGTGATCGCGCTGGGAGAGCGTCGCTTTTGCAGGCCGTTTCACGAAAGTCGCTTCTCAACGGGGTCGCCCACTGGCTCCCGGTTGGAACAAACGAACGACGTGCGTTCGAATGGAGAGTCTTGACGTGAACGTCGCGCTCATGGGCAGTGTCAGTTCGAGTCACGCAGCCCTGACAGCACTGATTGACGCTGGCGTCGAGATCACATGCGTGCTCGGCGTGGATGAATCGCAGCGCGACGCGATCTGTGATTACCAATCGCTCCGAACGGTCGCCGCTGCTGCCAACCGACCGTTCCACTCGTTTGTTCGCGTCAGCGAAAGCGCTGTTGAGTCATTCCTGACATCCCACCGGCCGAACCTGCTCTTTGTCATTGGACTGTCGCAACTCGTACCCCGAAACCTCATCAGCATCGCATCCGAAGGTGGTGTAGGCTTTCACCCCACCATGCTCCCGCGAGGTCGTGGGCGCGCTCCCGTTGCATGGACGATCCTCCGCAACGCCCAGCCCGCCGTCAGTTTGTTCTTCCTCACGGATAAACCCGACGCGGGTAACATCATCGCTCAGCGCCCCGTGCCCCTTCTGCCGGACGACTATTCTGAAGATCTCATCCGCCGCACCAACAGGACGCTTGTGGACGTCTTGACCGAACTCGCGCCAGCCATTCGATCGGGCTGCTTGACGCGTCGGCCTCAAGACGAATCAGCCGCAACATACTACCCCAAGCGATCCGCTGAAGACGGCGTGATCGACTGGAACGCTCCCACGATTGACATCTACCGGCTGATCCGCGCCGCAGGACGCCCGTATCACGGCGCATTCACGCATTGGCAAAGCCAGAAGCTGATCGTCTGGCGAGCGTTGCCGGCCGACGATCCCTCGCAGCGATCGGGACGGATCCCCGGGCGCATCCTCGATGTTGATGCGGCGCGCGGTGTCTTGGTCTCGACAGGTGACGGCTGCTTGTGGCTGACCGAGGTCCAACTGGTCGAGGGTCGCAGGGTTGACGATGTGGTTGAGGTCGGAGGACAATTCACGTAGAACCGCCGGGCGAGGTTGGCGGATCGCGCGGTTCGATTGACCTGGCCGCGGTGATAAAGAACGGATTGCGAGAATCGAGAGTAATCTTATGCGTGCGTTGGTCATTGCTCCCCATCCGGACGACGAAGTGCTGGGCGTTGGCGGAACGATCCATCGCTTGGCCGCCGCCGGCGACGATGTCACCGTTGCCATCGTAACAAAGGGCTGGGAGCCGCTGTTTCCAACGTCGCAGGTCGATCAGGTGCGCAGAGAGGCGAGGGCTGCCAACGAGATTCTCGGCACGCGAACGATTGAGTTCCTGGACCTGCCCGTGACCAAGCTGCACGCGCTCGCCGAGCACGAACTGAACGCCACGTTTGAGAAACTCGTGTCGTCGGTCGAACCGGAGTGGGTGTTCATCCCGTTCGCCGCCGATCGTCACGAGGATCATCGGCAGGTCTTCGATGCGTCGATGGTCGCGCTTCGACCTGCGGCCGGTCGACCTCCGGTGCGCAAGATTCTGGCCTACGAAACAGTGTCGGAGACTCACTGGACGGCTGCGGGGATCGAGCCGGTGTTCGCGCCGCAGATGTTCATTGACGTCTCGGATCATCTGTCAGCCAAGCTCGACGCGCTGAAGTGTTATCAATCCCAAGTTCAGCCGTTTCCGTCGTCACGCTCGATCGAGTCGGTTTCGGCGCTGGCGCGATGGCGAGGAAGCACCGTAGGAATGAAAGCGGCGGAGGCGTTTTGCGTCATTCGCGAGTCTCTCGGCGGCGATTGACGACGCGATTTGATCGAACTACCGTACCCGCGCTACAATAGTGGTCATTAGGGTTGGTTACCCGGCCGGAGGGGCGACGCTAGGCGCGAGCGCACGGGCCCCCTGACCCGGGGTCGACGGGAGGCCGGGATGATGCTAAGGTTCAGTCAGCGGGGATCATCAAAGGAGATGGTGAATGGCGGCAGCTGAAACGCACATTACGGTGACTCAACAGGAGGGCGTTGACATCGTCCGGTTCGTTGAGCGAAAGATACTCGACGAGTTGTCGATTTCCGAGCTTGGTGACCAGTTGCGCGCGGTGGCGGAGTCTTCGCCGTCGATTCGCCTGTTGCTGAATTTTGAGGACGTGGATCACCTGTCGTCCGCAGCTCTCGGGATGTTGATCACTCTCGACAAGTTGGTGAAAGAGCGCAAGGGAACGCTCAAGCTGTGCAATATCAACCGTCAGATTCTCGAGGTGTTCAAGATCACGCGGCTGAACAAACTCTTCGAAATCCACGGGACGACGAAAGAAGCACTCGCCACCTTTTAACCCGACCAATGCCCGTGGTCGTGTCTCGTTGGCGATCCACGACCGATCTGACGCCCGCACGATGGTTCGCAAAACACACTGATGGCCCACCCCAATCCTGACAACGAAGCGACTTTCCGAGAGATTACGATCCCGAGCACGCTTCACGACGCCAAAACGCCGGAGCAGGAAATCCTCAAAGATGTCGAACATTGTGGATATTGTCAGGACGCACGATTCGCGATCAAACTCGCCCTTGAAGAAGCGATGACCAACGCTGTCAAACACGGCAACGCGGGCGACCAGTCCAAACAAATATGTATTCGGTATGCGGTCAACGCCGAACGTGCGGTCATCATCATACGAGACGACGGGCCGGGGTTTTTGCCGGGCGAAGTGCCCGACCCAACAAGTCCGGATCGACTGTCCCTTCCGACAGGACGTGGAATCATGCTGATGCGGGCGTACATGGACGAGGTCCAATATCGGAAGGATGGTGCGGAGGTTTACCTGGTCAAGCACAACCGCTGAGGAGACGCCATGGATACAACCGACACGCTCAAGATCGCTGTTGAACAGTGCGACGCGGGCGTCGTGATCTACCTTTCCGGTAGCGCGTCGATGGATTTGTGCGACAAGCTTAACCAAGCGTTGCTCGATGCGAACGAGTCCAAGCCGGCGAAGATGGTCATCGACCTGGAAAACTTGGAATTCATTTGCTCGCTCGGTTTGGGGGGACTGGTGGCGGCCTACTTGCGTGCCCGCAAACACAACGGCGTGCTGTGCTTGGCATCGCCGAGCGGCGCGATCCGCGAAATGCTCGAAGTCACCAAGCTCGCGGCGTTGCTCCCGGTGTACGACACCCCCGCAGCCGCATTCGCTGCGCGATGATCAAAGTTTCGACCTTTCAGCTTGCTGCCAAGTTGGCCTGTCTTTCGCACAAGGTGACAGGTTCTCGGATTGCTTCGTGACGGTCTCGGCTCGGTCTTGGGAAACGGTGAGGTTCGACACTACTGAAAGCCATACGGAGAGTGTTGCGTGGTAGACTGGCGAGTTGATCGAAGCGGCGGAACGTGCGTGAAGACCGGTCGTCCGTTCAAGCCCGGCGAGACCTTTCACGTCGTTTTGTTCGAAGACGGAGAAGGTTTTCGCCGCGAAGACTACTGTGACGAGGCGTGGGACAAGATGCCAGAAGGCGCCTTCTGCACCTTCTTGTCGCACATGCCGGTCGACCAAAAACCTAAGAAGAAGCGATTGCTCGTCGATGACGACGTGCTCATCGACTTCTTCGTTCGCCTCAAGAACGAACAGGAGAGCGTCCGTCAGCAGTTCCGTTTTGTACTCGCGCTCATCCTGATGCGTAAACGATTGCTCAAGTACGACGAAACCATCAACGATGGCGAACTCGAGGTTTGGCGCATGCGACTCATGCGCGACAAGACCGAGCACACCGTCATCAACCCCAAACTAACCGACGACCAAATCGAAACGGTCAGCCGCCAATTGGGATCGGTTCTGCATGCCGACGCAGGACAGTTCGACGACGATGTCGAGGATCAGCGTCTGCAGGACGTTGAGGAATGACGCGAGGCCGACCACGACCGGGGCGAATCCGCAACTTCGGTGTCGACGGGCAACATTCAGGCCCGATTCTCAGCAGACAAACGTCTCACGCGTCAGTCAGATCGCGTTTCGTGCAGCGAGTCATTGCGTCAACGTTGCCGTGTCTTCTTCTGATCGTCTGTGGATGTCCCCAACCCAGACCTGCCCCGATCTTCACGCCGATGGCTGAGGCTATCCACTTGATCGAAACGAACGCCTCGAAGGTCCATAGCGCCCTTCGCGCCCGCGGGTCAGCCCGGGGCTATTTTCTCGACGATCGCGGCGTACGGCGACGGTATGACCTGGAGGCAAAACTGCTCGTCCGGCCTCCCGACCACCTGCGGTTTGTGATGGAACACGCCCTCAGCGGTGACGAACTTCGCGTCGGAATGAACCCGACCAAGTGGTGGATGTGGGTCCGTCGGCCGCGAGAGCAGGCCATCGAAGGACGACGCGGAGACGAGGAACCCAATCTGGCGGGGAACATCCCCGTGCACGCCGACCAGCTTGTCGAAGCCCTCGGGCTGAACAGACTGGCCAATCACAGGTTCGCCCAGCGTGTCGTCGACGACTATCAACAGTTGCTCTCGATCTCCGAAGACGGCGAACGCGACGTCATCGAATGCGAGTACTGGCTCGACCGACAACCGCCACGATTGATCCGCCGCATCGTTTTTCGAGACCGCGAAGGACGCATCACGCTGTCGTCCTGGCTGGACCAATATCGCCCGATCTCGACCGGTGCAATGTTGCCACACCTGGTTCGGTTGCGCTGGCCTGCTCAAGGTGCGGAAATGGAGTTCCACATCGACCGTTGGCGTGAAGATGATTCCCTAACGGACGATCACCCCGCGTTCGTCGCACCCAGCGATCGCGCGAACATGATGGACTAGATCGCTTTCGATCAGCGTGTATTGCGGGGAGGTGCAGATTTCTGATCAACCGCTGGGGCGCGGGCCGCCTTTCGAAGGTGAGGCCGGCAGAACACAAGCCGAGGTTCGATCGGAAACTCAACGCAGGCCGGTAACGCGATTCCGTCAGGATGACACGGACGATGCGATGTTGGTCTGACGTCTTCGGTCGGGTTTTCTATGAATAATGTCAGTTGATTGGCCCACGACGAACACCTCCGGGCCGTCTTTCCATGTTTGCCGTGCATGGGCCAGCATGGGGTCCAAGAAGCGATCCGTCGAGATGATGACTGCGTCGACGTCGTGTGAAGCGGCGTCTTGCGGACGGCAAATCGGCCTGCCGAGGAATGTCCCGCCGTACCTTTCCGGTCGATCGTCCATGAAGACGACAATCGGGATTCTGGACCGATCCAACGCATCTCGGTGTCGAATGGTGAATCGGCCAGCGCCATAGACACCGACGCGCCGGTACCCCGCAGCGGCGAGCGACTCGAGCAGCTCGTCGAACGCGACGGACTGCTCGGCCGACTCGGCGGATGCTTCGGGCGAGTGGGGCAATCGATGTTCAACGACCAAGCCCGGGCCGGCGCGTCGTTCTTCATCTTGGAGGGCACGCCTGCACTGTGGCTCGTAGGTGAGGGCGTTCTGGTAGCCATCAGTCGGCGGCGACACGCGACCGAGTTCGTATAGCCTGAGTCGGTCGTCGAACACGTGCGTCAGGCGATAATCCAAACCAAGCGATCCACGGGCGACCGTTGCATTGAATGAATTCGACGTGTCGAGAATGAACTCCGCGGGGGAATCGACCAGCCGGGTGTTTAAGGTTCGCTGCCAACCGGGTGACACGTCGTCCATGTAGAACTCGGGAGCAACGATCGGCGTGATGTAGCTCGCTCCGAACAGTACGTATGCCTGATTGTACGGACCGTACACCAACAGCGTACGTCCCTTCACCATGTCCGAACATTCGCTCGCCATGTCCTCCAATGCGACGTCGGTCGCGATCTCGGCGTCCGGCCGATGTCCACCCCAACACCAAACGTTCAATCGATGAACGTCGAGCATGGCGGCACGGAAGGAGTTGTGCGTGATCCAGATCGCAGCCGCGCCGATCAGGAGGACGATACCGACTTGTCCCGACGACGCCATCAGTACGACTGCGGAGGACGCGATCAAGGCGACCGGCGGAAGTAGCGGAACCTGGTAGTACCAGACGTCAGCCGCCTGAAACACGAACGCGGCGGACACGCCAAGCAGATAGAGCACCAGAAGGATGTCGTCCTGCGTGGTGAGCATGATCCCCACGCCCGCCAGACCGGGCACGAGCGGCTGCCGTCCGATGGTCCTTGCGACGCAGCGGGCTTTCTCTTTCAGTCGCGTGACGATGGACCGCCATTGAAACGCCTGACCGTAGGAACGTTCGTGACGTCCTAGCGCCAAGAGCAGACCGATCGGATTGCGCCCGTTGTAGACGATCCAGCCGATGTACAGGAGTGTCGACACACCACTCCCGATCAAGATGGCCGACCAGGAGACTGGCAAGAGCAAGGCTGCACCGCCGAACACGATCGCCATGGCGATGGCTGAGCTAAGCTTGACGAAGTACACCTCGGCCGACCAGATCATCGCGGCTGCACCGATCCACCATGCGTCTTGCGTTTGGACGCCGACCAGGAGCATGGTGACCGACACAACGTTGGGCAACATTGCGAACAGTTCGCCACACTCGAAGTACACGCCGTATTGTGGTTCACTTGACAGAAGTGCGAACACGATGAGGCCTGCGTAGTAAAACCTGGGATCGCCGCCCGATAGCTGAAACCCGAGCACGCCCACCACGATCGCGGTCAAATAGTTGAACAGCGATGCCCAGAACCGGGCGGCGTATTTGTACGACAGGCGACGGCTGGCTCGGGGTGAACGTTGCACGCGCCCGCAGAGGAGGTAAACGGCGCTGTAGAAAAGTTCCGGTACGACCTTGCTACAGCCGGCGAAGTGGGCGTTCCATCCTTCGGAAAACCGAATCCGCCCGGTGGCGACGGTGTGGTTGGATACGTAGAAGCCGGTGTCAACGTGCAGCGGCAGTCGCCAAAACGCGGAGCGCAACATGAGGTAGATCGGCAACAACCCGATGGTGACCATGACAGCGACCGTCATCAACGTCTCTCCGAAATCCAAGGATGAACGTGTCTCGCTGTCATTGCGTTTTGGTGGCGACCATGACGACGGTGGACCCGAACGGTGCGTCGACATGACGCGTCACGCGGTGTTCCATACGAGCGATCGAGAGCAAACACCGGTTCAGCCATCGCGGCAACGGTTCAAGATCCGATCGCGCGGCGGCTCCGCTCTTGGGCAGGTTGATGCGACGGGCTAGCTTGATGCTTGCGATTGCCGGAAAGAACGCGGCGAATGCGTAAGTCATACGCCGGACCGCAAGCCCCGAAGAATCGGCCAGCCGTCGCATGTCCGGGCGACGGAATCTCCGTACCGAGTGCACCGCTACGTCATGGCGGGACAGAAGAAACGGGAACGCCGGCGCGAACACAACGACGTGTCCGCCTTCGCGCGTGACGCGGGCCATCTCTTGGAAAGACACTGCCGGATCGACCTGACGACATTCCAGAACGTCGACGCTGACGACGACGTCGAAGCTGTTGTCCACATACGGCAGGCGATTCACCGACCCGAGACAGCGACGGACGTTGCGCTCGCCGTTCCACAAGGCGGCTGCGTGCTCGGATACGTCCACGCCAAAGCCGGTAAGGCCAAGACGTTGACACAGCGTCTCGGCATTTCGCCCGCTGCCGCAGCCGGCATCCAGCAGCTTTCCACCGGCCCGAACGCCGAGTCGATCGACCGTCTCGATCAGCAACTCCCGCTCCGCCCGATACCACCAGTACCAGTCTTCGTACGCCTTTAGCGTTGTGTACTCGCGTGGTTCCACCGTCGTTGATTTCCGTTACTACCCACAACTGCCCATGAAACACGTGGCATCGGTGATATCGGTTCGAGGCATGTCAATTCTGAACCTCGAAGGATACAGGCGAGATCGTCACCGCGCCGCCTGATGTAGCCGAACGCGGATCGTACGCGGATGGTCGAATCGGCGTATGCGGATTAGGGCACGACCACCGGATCGGCTGCGACGATTTTCGGATCGACGGCGTCCGTTGCGGTCAGTGCGTTGCGGATGGTTTCCAGACGGTGACTGTAGAGGTGTTCGCGGAGGGTTCGTTGTTGGCCTCGATGCGCGATGTCGACGCGTTCTTGCGGGTGGTCGAGGTAGTACCGTACCTTTTCGAGGAGTTCTTTCTCATTGTGAAACGTGACGCATTCGGAGTCGACTTCAAAGAAGTCGTCAATCTCGGCGGTGTGATAACACATCATGAATCCGCCGGCTGCGGTGATTTCGAAATGCCGCATGTTCAACCCGCTTTCCGAGTTGCCGTTGACGAAATTCAGATTGATGGCCGTCGTGCGAAAGTGATCCAGGTACGCTTCGGTCGTCGGAAGTTTGGGTTGGCAGCGCAGGCCATACGCGGTGTCCCACCGGTCGCCGATGAGTGTGAACACGTCCCCCAGTTTCCGTTTGAGGAATAGCACGAATCGATCACGCTGCTTGATGCACAGGTGGGCGTTGTAAAACACCTTCGTGTTGAAGTAGTCCGCGACAGCCTGAATCCGTGACGGCAGATCCGCATCTTTCGATGGAAGCGCAGCCACACCGTAGAGGTCGAAATACGCTTCGAAATATGACATGTTCGGCAGATCACTGCGAACCCCCAACGCCAACGCAGCGGGCAAGAGTCTGTCTGTCGGTGCACTGCGCTTCGGCCCGAAGAACGACGTGTTCTGCCCACCCACGAACGACAACACGAGGTTCTGATTCTTCACGTCGACAGGGTCAGTGTTGTACGGTCGATCCCAGGCAGCCATGGGAAGATAGTGCACGTTGGGTACACCAAACTGCTGCAATTCGATCGTCTGAGGTCGGTCCCAGACGAATTTGTGCCACTTCTGAGATTGCAACGCCTGCCAGACGATCCCCGTCGGCAACGCTTCAAACACGACGACCAAAGGGTCGATCAGGTGTGACGCCAGCGGCAGATCGCAGATTTCGTGCAGCAGTTTCACCGAGGTAGGGGTCTCGGGGTCGGGAATGAAGGCCAACCCCGCTCCGCCATTGTCCAAGAGTGCGTCCGCCGGCTGGTCACGAAGCGCAGCCTGCCATCGCGGACCGATCTCGGAACGCGTGCCCAGGTCGGGCGAGTAAGGGTGGGCAGGGGGTTGGACCGCAGGCGGAAGAGGCACATAGGAACGACCGGTCGCTTCGCAAGCCGCCGTCCACCATTGATCGCCGATGATGCCGAAATTCATCTCAGATTCACCTACCATTCCGATGTCCGCAACGTCCCGCAACCTGCCATGCGCCGGCCATGAATCGCCTGACCTACCCGCGAGGGGCGCAAACCTTTCCCTTGCGTTATCGGTCATTTGTGACGTGGGTCTGATCGAATAGCCGACGGAACGGTGGGAACTTTTGTGGCGAATGGTGCCTACGAGAACCTCGTTGAGGGTCGGTCGCCCGCGGCGTGCGATGGGGCCGACGGGTCAATCGTGTGGAAGCTCGCCAAGCGATTCGTTGGACCCGACCAGGATGAGCACGTCGTCGGGCAGGATGGTCGTGTCTGCGTCCGGAACCGAGATGACCTGTGATGTCTTGACCGCGTCGTCGGAACCGGTTCGGACGGACATCGTGCGGCGGATGGCCACCAAGTTGACGCCGTAATGATGGCGCAAGGACAGTTGCGCAAGCGTTTTGTGCTGAAAGGGCGTTGGCGCGGTGATGTAGACCAAGCTGTGTCCTTCACCCAATTCAACGTAGCGAGAGAGGCTGGGCATGGTCAGCCGGTGTGCCCAGCGCGTGGCTGACTCCTTTTCCGGGCGAACGACCTCATCAGCGCCGATGCTGGCGAGTACCCGCGCTTGAGTCTCGGTTTGCGCCCGCGCGATGATTCGGGCGGTCGGAAGTACTTTGAGCGTCGCGACGGTTAGGGCGGCAGCTTCGAAATCCTGACCAATGCCGACCACGGCTGCATCAACCGAATCGATACCCTGTGCCCGCATCGCGTCGACTTCGGTGCTGTCCAGCCGGACCGCTAGCGTGACTTCGTCACGGAGTCGCTCGATGACCGAAGCGTCGCAATCGATGCCGATGACCTCCGCCCCGGCAGCCATCAGCGAATGGGCCAAGCTCTCGCCAAACCTTCCCAGCCCGATCACCGCGAACCGCTGTACATCGGTTTTTCCCATACGCCGTACCATCCTACCCGATGACGATTTGCTCTTCAGGATAGTCGTAGCGACCACCCCCGCCGCGTCCCGCCAACACGACCAACAGCGTTAGCGGGCCCAACCGTCCCGCGAACATCGCCGTAATGATGATGACCCGGCCGCCCCAGGTCAAATGCGGCGTCAAACCCTGCGACAACCCCACCGTGCCACATGCTGACACTGACTCGAAGAGAACCTCACCCAGCGTGGATGACTCGGTGAGACACAATCCCAACGTGACCAGCGCAACGGCAGCGAACATCACCATGACCAACACGGCTGACCGTTGTACGGCGAGGTCGGGGATCGTGCGGTTGAAACATTCGACTCGTTGTCTCCGGCGAAGCGTGGACAGGACCGCGAGCACCAGTGTGGCAGCGGCAGCCGTCTTGACGCCGCCCGCGGTGGACGCCGGCGATCCGCCGATGAACATCAGCAAGCACATCAAGAACGTTGTCGCGGGAGAGACCGCGTCCGTGCTCAAATCCGCAGTGTTGAAGCCGGCAGTGCGCGTGGTCACCGCTTGAAACAATGATGCCCAAGCTCGCGCCGTCGGTGACATTCGCCCCATGCTCGCCGCACCCGCCTCGCTCCCTCCGCCTGGAGAGACGCTCTCAAAGACATAGATGGCGATCGTAGGAAGGACGATCAAGATCACGGTTGTGACGAGGACGATCTTGGTGTGCAACGACAAATGGTATCGACGTCCGCGTCGCGACCGGCGGACGGTACCGTCACCGCGACGCGTCGGCCACCATCGTCTCAGCCGGTCTCGGAATGAACCTTGCAGATCCCACAACACGGGGAACCCCAGCCCTCCGATCACGATCAGCGGCATGATGCAGCCGTAAACCCGCCACGCCCCACGAAACGACACCAAGCTGTCCGACTGAAGCGCGAACCCCGCGTTGCAAAAAGCGCTGACCGCATGGAAAACGCTCAAGAAGATTCGATCACCACGGTCGGTGACGGAGGTAGGCCAAAGATCGTACAGCACGACGGCGCCAAGCAATTCGATCAGAATCGTCGCGCCGACAATGAAACGGACCATGCTGGACATTGCACCGATGGTGTGGTGACTTCCGGCGTCTTGCAGCACGAGGGATTCACGAAGCGATAGCTGTCGACCGGTTAGCAGGCCAAAGAGACTGCCGAACATCATGATTCCCAGGCCGCCCAATTGGATCAGGATCAGTATCACAACCTGGCCGAATCGTGAAAAGTGCTCGCCCGTGTCGTACACCACCAGCCCCGTTACGCACGTCGCGCTGGTGGCGGTGAAAAGACTGTTCAGGACATGGCTGAAGGGGGCTTCGTGCACGTTTTCTCGACGATCGACCGACGTCGCCTTGGGCAAGGCCAACAGCACCGCACCCAGCACGATGACAACGCCGAAGCTCGTCACCAGCAGTTGTCCCGGACGAACTCGTTCACCGGATCTGGTCCAGCGTTCGCGCTCACTGCTCACCTGCGAGCGCAACCATGCAAGCGTGCCAACCGCCGCCGTGTAGCCTGATCCGACGGAGCGCAAAATGTCCGCCGCGTCGTGTCGTCGCCAGAACAGAATCGCGACCGTCGTTGCCGCAACGATATCGTGCCAATTGCGCGATAGAAACGAACGGTCGACATTGACCCCAGACACACCCAGCACGGTCCCGAGGACATAGGCGCAGACCGCCCACCACTGGATCATGTGCAAGAGTGCGATTGGTGCGACGGGGTGGTCGAACCCGTACTCGAGACAGAGCGCGACGGATGCCATCCACGGAACAACAAGCATCATGCCGGCCAGCCACCGGCGGATGCTCGGATGATGAATGATTTCGCTGCCGGGAATCATGCTTGGGCCAGTCGAGCCAAGGGAAATATCCGGCCGAAACGCCGCTCCAACTCGTCACGAAGTTTGGCGTGCTCGGGCAGCTTCAGGTCTGCGTCGAGATTGAGCATCTCGACGGCGTCTGTGCGGGCTTCCTCCAGCAAATCCAAATCGACGGACAGATCAGCCGCCTTTAGCCCCAGATCGCCGTGTTGCCGACGCCCGAGGAATTCTCCCGGACCTCGCATCCGAAGGTCTTCCTCGGCGATCTCGAATCCGTCGTGCGTGCGACACAGTGTGTCGAGCCGAGCGTACGCCTTCACGCCGCAATCACCGGCCACGAGCAGGCAGTACGACCGACGCTCACCTCGTCCCACGCGTCCGCGAAGTTGATGAAGCTGGCTCAATCCAAAGCGATCGGCGTTTTCGATGACCATGATCGTGGCATTCGGAACGTCCACGCCAATTTCGATCACCGTGGTGGCGACCAGGACGTCCAGTTGACCTCCGCGAAACGCGTCGAGCACGGCTGACTTATCAGGGGAACTCATGCGACCATGCAGCAGGCCTATCTGACATCCCAAGAACGGGCCGTCGCGCAGACGCTCGAATTCGACGGTGGCAGCTTTCACGTCGAGCGTCTCACTTTCCTCCACAACCGGGTAAACGATGTAGGCCTGCTCTCCCTCGGCGAGTCGATCGCGAACGAATGCCCAAGCTTTGGTTAGGTCGTCCGGTGCGACACGCCGGGTGCTCACAGTTTGCCGACCCGCCGGCGGCTTGGCGATGGTGGTGAAGTCCAAGTCACCGAAATAGGTCATCGCAAGCGTACGCGGAATCGGCGTCGCCGTCATGACCAGACAATGCGGCGTGAGGCCTTTCGCTCTCGCAGTCGCACGCTGCGATACTCCGAATCGATGTTGCTCGTCGATGACGACAAGGCCTAGATCGTTGAATTGGACGTCTTTCTCGAGCAACGCGTGCGTGCCGACCAGCAGATTCAACGTGCCGGATTCGGCATTGGCGAGAACCGTTCGACGCTCCGCGATACGCGTCCCACCGACCAGCAATTCGATCGCGACGCGACTTCCGGCAAGGTATTGTTTCGCCTTGTGATAATGTTGCTCCGCCAGGACTTCGGTCGGAGCAAGCATGGCGACCTGCCTGCCGTTGGCGATCGTAGCGAGCGCTGCGTAGATCGCCACCGCTGTTTTTCCCGACCCGACATCGCCCTGTAGCAGGCGATTCATCGGCCGCCGGGTCTGCATGTCGGCTGTGATCTCCGCGACGGCGGCGTCCTGACTGGGCGTGAACGAAAACGGGAATCGCCGTCGGATTCGGGCGTCGACGTGCTCATTCACGAGGATCGCTTGGCCTGATTGATCCGACGACCGGTGTCGCCTTGCGGACAACACCGCCACAATAAGCAGGAATAGTTCGTCGTAGGCCACTCGCCGCCTCGCAACGTTCACGTCGTCCATAGTCGTCGGACGATGCATCTTGAGAACGGCTTCGCATCGCGGGGGTAGTCTTCGCTTGCCAAGCAGCCGTTCGGGGAGGAACTCCACGAGGCTACCGGCGGTGATGTCGAGAACGTTGGCAACGATCCCACTGATCGTGGCCGACCTCAGTTGGCCGGTTCCCGGGTAGACTGGCTCGACTCGCTCGTGATCGTCTTCGAAAGGATCGCGGTCGTCGGAGATGACTTCGCACTGAGGATTGACGAACTCAGCCTGGTCTCGGTACTGCCCGACTCGACCGGAGAGACGCAACGTATCACCGCGATGGATGCGGTCGGCCATGTACGGGGCGTTGAACCAGCGAACCCTGCATCGACCGGTCCCGTCGACGAGCTTGGCAACCACACTTGGGTGCCCCCGACCGCCCGAGCTGCGTACGGATTCCACACCCCCAATTACCGTGGCAGTGAGGTCGGCTGACAGCTCGCCAATGGGGACCGACGCGGGAATGGTCTCGTAGCGAAAAGGGAAGTGGGCTAGCAAGTCGCCCGCGGTACGAACCCCCAGAGCTTCGAAGTAGCGACTGCGCATCGGGCCTACCCCGCGAACGAATTGAATCGGGGTGTCGAGGTCGATTGGCGGCACGGCACACAAGTCCTTCAATGTCGGTGGGCAAGCGTTTCGCCGGCGCTGTCGCGACGTGTAGAGCAGGCCACCCGTTTCTCAGGACGTTCTTACGACGCCTCCTTCAGAGTCGCGCGTCAGCAAGGGGCGCGCTTGCGGCAGAATCTGCTCCTTCGCAGGCGCGGCTTGGACGGGACGACTCGGGCGACCGCGGCCGTCGTCGGACATCGCTAGGGGATCACCAATTCCTGGCCGATCCGCAGCTTGTCGGGATCTGCGAGGATTGATGAATTTCGCTCGAAGATGACTCTCCATTGCGACGCATCGTTGTAGTAGGTGCGAGCAAGTCCGAAAAGCGTGTCTCCTTTGAGAACGATGTGCGTGGTCGTTCCGGTCGAGAGGCTGTCGGGCGGCGTCGTGGCGGAAAGGGTCAACGGCTCGTCGGGCGATTCGCCCGTGAAAGCGGGCGACGTCTCGGTTGCGTCGGCGGCGTAAAGATCGGGTTGCATCGTGCCATAATCGACGGCAACGTTCTGGACGGGTTCCAGGTTTTTCTCCGGTTGCTGACATCCCGATATGATTAGACCGCTCACCCCTAGAATCAATGCACTCCATCGCATCAACAATTCCTCCTAATAGCCGCCAAGATTGTGTTTACGCATCGATCCTAAGCGTTGCTCACCGCGTGTCAAGAACTACCATGTTTCGAGGGACGTTCGGCGTTCGCTCCCGACGCGCGAATGTGTCGTCGAAGCTGAAAGAGTTCGCGAAACGCACGCGCGATGACGCGCAGAGTCGCGCCCGTCTGCTCGCCAGACGTGCGGGCGAAGTGGTGAACCCCGACCTGCCCAATGCGATAGCCCAGGTTCGTCGCGCGGGCCAACACTTCCGCGTCGATCAACGCCCCGGTGGATTGCATCTCAACCTCGTCAAACAGACGCCTTGGAAAAATCTTGAAAGCGCAGTCGATGTCGCGAATCCGCATTCGGAAAACGAGATTCACGAGGGTTGTCCAGCACCAGGCGTTGATCATCCGGACCGCCGAGTCCTTACGGTCGACTCGATATCCGCTGACGATGTCGTAGCTCCCGAGTAGTGGGATGAGAAGACCAATCTCGTCCATATCGAACTGCCCGTCGCCGTCGGTGTAAAACACCCATTCTTTCGACGCTGTCCGAAATCCTAGCTGCAACGCACCGCCGTAGCCGAGGTTGGGATTGTTGTGAACCGCGAGCACCTGCTCGTACTTTTCGGCGAGCGCATCCGCCAGCGCGCCGGTGCGGTCTTTGCTGCCGTCGTTCACGATGATGATTTCGAAGTCGTCGCTGAATCGTCGGCACGCCCGCAACGCAGCCTCGGTCGTCCGTTCAACGTTGGCTTCTTCGTTGTAGCAGGGGAAAAAGATCGACAGGCTTGAGAGGCGGACGGGCGTGTCCGATGGAGACGTGCCCGATGTCGACGTCGCATCAACCGACATCGTCGCCCACGTCCGTCGTGCTTCGCTCCGGTGACTCTTCCGGCGTGATTTGCAAAAACCCATCCAACTCCGCACCGGCGGAGACGACGAGGCGGGGTGCCCGAATGTCGCCCCGCAACCGGCCGGTCCGCGCAACCCGCACGCATCCGCGGGCGTTTACATCGCCCCGAACCTGCCCGCGAATCGTAAGGTTCATCACCTGAATGGCTGCCGACACAACGCCGCTTTTTTCCACAATGATGTCGCCGCACGTCGCGAATAACCGCGTCGCATGATAGGTCTTGATCTTGTAATCTTCGAGGATCAGCCGTTGCTTGCAATGGGGACAGAAGACCGACATAGCCCGCTTGGCGACTTCGATCGCGCCGCCGCAGTGCGTGCAGCACACGTGCTTGGTCGCGCCGGTCCGGACCGTCGTGATCTTGGACATTGCACTTGTCAATCCCAGCCGCTACTGCTTCTTCCCGGCGGGCTGCTGCGCGGCAGCCTGGTCCTTGGCAACAGGCCGTTGTCCTTTGACGTCGCCCGCCTTCGGAACGCCGTTCGGCCCCACGACGCACCTGCCAACGAAGACCGCTCCCTCGGCAACTTCAAGTTTTGCCGTGTGCAAATCGCCTTCAAGCTTGGCAGTCTCTGCAAGACAGACCTTGCCTACCGCGTGGAGATTGCCGCGAACCTCACCATGCACATTAATGCTGCCAGCCTCGACATCACCGGAAAGTTTCGCACCTTGGGCAACTTCCAGGTGCCCTTTGGTCTGAATCGTGCCCTCGAAACGCCCAAGATGTTTCACGCCTTTTTCGAAACTCAGATCACCCTTGAAAACCGCATCCGGGCCGATGACGGTCGGAAAATCTTCACCGTTCGACGACATGACTCGCTCCTTTTTCGTGTTCTTTGTTTGCATGCGTATCCATCACGTTGAACTATCCAACCCTCAACCCGGCGTGACCGGGCGAACCAATCCTCATCGCGTTTCGTTCAGCCCGGCATACCGCACCACGGCGATGCATCCTACGGACGTAGTAGCCCCTTGCACTTTAGCTACGTCGGCGTGACGGTCAATCGTCTGCCGGCGGCGCGGGCGACTCGGGTGGTTTCGGCGGCCGCTTAGCTTGCACCAACTGAAGTTTCGCCTCGCGAAGCAGCGTGCCATCGCTGAGCAATTGCACGCGATATTCTCCCGGCGTTGGAAACGACAGCCCGAAGAATTGCAGCGCGAGGTTCGCAACCGCCCGTGGATCCTTGAAGTCCACAACACCCTCACCGCGGACGATCGGAGGCCTAGACTCTTCCGAATCGACGATCCGAATCAGCAGCGGCGTCTTGCCCCGCCCCTCGGTCAACGCAACGTGGACGCAGAGTTGGGGCTGGGTCGCCGGAAACCGCGCCGCATGGATGCGACTGAACATGCCGATCAGCGATTGCTTGCCCGTAACCCGATCGGTGATGATCTGGTCGCAGACGAGCAGCGACACGACGTCAGGCTCCAGGCCCGTTGGACTCATTCCGCAATTCCCAAAACTCGCAGGTCGGTGATCTACAGTCAAAACCCGCCGCGAACAGACGCCACAGGCCACCGACCGGCATCCTACCCGCGAGACGCGCCGCCCGCCACGCGCGCTCAATTCCATTTGCGTTCCGGATTGATCCCGACCAAAATAGCCCGCAACCGTCGGACAGGCCCGGAACGGACCGCCGCCGAGACCTTAAAAAAGGACGCAGATCAGCGATGAAGATTCACGAATATCAGGCCAGGCAGCTTCTCGCGGACGCCGGCGTGCCCGTTCCGCCGTCGCAAGTCGTGGAAAACCCAACCCAAGCAGCCGCAGCGTATCAGAAGATCGGCGGGATGGTCGTTGTCAAAGCGCAAGTCTTCGCCGGCGGACGCGGAAAGGCCGGTTTCGTCAAACTTTGTAAGACCGCCGACGAGGTGCAAGCAGCGGCAGACTTCATGTTCGCCAACAAGATGGTCTCCAAGCAGACCGGACCTGATGGCATCGTCGTGAAGAAACTTCTGATCGCCGCCGCCGTGGATATCGAGTCCGAGTATTACCTCGCCGTCGTTTTGGACCGAGCGAAACGCTGTCCGGTAGTGATGGCCTCGCGCGAAGGTGGCGTGGAGATCGAGGAAGTGGCGGCCCGCAACCCGTCTGCCATTATCAAGCAATGGCTGGATCCTCATCTCGGCCTGCTGGGGTTTCAATCAGCGGCGCTGTGTCGAGCACTAGGCCTGACCGACAAGCAGCAAATCCGAGCGGCAGGCAAGGTCATCGCCGGGTTGGTCGACGTGTTCTACAAATACGATTGCGCGCTGGCGGAGATCAACCCCCTCGTGCGTACGACGGACGGTCAGATTCTTGCGATCGACGCGAAAGCGAACTTCGATGACAGCGCTCTGTTCCGGCACAAAGTGCTTCAGGACATGCACGACCCCTCCGAGGACAACCCCTTCGAACTGCGCGCCAAGCAGCACGATCTTTCGTACATTGCGCTCGACGGCAGCATTGGATGTCTCGTCAACGGGGCGGGGCTGGCGATGGCCACCATGGACATCATCAAGCTGCACGGCGGCCAACCTGCCAATTTCCTCGATGTCGGCGGATCAGTCACCAAAGAGGGCGCCATTGAAGCGTTTAGGATCATCCTCTCAGACGAAAAAGTGAACGGCGTGCTCGTGAACATCTTCGGTGGCATCGCCAAGTGCGACACCATTGCCGAAGCGCTGATCGCAGCGGCTCGGGAACTTGGATTCAAGATACCAGTCGTCGTGCGCCTGGAAGGAACCAACGTTGAGCGCGCCCGCTCGCTCCTGTCGGAGGCAGCCATCCCTCAACTCATCGGTGCGGAAGATCTCACTGACGCCGCACACAAGGTGTGCGCAAAGGTCGCCTGACATTTCGACGATCGGTTAGACGATTCGTGCATAGGACCACCGGCACGCCAACACGCCAACGTCAGGCAAGCCCGCTTCTTGACGACCCTCCGCGTCGATCGTAGATTAGCAGCGGTTCCACGGCGTTGTCGTGTCCCGGGGGCAGTTCTCTCT
Organism: uncultured Phycisphaeraceae bacterium; assembly: GCA_964416845.1. Classification (GTDB taxonomy): domain Bacteria; phylum Planctomycetota; class Phycisphaerae; order UBA1845; family UBA1845; genus CAYQFV01. The sequence goes on along the minus strand of CAYQFV010000040.1, from coordinate 139 downwards.
TGACGCTGAGACAAGCTCGCTGCACCATGGTCGAGGACGCTTAGCCGAGGGTAATCGTAACTGTGCGCGGTCCAACCCGCACGAGCCGGGCAGGTAGCTCAGTTGGTAGAGCAACGGACTGAAAATCCGTGTGTCGGCG
>CAYQFV010000039.1:0-25535 GCA_964416845.1 uncultured Phycisphaeraceae bacterium | reverse complement strand
GCTACGCCGGTCGTTCCCGCTCCTGGCTCGTTCGACAAGCCCCCGCTTTGCCAGCCGGTCCAGAATACCCGTCACCGTCGGCCCGCTGAGGTGAACTGCCCTTGCCAACGCCCCGGTGGAGGAGGCTTCCCCCAATCGGGACGCCGCTTGCAGGATCGCCAGTTGCGGCCCGGTAAGCCCGTGTTGCTCGGCCAAATGCCGCGAATGCAAGTCCACTGCTCGCATGATCCGGCGAATCGCTGCGACAATCCGGTCTTCGATGCTCAGTGGCGTTCCCACAACGAGTACTCCCGGTGCATTACCTCGGTCACGAGGCTACGACCCGACATACTACGGTGCTATACTTTTTGCGTCAACCGAAGCATATGTCGCCATGCCCTGAGGCAACGCAAGCGACTGTTACATCAATAGTTATGGCTGTTTCGCGGCGTGCATTGATCAGGGGAAATTGATTCTGTGCGAAACATTTTGGACGAAAGAATCGGGTTTTTGGCGTCTAATCCGTTGTGCGCTTATGATCGCGTCGCAGGTTCAAGCCCAAACTGGCTTCACGGGGCATTCGGACTTTGTCGCGCCGGGCGTAGATGTCGAGTGTCACACGCCTGGCACGGCCGGTCAGCATCGCCCGGGGCGAAGGAAGTCGCTCACCGCGTTTGCGCGGTCGACCGTTGGTGCCCGGCCGGCGCACCGGCGGGGCGTCGTACAGGATAAGGGGTCAGGCTTGCTTATCTCGCCAGAGACGACCTCGTCGCCGAGCTCTGGCTCGAGGGATTCCGGGGCGTACACACGTTATTTCCGGGGTTCTTGCGGGCGCTGGTTGTTGAACGCGTTGCGACGGGTGGCGATCAGGTTAGCCGGGCGGCGATCATGGTGATGTCGTCGCTTTGGGGGGCGTCTTTGCAGAAGCCGGAAACCGCCTTTCGCATCTTTCGGATTGTGACGTGGGGCGGCTCGTCGCAGTTTTCAGCCAGTATCTGCTCGACGCGGTCCTCGCCGAATTGGTTGCCTTCGATGTCCATGGCTTCGATCACGCCGTCGGTGTAGAAAAAGACCGAGCAAGGGTCAGGCCCGAGGTCCTGGCTGGCGGCGGCGTAGCACACGTCGTTCTCGACGCCGAGTGGGAACTGGGGTTCGCAGGGCTGGTCCGTCGGTTCTACCCTGCCACGGCGCGTCAGGTAGGGAAGGTGGTGCCCAGCCGTGACGTAGGTCAGGCGACGGGCGACCGGGTCGATGACGCCGACGAGGCATGTGACGAATTTGGACACGTCGGTGTTTTCGTAAAGCAGGTTGTTCCACTGCCGAACGGTGGCTGCCAGGTCGTTGCTGTTGGGCAGAGTCATTCTGACGGCGGCTTGCAGATTGGACATCAGGAGGGCTGCGGAAACGCCCTTTCCGCTGACGTCTGCGACCAGGATGGCGACGCTTCCGTCGGGGCGCTCCAAGACGTCGTAGTAGTCTCCGCTGACGGTGCGACCGGGTTCGTTGAGTGCGGAAATGGCGAGGTTGTCCCGGTCGGGCAGTTCCGGCGGGAACAGTTTTCGCTGAATGTTCCTGGCGACCTGCAATTCCGCATCCATCGCGAGCTTCGCTTTTTGCTCTTCGAGCAGCCGGGCGTTGATCAGGCCTATGGTGACCTGTCGGGCGATGCCCGCGAGAAAATCGACATCCTCTTTCGTATAGATCGTGCCGGTGCTGACGCGGTCGCCGTAGATCACACCGAGGATGTCGTCGTTGTTCTTGAGCGGCACGCACATGGCGGAGCGGATGCCATGCTGCACCATGCTGATGGTGGGATCGACGGGTCCGCCCCCGGTGTCGGTGACGATGGCACGTTCGCCGTAGTCCATCGCGCGCCCGAGAATCGATCGGCTGACCGTCAGTTCCCCGCCTGCGCCGCGGAGGTTGCGCACCACGGGCCAATCCACGCTGCGACCGTCGGGTCTGCGCACGCCAATAGCGCCGCGTTCGAACCGGAGGGTTTCAAAACAGATGTTCAGCGCATCGACGAGGAGGGCGTCGCGGTCGCGCAGGGTGGTGAGCCGCTCGCTAAGCTCGTAGAGCATTTGGAGTCTGCGTTCGGTGAGCACCAGGGCGCTGCTGCGGGATGAGTAGTGGGTCGTGTCGTCCGGGATCGCGGTATCGGAGACGACGACCGTGCTGTGATGTTCCGTCGCGGGCCCGTCGAGAAACCGAGCCTCGACCGAGCCGATGAGCAGTTCGTCCTGGTGTTTCAAGCGGACGGTTTGAATCTGATCGTTGTTGACCAGCGTGCCGTTCTTGCTGCCGAGGTCTTCGGCGTGGAAATGCCCGTTGTCGTAGACGATGCGGACGTGGCGACGTGATGCGCTGGAGTCATCGAGGACGATGTCGCAACTCGGGTCGCGCCCGAGTAGGTACGACCCTTCGAGCAGTGGGTATTGCTGGGTCCGACCGTCCGACAGTGTCACGACCAATTCGGGCATGATGGTGGTTCCGTCCAATCCGACGTTATCCGCGTGCGATGTATCCGTGGTGCCTGTCGGCGCCCAGTGCCCGCTTCTTCGCTACGACGTGCTACACGCAGCCCCATCCTTGCAAGAACATACGCAGACGAGCTTTCCGCAACCGGGGCATCCCGATCCGTACTTGCGGCCCATCGCCTCGGTCAGGTCGATGCCCTCCACGTTGGCCAGCGTGACAAGCCAGGCGAGCACGTCGGCGAATTCTTCGGCTTTGTCGTCGTGGCTTCCATCGGCGATGGCTGCCGCTAATTCGCCGATTTCCTCGCTCAGCCAGAGAAACGTTGCGGCGGCACCCCGAGCGCGATCCTTTGCGCTGTACATCTCTTCGATGAGTTGCTGCAATTCCGCGAGTGTCATCAGCCCTGCCGAGCAAGAACGGCGGCCTCATTTCGCCGCCGGGTCAACCGTCGCGGAGCAGTATACCACGTTGTCGGAATTGTTGCAGCCTCTGGGCGTAGATCTGCATCACGAGATCGCTTCTCCGCGGGCGATTTCTGTCGGGGGTTCCGTGGACGATCGCAGCTAGGCCGCTTATCATGAGCATCCGTTGGTCGAGCATGGCCGGGGCCGGGTTGTTGACACAATTACGTTGAAGAATCAGGCGGCAAGCCTCCATCCATCGATGGGCGCACTGTTTAGCGTCGATCGGCGCTTGAAGTGTGACAACGGCGCATGTTTTGAGCGGATGGCTGGACCGTCGCAATTCACGCCGGCGGCGATTGCTGTCGGAAACACTCACTGGTTAGAAAGGAGACGAATCTCATGGGCGATGTCAAGGCAATACCGGATGGATTTCACACCGTCACGCCACACCTCGTGGTCAGCGACGCGGCCAAGGCGATCGAGTTTTACGGCCGCGCGTTCGGGGCTGAGGAGATTTGCCGCATGGAAGGGCCTGGTGGGCAGGGCATCATGCACGCCGAGATTAAGATCGGTGATTCCATCATCATGCTCTGCGATGAGTTTCCCGGGATGGAGCATCTCAAAGCGCCGTCGTCGCTGAAGGGCACGACCTCTACACTTAACATCTACACCGAAGACGTTGACAAGGCCCACGCAAAAGCGGTGGCTGCCGGCGCGTCCGTTTCCATGCCTCCGGCGGACATGTTCTGGGGTGATCGGTACGGCAAGGTGACCGATCCTTTCGGGCATGAATGGTCGTTGGCGACACACAAGGAAGACCTTTCCCCCGAGGAAATCGGCAAACGAGCCGAGGCGTTCTTCGCCCAAGGCCCGCCGTCGTAGCGACGTGGGCAGTTGGACCGACCGGCGGGGCGGATTCCAGCGCATCGTCGCGCGTGAAGTTGCCCGTGTGTCACTGCTCTCGAGCAGTGTGCGAACGCTACCGCTCCTGCCCGCGGGCACTGCTCGAGAGCAGTGGCACACTTGGCGGGGTTGACTGCCAGGTGTGGATCAGGTGCGTTGATGTACCGGCTGCTGCGTGCGGGCGGCGGAGCATGGCGACAGCGTGCGGGTTAGGTGGCGTCGTGTTCGGTACGATGATGGGATTCGAGAAGTTGTCGCAGGCGTTTTTCGCTGACGCGATGGCGGAAGACCTCTCGCCCGTTCAGATGGACGACGGGGATGTCGTTGCAGTAGCGGGCGAACCACTCGCGGTTGGCCGGGTCGGTAATGTCCACGCGTTCGACATCAAAGGCCATTCGCTCGCGTAGTTTGTTGATCACGAACCAGGCTGCGTCGCAGAGGCGGCATTCGTCTTTGGTGAACAGGGTGATCTTGTTCATGTGACCGGGTCGATCAGCGCTTTGATGGAACGTCCGTCCGCGACGGCTGCGAGGGCATCGTTCGCGCTCGACAGGCTGAATCGTTCGAGTTTGAATTTCGACCAGGGCAGCGGTTTTGCAGGGTGTGCCAAGAGTTGGACCGCTCGGTAGAAGTGCGAAAAGTCCGATCCCCAGCAGCCTCGGACGTCGAGGTGCTTCTTGTTGAGGTCGACGTGGGGGTTGAAGGCGACGTCGCCGTGGTCGGTGTATTGCCCGACGACCACCACCGTGCCCGCGTCGCGGGTGTATCGCATCGCCTGAACCACGGCGGCGGGAACGCCGGTCGCCTCGATCGTCACGTCCGCGCCGCGACCGCCGGTTTTTTCGCGCACCCATTCTCGGCGGGCAGCGTCGTCGTGGTCTTCAATGTTGATCGTGGCCGTTGCGCCGACGGCTGAGGCGGTTTCCAACCGGGCGCGTGGTGCGCCGATGCACAGTACGCTTTTCGCCCCGCGCATTCCGGCAAGAATGACGGCTGACAGCCCCACCGGCCCGCTGCCCAGCACAAGCACCGTGTCACCGATCGCGATGTCGGCGCGCTCCACGGCGTGCAAAGCGGTCGGCAAGCCGCACCCGCCCGCCATGAACGTTTCCGAATCCACGCCGTCCAATCGGATGCACAGCGTGCCTGCTTTGAGGTGGATTTTTTCCGCCCAACCGCCGGTCAGTCCGTCGGATAGGCCGTAGGTGATCCCGTACACTTTTCGGTGTGGACAGCGCGTGGAGGCCTTGGCGACCAAGCATTGGTAACACGCGTGGCAGGTTTTGTGTACGTCGAGAAACGTGACCCGATCGCCTTCTGCGAGCGGAACGCCGTGGATGTCCAGCAGTTGGCCTCGGATTCGATCGAGCGTGCCCACCGACACGTGCCCGGGGATGAACGGGTAGGGCACGTCGCCCAGTCGACCCTGTTGCAGGTACACATCCGTGCCGCACACCTCGCTGAGCTCGACGGTGAGCATCGCGGATTCGTTCTCCAGCTCCGGCTCGGGGATTTCGCGCAATTCGACCGGTGCGTTGGGACTGCTGATGACCGCTGCAACCACATTGGGCATGTAAGGTTCCTCGACAGGTCTGTTGGCCGGTACGAAACACCGCCGACAGTATAGTCAGTTCGCGGCGGTTTGGGACCAAGGGTGGCGATTCGAGGTCGGTGTGACGGGCAAGCGAGCGATGATTGTTCGGGCGGGTTACCGATCGGCGGGCGGGTCGAGCGATTTCAGACTGCTGCTTGCCCAGAGGTTTTGGGGGTCGAGATCCAAAGCGGTTTGGAAACTACGTCGAGCTGCAGACAGGTCGTGGTTCTTGCGATGGGCTTCGCCAAGCAGGCATTGGGCTTGGACATCGTTGGGGTGTTGCGACAGGACAGCGTTGAGCTGTTTGATGGCCAGCGCGAGATCGTCGTTTTCGAGACTGATGTATGCTTGGGCGATTCGCCATTGAGGCATCGACGGGGCGACCGAGTCTCCGGAGCGAGCACATCGCCGCGCGGTCTCCCAGTCGCGGTCCGTCATGGCGGCTTCGGTGAGCAGCCACCACGCCTTTGCGTCGTTGGGCGCGTATTCCAGATGTTGCGTCAGGAGCTTCGAGGCTGCCTTCTGCCGCCCGGTTCGGACGTAACACGTCGCGAGTGTTCGCACGGCGGCGGACGACGGGTCGAGGGCGGTTCCGTCGGTCACACCGGAGAAGCTCGCCGGCTGTACGATTGGGGCGAGCAACTCGGCGGCGGCGGCGTACCGACCAAGACGCGTCAGGACCAGGGCGTATTGCTCCGCGTCCCATGGCGATTCGTTGACCAGCTCGCTGGCGTTGGCGAAGTCGGTGGCAGCCTGCGCATCGTCGCCGAGCAGGACCGCAATGTGGGCGCTGAGCAGGTAGATTCTCGGGTCTTCGGCCAGTTGATTCGCCTCGGCGCTCAGCAGTGAGATCGCCTCGCGCGGTTCGTTGATCCGAACGAGACATTCAGCGGATGCGAGCAAGTAATCTACGTTTTCGGAATCTCGCGAGCAGGCTAATCGGAATTGACGGCAGGCACGTTCAAGCTGGGCCCTTTGTTCGGCGATCATGCCCTGCACGTACGCCAACTCCGCCGAAGCGTCACCCAGAGATTCCGCGAGTTCAGCCTGATCGGCGGCTGGTCGGAGTTGACCTTGATCGAGATAACACGTGGCCAACTTTCGATGGTACAGCGCGTTTCCGGGGTCGAGTTGAGTGGTCTCCAGGAGCGCGGGGATCGCCTTGTCGACGCGATGGTCGTCGATCGCCTGAACGGCGAGGCGGTATTTGACCTGGGCTCGGAGTTGGTTGAGGTTGGCTTCAGCTTGGGCGCGTTGTTTGCGGTGGGGCATCGTCTCGCAGCCGACCAGCGTCGTCAGTGCGATGGTCCACACCAAGAGAGTGCGCACGGAAATGCCCCGTCCGCTGGTCGAGGAGATCGCAAGTTTCGGCATGGTGGAAGTCCTTAGCGATTGAGCGGCGTGCAGATTGTCGCTTGCGGTGTCATCTTTGTGGCGGTCCCAGGAACGCCTCGGGTTGTGGGGACGCGTCTTCGTCCGGTGTGGGGGGTGGGCTGTTCGGTCGACGTCGTTCGAAAAGTGCTCCGTCGTCTTGCCCGTTCTGGCGGATCAGGTTGAAGATGAAATCACGGGTGATGGTGGCGTCTTCGTCCCAGTCTCGTGTTTGTTCGATGTGTTCGAGGAGTTGGATGGCTGGCAGCAGTCTCGGGTAATTGTGCAACGCCATTTGCACGTTCCACAATGCCTTGTTGGTATTGCCGGCGTTGTAGTTCAGGGTGGCTGCTCGGAAGTAGGATTGACCGAGTCGCTCCCGTCCATGCCACATCATTCCGCGTCGCAACCCGACGCGTGCTCGTTCGATGTTTTGTAGGGTTTTCATGCTGTTTTCAGCGTAGAGGTCGTCGTTGTTAACGATGTGCACGGTAAGCAGAATGATGACCTCTTCTCGATCGAGGGCGTCGGTTCGGGATCGAAACAGGTTGCCGAGTCGGGGGATGTCGCCGAGGAGGGGGATTTGCGAGCGGGATTCCGAGGTGACTTCTCGAAACAGGCCGCCGATCAGGATGGTGTATCCGTCCCGGATGATGACGTCGGTGGTGATCTCGGTGGTTTGTTCAAACGGAAGTTGGGCCGCCGTCAGTCCGCCGACGCTGTCCTTGGGGCGCAGCTCCATCCGAATGTACCCGTCGGTGCCGATGTAGGGGCGAAACGTTAGTTGTGTTCCAGTTTCGAGGAACTCGACCTTTTGCACCGCGGTGGTTTGCGTGACGGTCGTGGTGATGTAGCCGTCGCGTCGACCGACGATGACGTTGCCGATCTGTTTGTTGAGCGTGAGCAGTTTCGGATTGGCGAGCACGCTTGAGTCGGTGACTTCTTCGAGCGCTCGCACGAAGACGCCCACCTGGTCCTTGAGAATGCCCAGCGTCAGGCCGCCGTCGGGTACGTTCTTCGCGAAGGCCGTGGTTGCGTTGGCGTTGAAGCGTTCCAGTCGCGCAGTGGGCAGTTCGCCGAGTGTCACGTTTTGGATGGCGGTGGAACGCGCGTCGAGAAGTTCGAGGTCCACCCCTGCGAGCAGTGTGAAGTCCACTCCGAGCGAGTTGTTGTCGGTCAGGCGAGCCCGCAGGATGGTCGCCTCGACAAGAACCTGAAGGGGGCGAACGTCGATCTGGTCGATGACTTCGGCGATCTTGTCGAGGTTGTCCGGGTAGTCGTAGACGACGAGAAACTCCGTGCCCGCGAGTCGGCTGGCGGTTTCATCGGTGGTCGCGGAATCAAGCCCGCTGACGACGTCGGGTGACCGCGTGATTTTGCCGTTGTCGCTGAGCAACGGTTCGATCACAGTCTCGACGTCCGCCGCCGAGATGTAATCCAGCGTATACATGCGTGCCGTGACGGGGGTTTGCGCGGCGATGATGTCGGCTATCTCTTCGTTGGTGTAGACGTAGATGAATCCGTCCCGGGCGATGAAGTCCGCGTTGTTTGTGCTGAGGACGGCGCGAAGCGCGTCGTCGAAGGACGCGTCGTACAAATCTGCGGTAACCGTGCCGGTGACAGCCGGCGTGGCGATGATGTTGCGTTCGCCCTGGACGCTGAGCATGCGCAGAACCGTGGCGAGTGGCACGTCGGCGACATGCAGTTCAACGCGGTCGTCCAAGACTTCAACGGTGTTGTCGGCGGGCAGCGGTGCTGGATCCGGTGCCGGCGATGGAGTTGGGGTCTGTGCTGCCGCAACGAGTGACAGGGTCGCTGCGACCGCGGAAGCGCCGAGCGTACGGAGGGCGGAATCGAACCTGTTCCCGGTAAGTTTCAAGTGAGCGCTCCAGTGCTCGGCTGCGTCCGGTCGAATCCTAGGGTCGACGACCGGGGCGCTTCGCGGTGGATTTATTATCGGTACCGATGATGCGCACCTTGAGCGTCTGAGTTCTGAGCGTCTGGTCCAGTTGGGCGAGCAGGTCGTTGGATCGGTTTACTGCGGCGAGGATTTGCTTGCGCTGCACGCCGCTGTCGGGGATTTGCGCGATCGCTTTGGGCAACACGTCAACGCTGCCGAACCAGGCTTTCCAAATCGAGACGGCCAGAAAAGCGTAGAGGATGATGCGAGGCAATGACGAGCCGGCTGTGAGGGGGGTTGTATTCTGCATGGCGAGCCTCCTTGCTCGAATGTTTGGTGGATCAGCGCTCGACGCGGTTTCAGCGTTGCGGCGTCCGGCGGAACTGTGGCCCGCGATGGGCCGCTGCGAGATTACAAAGCCCGGTGGGCTTGGCTGTCGTTGGCCTTGAACACGCCGGTGACCGGATCGTAGATCCAATCCGACGATCCCACCGGATCGGTGATCAGGCCGACTCGATTGCCCTTCGTGAACGGATTGTCCGGGATGGCATCCAAGTAGGCTGCGAACCCTGTTCTGATGCGGAACGCTCCGGTGGTCGTACTCAATTCGTTGATCTCGTCGAGCGTTGGATACGTGGCTGCGTGGTCTCCCCAATAGCGATCCAGCGCGGTTCGAGCCGTTTCGAGCGAGGTGATGACAGCCTTGAGTTGTACCTCAGGCTGCTCCGAGTCGAAATCGGGAATCGCGATCGCCGCGACCAGCCCGGCGACAAAGAGAATCGCGAACACTTCAACAACAATGCTTGCCGGTTTTCTCATGGCAATAACGATATCGGATGTCGCCCCAGTAGGCTTGAGGGCGTCGAGCATGAAAGGCAAAAAGCCGCTGGCGTGGCGTTCCGGCTGGTTTTTTTCGGACGATCGCCCATTGTGGCGTTGCTCGGTGGATCGATGGGGGACGTGCCGGGGACGTGGAACCGATTAGGTGGCGCGGCGATTTCGGCGGCGGATTGTGGTTCGCGATCAATCGTGGAGTGCCCATTCGCGACGTCACCGTTTGGTTGGCGCGAGGATGTGGACGTCGGTGGCGCGTCGGTCGAGACGTTTTTCCACCGTTGTACCGTGCTTGGCCAGAGCAGGACCATCAAGGCGAGCGAGCACACCGCGGCTGTCAGTCGAATGTTGCGGCGTGTGGCGTGGTGAGGTGGTTCTTGCACAATGACAAAGAGGCCGACAGCGCTCAACCCGATCGCAATGGATGTGATCACCCAGTAAAGTCGGTCGAGATCCGGATCGATCACCGCCAGAACCATCATCGCGCACGCCGACACCCAAGCTGTTTCGGACAACATCAGTGATTCGGTCGTGTTGCGGCGGGTCGATCCGGTCAGGATCGTGTTGCGAAGTCGCGCAACCGCTGCTGCGATGGTGCTGATGGCCAAGCATGGCAAGGCTGTCGCGACGATGTCGGCGGTTGAACCTGACAGCCGGTCGATCGAAGTGATCAAAACCACGGTGGCGAAATTGACGCAGCCTGCCGCGACGCAGGTGAGACCAAGCCCCGGTCGCCAGTTGGCCATACTCAATAGCGACCCCGCCCCCCACCCCATGCCGAGCGCCGCCGCCCACAGCAGGACTACCGGCAGTTCCGCCGATCCCAATGGGGACCGAGTGCCATCGAGCATGCAACGGTACCACAGCATCACCAGGCATGATGCCGTAGCGGTGAAGACGATGTCCGCCAAGCGAGCGAAGACGGGGTGAAGGGGCGCTCGCTCCGGTAGCGTTGGGGATGGCGGAGGAGTTGCGTTTGCGGGCGCGAAGCGTTTCGAGAAGCGAACCGCGCCGATCGCCACAACGAGAACGGGCACGGCGGCGACGATCACCAACAGCTCCCATTTGACCGCCAACGTTCCGGTCGAGGCGAACAGAGCAACGCCCGTGCCGCAACCGAGCAAGACCCACGGCAGAGTGGCTGGCGACGCCGCGTGATTCTGTCGGCCCATCTGGTTGACGCACGTTAGCAGAAACCCCGTTAAGGCGAGTGGGGCGATGGTGGCTACACAGGTGATTCCGGCGACCAGCAGAGCGTAGGTGTACGGCAGCCAGAAGAAACGGTCGACCGCGATTCGATAGCACCAACCTGCGTAGCGAACCAGCAGTGGAAACGCGGCGATCGCAAGTCCGGTGAGCATGGCGACCGCACCGAGTACCATCATCAGCAGTTGCATGTCCGCGGAGGCGCTCTCCGGTGAATGGCCGGTGCGTTGGTTCCGGCGGCGATTCCAGGTGAGCAGCGCCAACCAGCGTGCAAGGCGATGGGGCAGTCGCGTTCCGATGGCGACGCACAGCAGCATGCTCGCCGTGATGACGCCGTGCACAGCGGGCGGGTTGAAGATGTCCGCCACCGGTTCACCGAGCGCGACAACGAGCCAGCCGAGCACCGTACCGATCAGCAAAGACATCGCGGGCGATGCGAGAGATGATCCCTTCGTGTCAATGGGAGCGGTTGCCTGCCACTCCGCACGCCGGATTTTTCTGTGTCCGTGGGTGCGATTGCGATGTGACGTCATTCAAGCCACCCACCTGAGAGTTTCAATGTGCGTCAACGCGGACCGCCGCCAAGCACCGACGTCTCGGCGGCCGGAAAAATCATTGGCACGCCGCTGTCGAGCCGCACGACCAGTGCAGCCGACGGGTCGATGTCCACGACGTGTCCGGAGTAGTTCGCTCCGCGGTATCGGATTCGAATCGCCCGGCCGAACGGCTCGCTGCACGCCATGAATTCAGATCGCATATTGTCGGACTGCCATCGCGACGGGTCGATCATCCACGCGTCCAACTGAGACAATAACGCGCCGGCGACCGCTTCGCGATTGATCGGTGCTGCCGATTCCAGGTCGAGTGAGGTGGCGCTTGTCGACAATTCAACCGGAAAGTGGTTGCGGTGTTGATAGCAGTTGATCCCCACGCCAATGGCGAGGGCTCGGTTGCCGGGGGCAATGGTCCGCGATTCGACCAAAACGCCCGCGACTTTTCGGCCGGCGATGACCACGTCGTTAGGCCAGGCGATGGTGGCAAACAGGCCGGTCGATTCTCGAATGGCGGTGGCCGTCGCGATGCCTGCGATCAGCGAGAGCGCTTCGGTCTTGGGCAGGACGTGGTCCGGTGTGTCGATCAGAAAGCACGTGCCAAGAATGCTCGCGCCCCGTGGGGACTTCCACGATCGTCCGAACCGGCCGCGGCCTGACGTCTGGTGCTCGGCGAACACGACGTAGCCGTCATCACTGTTGTCCCGTGCGTTGGCCCAGACGTGATCGTTCGTGCTGGTCGTCGAGTCGAGAATCTCGATCTGTCGGCCGACGCGTTGGAGCTTGCGTTCTGCGACGATTCGGTTGATGTTCAAGATGCCCGCGTTCATTCGATGCAGACCTATCGCCCCGGAGCACGCCATTCCCAGTCCACCAGCTCGACGGGGCGATTCTTGTCCATGAGCGCCAGCATGATGGGGCGATTCGGATGAAGATCGTGCATGTCGACTCCCGCGATCACGTAGTTCTTCTCCAGGTACGATCGCAGCTCGTCGAATTCCGGCTCGACCACCAGGACGAGTCTAGGACGCGCTGATCGCAGTTCCTCAAGCAGAATCCTGCGGCGTTCGCGAGCACCCCGAACGCCGTCCTCCAGCGAACCGACCATCGTATATCGCGACGCCGACCTGCGATGCGAGTAGAAGTAGATTCCCGCATCCTTGCCCCACACAAACACCGTGTCTGACGGATCTGTCAATTGCCCGACCCGAACGCCCTGGGCCCGACCCCACTGGGCGCGATAGTCATAACGATGGGCGGTGACCTGCATCGGGTCCACGCCAAGATAGTATTGATACTGGTACCAAAGCAAGCCCGCCAGCCAAACGCCCGTCAGCGTCGCGAGACTGACCGTCGCTGCCCGCGATCGGAATTGCGCCGCTACCTTACTGATGACCAAAACGCATACCAGCACCATTGGCGGCAGCAGCAGGCCGTAGTAGTGTGGCCAATACCGCCCCGGCAGGCATACCGCCTGAAAGCTGCCCATCGCGAACGCCAGCACCAGCCCGGTGTGGCCAGCCAGTTCTCGACGAGAGAGAACGACGAGGATCGGGGTCGTACAAGCGGCGGCGATCCACAGCGGCAGGGCGCTGGTGAACACGCGCATCGGTCCGCCGAAGAAACGCGGATAGCGATCGAAAAACCCCTCGCCAATTCCGCTGTAGCCGAGATTGAATCCGAACACCGCGTCGCTGAATTCCGCGAAACGGCCGACGGCTGCGAAGTATGCGAAGATGCCCAACCAGATTACGAGCGGTCCGACGGACATCCACACCGCAGCCAGGACGGTGTCTTTCAAGCTGCGGCTGAGGACCCATCGCCGCGCGATGACCCAAATGAGGACCAGCAACCACTGGGCTGCCATGACCGTTTTCAAGGTCGAGCCCAAACCAAGCGCCAGCCCCACAAGTAGCAGACGGCGCGTCGTCAGCGTTCGACCGGTGAGCGGCAACAAGGCGGCAAGCGCGAGGGTGTTCATGAATATTTCGCGGTTGCTGCCTTCGCCCGCGATTCCAGGATCGCTGGAGCAGATCGCGAAGATTAACGCGCCGAGTGCGGCAGCGGTCGGTCCACTCGTTCGCAGCAGCATCACGAACAGCAGCACCATCGCCACCAGCGAAGCACCCATAGCCAGACATCGAACCATGGTTGGCGAGGAACCGAACAGCTCGATGGCGACGGCGAACATCGCGAAGACGCCCGGCGGCTGGTGATCCCACACGTCGACGTAGAGGCGATCGCCGTCGATCAGCCGGCCGGCGATGTAGGCATAGTTGCACTCATCGGTTTCGAGCGGGATGGTGAACGCGTGAGATCGAAATGCTACGAGAACCCCGGCGGCGATAAGGAGATACACCCAGCCGCGCACTCGCAACGATCGAACACCGAGTTGGTCGTCGTCGCGGTTCGGTCCGGGCGTGTGCGTTGTCGACGAGGTCACGGGATAACGACGAAGCGATTCGGAGTGTGGGCAGCAGGGCGGTTGACTTGCACGGATGCTCGTCGCAGGGGCGTCAAGTGTGTCATGTTTGTCCGGTGTGAACCGGCCTTGTGACCAACAGCCAACTGAGCGCAGCGTTCTTCACACTCGCAAGCCAGGAGCCGCGCCCTACATTTTGCGACCCGATGTTTTCGACTCGTCGCACGTGACAACGCGTCAATCGTCGTCATCGTCGTCGTCGTCAGCCAATCCAAGCTTCCATTGATCCGCTTCCTCAGCTTCGTTGATCTCGCGTTCCATGTGGCGGATCATTCTTTCCTGAAGCGGGGCGAGCCGTTGATGGGTTTCAGCCGTGATTTGATACGCTCGCGAGAGCGATTCAAGCCGAACGAGTTGCCATTTTTGAATGCACTCGGGCTCTTTGATCGAACCATACGGATCGCAGAGAAGCACCGGGCGTCCGTCGGACGATCTGGAAAAAAATTCGCATTCTTCACATTGGATCATGGTTTGGATCCTCCAGTGCTTTCATCATGGCGCGTTGGTCGGCCCGGCGAAAACCCGCCGATCGTTTCAGCCCTGTCGAGGTCGCGGAGAAGGGCGCTGCGCTGCTCGCCGGGTGACCTTGGGTCATTTCGGCGCATGGGCCGGTCGTTTGGTGTTGTTGGCCTTTTGTCCCGTCTCTTCGTAAACCTCTGAGAGGATCTCGCGTTCCATGGTTCGATCCCGTGACCGATTGACCCAGACGGCGTTTTGCTCGGGGGTTGTGCTCGCTTCGAGGTCCGCCGGTGTGTCCCACGGTTGATCGTAGGCACCACGTTCTCGCTCCATGATGCGGAACCGCGACGTCTCCAATTCTTGAACCAGCACGCGGCAATGAACGTCGACGTAGGCTCCTTCAGGCCGCACGCGGACCTCGACCACTCGTCGGGCTTGCCTCGACCCGCCCAAGGCGCCGCTGATGATCCGTGTGCCGGCATCGTTGAGCACCATTTCGGAAGGCACGCCCGAGATGATACCTGCGGTGAAATTGCGCTGCTTGATGCGGAAGTGTCGGCCGACCGCACGTTCTGCGGCTGCAAACGCTTCGCTGTAAGCGACGCTGCGCAAGCGCTGGTGTTGGAACAACATTGGGTTGGGACGCTGCGCGTCACACGCCGTACCTGCCAGCGTCAACAATGCTGCGATCGCGGCAATCGTGGGACGCATCTTCATCCTTTCGACGGTGGGTTCATCCAAGCCATGCCTATTATCACCGTTTGGTCGCTGCGATCAAGCGACAATGCTTGACGTGGCGAGGTGCGATCCGCCCCACTATACTCCCCAGCCAATGCGGATCTTTCGGTTTTTCGAGCATCACGAATGAAACACCCTCGCGCAACGGTGCTGATCAACCTCGTCGTTCCCGGGGCGGGCTTGATTATCTTGCGGCGTGAATGGCTGGGGCTTGCCATCTCGCTGCTGTTTGGCGGCCTTTGTGAGATTGGCGTCCTGGGTTGGCTGCTTCTGCCGTCGATGATTCCGCGGTGGTTGTGCGTGACGATGTTGGCATCAGCCTCGGTGATTTGGCTGGGCGCCCAAGTCCTGCTTATGCGGCGATGGCGGCAGTCCTGCGGTTCCGTCGTCGGGGGCGAACTCATGCTGCTGATCCGTCGCAGCGACGAAGCCATCACCGCCGACAATCTCGATGAAGCCCACGACTTGCTGCGCGCGGCCTTGTCGATCAACGATGAACACGTCGATGTTCTGGAACGCTGGGCGCGACTGATGGCCCAAATGGGTCACGGTCGCGAGGCTGCCAAAGCATGGCGGCGCGTGCTTCAACTCTCGGACGACTCGGTTCAGCGAGGTCACGCGTCGAAGGAACTCAGCGGGTCGACGCGGTGATTGGGACTATTGAAGACGCGATGTCCGATCGGGGGTGGGAATCGGCGGTTGGCCCGTGGAATCTCCATCGGCCGGTTCAGGTCCGGTATGAAATTGTAATTTCGTCGCCGATCGAGTCCGCGCGGAATCCGCATTGCCCGCCGGTGGATGCCGGGCGGGGGTATGCCGATACAAACCAAGCGAACGCGTCCGTTGGTCGGCTTGATGATCGGTTTATCGGCGGCTAGAATCGTTCGCAGCGGCGTTGAAACGGCTGGCTGGCCTGACATTGATCCCTCGGTCAAGCGTTGCGTAGCCGACCGCTCGTGCCCTGTGGTTCCGTCCATCTAGCTACGTGTCGCGGTTCGCGCGTGGGTGGACAGCGTTCGAGGAAACAACGACTCGATCGGCCAACAACAACGGCGTTGAGTTTTCTGAGGAGATTCGCCAGATGTTTGAGCGTTTTACAGACCGGGCTCGAAAGGTGATGGCGCTTGCAAACCAGGAAGCCCAGCGCTTCAACCACGAGTACATCGGCACGGAGCATGTCTTGCTCGGGCTGGTGAAGGAAGGATCGGGCGTTGGGGCAAACGTATTGAAGAACCTCGACGTGGACCTTCGCAAGGTTCGGCTGGAAGTTGAGAAGCTCGTCAAGAGCGGCCCGGACATGGTTACCATGGGCAAGCTTCCACAAACGCCGCGCGCCAAGAAGGTGATCGAGTTCGCGATCGAGGAAGCGAGAAATCTCAACCACAACTACGTTGGGACCGAGCATTTGCTTTTGGGGCTTCTGCGCGAGCAGGACGGTGTGGCTGCCCAAGTGTTGATGAACTTGGGACTCAAGCTGGAAGAGGTTCGCGAGGAAGTGTTGAATCTTCTCGGTGCCAACTCCGAGATGGACGAAGGTCCGTCGGCTCCTGCGGGTGAAGGCAAAAAGGGCAAGAGCAAGACTCCGGCGTTGGATTCATTCGGGCGTGACCTGACCGAGTTGGCGCGAGAAGGAAAGCTTGATCCGGTCATCGGCCGCAGTCGCGAGATTGAGCGCGTCATTCAGATTCTCTGTCGTCGTCAGAAGAACAACCCCGTGTTGCTTGGCGAGGCGGGTGTGGGCAAGACGGCCATTGTCGAAGGGCTGGCAGCCAAAATCGTCGGCAACGACATTCCCGAATTGCTGGCGGATCGGCGCATCGTCGTGCTCGATCTGGCGATGATGGTGGCGGGCACGAAGTATCGAGGCCAATTCGAAGAACGCATCAAGTCCGTCATGAACGAGGTTCGCCGGGCCCGCAACGTGATTCTGTTCATCGACGAATTGCACACGTTGGTCGGTGCGGGTGGCGCGGAAGGGGCGATCGACGCATCGAACGTGCTCAAGCCGGCGCTAAGTCGCGGCGAGATCCAATGCATCGGCGCGACGACGCTCGACGAATATCGCAAGTACATTGAAAAAGACGGTGCTTTGGAGCGACGTTTCCAGCAGATCCTCGTCGAACCGCCCAACCGTAGCGAGGCGATCGAGATCCTCAAGGGGTTGCGAGACCGGTACGAAGCCCACCACCGTGTACGCTACACCGACGCATCGCTCGAACATGCCGTCGACCTTTCCAATCGCTACATCCCGGGGCGCGTGCAGCCGGACAAAGCGATCGACGTGATTGACGAAGCGGGCGCCCGCTTGCGACTCAAGACCATGACCAAGCCGCCCTCGCTCACCAAGATTGAGGACGAGGTCAAGCATCTTCTGTCGGAGAAGGACGAGGCCGTTCGCAACGCCGACTACGAACGGGCTGCGGAGCTGCGCGACACGGCCGAGTCGCTCAAGATCAAAAAGCGGGAAGTCCAACAGGAATGGCGAGACCAGACCAAGGAGATCGACGGTGTGGTTGACGAGGAAGTCATGTCCGAGGTCGTCTCGAGCATGACCGGCATCCCGCTGACGCGAATGGAAAAGGATGAGGCTGAGCGTTTGCTGGGTCTGGAGGACGAACTTCACAAATACGTCGTCAGTCAGAACGAAGCGGTCAGTGCGGTCGCGCGGGCTGTTCGGCGCAGTCGCAGCGGTTTGAAAGATCAGAATCGCCCGATGGGGAGTTTCGTATTCGTCGGGCCGTCAGGCGTTGGCAAGACCTATCTTGCCAAGTGTCTCGCGGAGTTCATGTTCGGCGATTCCGACGCGTTAATTGTGCTCGACATGTCCGAGTACATGGAAAAGCACAACGTCTCGCGTCTCATCGGGGCGCCTCCCGGCTACGTCGGCTACGAAGAGGGAGGCCAACTCACCGAGCGCATCCGCCGTCGTCCCTATTCGGTGATTCTTCTCGACGAAATCGAAAAGGCCCACGGTGACGTATTCAACATGTTGCTTCAGATCATGGAAGAAGGCCGCCTGACGGATTCGTTCGGTCGGCACGTCGACTTCAAGAACACGATCCTCATCATGACGAGCAACATCGGCGCTGCCAAGATCACGCATCAGGAAGCGTTCGGCTTCCAGAAGCGCGACGAAGACGTTTCGTACAGCAAGATGAAGGATATGCTCAAGGGCGAATTGGAAAACTACTTCCGTCCGGAGTTTGTCAATCGTCTGGATGAGGTCATCGTCTTCCACAAGTTGCTCCACAAGGATCTCATTCACATCGTCGATCTGGAAATTGCCAAGCTCGCCAAACGCCTCTTGGTGCAAGGGCTTGAACTTGACATCACGCAGGCTGCCAAGGACTTCCTCATTGATCGCGGCACGGATGAGAAGTTCGGTGCCCGTCCGCTGCGTCGCGCGATCGAGCAGTACGTAGAGGATTCGTTGTCCGAAGCCATGCTCCGCGGCGAGTATGAAGGATGCGACACCGTCCTTGTCGACGCGAAGATGGGTGACGACGACGAACTCGAAATGCTCGTGTTTAAGGGCGAAAAACGTGGTGCCGACGAACCCGAACCCGCCGTCGCGGGTGGTGTGGGCGAAGGCACGTAGCAAGGCCTTTCACGACCCCCGTTTGACTGAATGCAATTCGCTCCGGCTTGCTCGCGCAGGCCGGAGTTTTTTTGCGCTGCGTTACAATCTGCGGACGACGATCCACGTCGCGACTGCCGCAGCCGATATGGTGAGCCAGCGTTTGTACCGAAACCAGTACAGACCGACGAGTTGCCGCAGGTATTGGGCAGATTGACGCAGCCCCAGCTTGCTCTGCTCGGCTTGACGCGTCGAAAACGTGATGGGGACTTCGACGATGCGGGTGCAGCGGGCGCGGACCGCCAGTTCAAGCGCGATCTTGTAACCCACCGGCCGAACGCGATCGAGACGTTGCCACGTCGATCGGGGCAGCGCGAAGAACCCGCTCATGGGATCGCGGATCGGAACCAGAGGCCTGGCGAGTATGGTTGCGAGTCGGCTTGCGACCCTGCGGGGCAGCGACCACGTTTCGACAATCTTTCCACCACGCGTGTACCGCGAGCCGACGACGAACTCCGCGTCGTCACGAGCAATCGGCTCGACGAGCAGTGGAATGGACTCCGGCGGGTGTTGAAGATCGGCGTCCATGACCACGAGGATGTCGTGCTTGGCAAGCGCGAACCCGTGAACCACTGCTGACGCAAGCCCGCGTTCGTTCTGGCGAACCGAGACGCGAACTTGGTAATCGGCGGCCAATCGCTCGATGATGCCCGCCGTGCCGTCGTCTGAATGATCGTCAACAAAAACGACCTCCGCGGAAATCCGGGCCTGCTGCAGTGCGCGAAAGATCCGCCGAACAAGCGGTTCGATGTTGCCCGCCTCACGGTAGGTCGGAATGATGATCGAAACGGGTGAATTCTTCATCGTCACTGGGAACATGATAGACTGTTGCGGCGACTTGTGCGCGACGAGATTTCGCCTCCGGCTGTTGTCACCGGCCCGCCGAACAATTCTGCATGTTTGACAAGTGTGGGGCGATTGGTACAAATCTCCTGACCTGCAATACCACCGTGCAACGCCGGACGACCAAGGCTATGCCGATTCTCGCTACAATTGGTGCCACAACGATCGAATCGGTCTCCGCGTTCGGGCGGTTCTGGCACTTCGTCGGGCGGACCGTCGGCTTCATTCCCACCACCGCGCTGCGTCGCCGCGACTGGACGCTGCTCATGCCGCAGTTCTACGAAATCGGCGTGCGAACCGTGCCGGTCATGGTGATCACCGGCGTGTTTGTGGGGCTGGTGCTGGCTGCTCAGGCGGTTGAGCAGCTTCGTTCCGCCGGGCTTGAGGAGCACATGGGCGTCCTGGTCAATCTCGCGTTGGTCAAGGAACTCGGGCCTGTGCTGGCTGGTGTGATGCTGGCAGGGCGAGTCGGCGGGGCGCTGACGGCGGAACTGGGCACGATGAATGTCACCGAGCAGATCGACGCCCTCCGCGTCATGGGGACCGATCCGGTCCGT
Source organism: uncultured Phycisphaeraceae bacterium (assembly GCA_964416845.1). Taxonomy (GTDB): domain Bacteria; phylum Planctomycetota; class Phycisphaerae; order UBA1845; family UBA1845; genus CAYQFV01. Next base: position 5,596 of record CAYQFV010000039.1, on the reverse strand, counting down.
TTCCTCGTTGTTCCGCGATTCGTCGCTTGTGTACTTCTCGCCCCGATCCTGACCCTTTATTGCGATCTCATGGGCGCCTTGGGCGGATGGTTCATGGCGGTCTTGCTCGAATCCATTCCGTCCAAGCCATACGCCTATTACACCGCCGACGCCGTCGAAATGTGGGATTTGTCCGTCGGCTTGGGCAAGGCGGTTATTTTCGGCGCGTCCATCGGGCTCATCTCCTGTTTCAAGGGGTTTCATTGCAAAGCGGGCGCCGAAGGTGTTGGGCGAGCCTGCACCAGCGCGTTTGTCACCAGTTTCATTGTCATCCTGATTACCGACTTCTACCTCACCAGGATGGCCCAGGACATTTACGACGCGGTGTGGGGGTTCAAGCCGCTGCTCTAGGGGACTGATGTTGGTTGTGACCCAAGAACCAACGGCGTCGCCCGGGCGCGACGAGCCTATCATCGAGCTGCGCGACGTCCACAAGCGTTTCGGAGCCCAGAAGGTGCTCGACGGTGTGAGCATGCAGATAGGCAAGGGGCAAACCGCGGTCGTCATCGGCGCATCAGGGACCGGCAAGAGCGTCTTGCTCAAACACATCGTCGGGCTGCTTCGTCCCGATGCAGGCGAGGTTCTCTACCGTGGACGTCGCATCGACGACGAGCCCGAAAAACGACTCTCCAAGCTTCGTCGCCATTTCGGGTTTCTCTTTCAACTCAGCGCTCTGTTTGATTCGATGAACGCGGGCGACAACGTGGCGTTCCCGATCGTTCAAGAGGCCAAGCTTTCGCGAGACGAGATCCAACACATCGTGTCGGAAAAGCTGCGGATGGTGGGGCTGGACGGCATTCAGAAGAAAATGCCGGCTGAGCTTTCGGGGGGGCAAAAAAAACGCGTTGCACTCGCGCGGGCACTCGCGCTGAATCCGTCGGTCATTCTCTACGACGAACCCACGACCGGCCTCGACCCCATTCGGGCAGACGTCATCAACGAACTGCTGCTCAAGCTCCAACGCGAGTTGCAAGTAACCAGCATCGTTGTCACGCACGATATGGCCAGCGCGTACAAGGTGGCTGATCGCATCGTGATGTTGTATCACGGTAAATTTATATTCGACGGGACGTGTGAGGACATTCGAAGTTGTGAGGACGACCGCGTCCGCAGGTTCATCGAAGGTCGGGCGGCTGACGACGACCTGGCCGGTCTCGAAGAGAGGGAATAACAGTGCAGGACATTCGTCGCAACACCATGATCGGAGCCTTCGTCATCGTCGGCTTGGCGGCGTTGAGCTGGCTGATGACCTCATTCGGCGAGATGCCGGCATTTCTCGGCGGCAATGAGTACGAAATCCGAATCGCCGTCAAACAGCCGAGCGGCATTGGGCAGGGTGCTCCGATCAACTTGAGCGGCGTGCAGGTCGGCAGGGTCAAGGAGCTGCGCTTCAAAGATCGAGAACATCTGGATTCCGGCGTGCTCATCATCGGTGCGATCGACGACGAATTCAAAATACCGAACACTGCGACGGCGATGGTTCATCCCGCGGGGCTTGGGTTGGGGCGCGGCTACATCGACATCCAGGTTGTTGAAGGCGAAAAGGCTCCGGCGCTCAGGCCTGGCGAGGAAATCTCCGGGATCATGACCGACTATTTCGAAGGCGTTATCCCCCCGGCGCTCTTGTCGACTTTCGGGCGAACGGTCACGCGCTTCGGGGATTTTCTCGAAGAAATCACGCCCGTTGCGGACGATCTGCACGATCTTCTGGATAAGCACACCGTTACGGACGTGGACCGTGAAGCGACCGACCTTCGCCATCTTGCGGCCAACGTCTACACCGTTGTGCAACGGTTCGACACAACGCTCAAGACGTTCAACGCGACATTTGGTGACCCCGAAATGCGTCAAGGCGTGTTGGATATGATCGCCAATGTCAGGCAGATGAGTGTCGACGGGAAGGAAGCGTTCGCCAACATCCGAACGACGTCCGTCGACCTCAAAGCCAGCCTCGATCGCATCGCAGCGCAGATCGAAACGGGGATCAAAAATACCAACGCACACCTCGATCAAATCTCGCTCGACATCCAACCCGTACTCCACAACGCCGCCAAGCTCGCCGCCCTGCTCGTCGAAATCACGCAGTCGATCGAGCACGGCGAAGGAACAGCCGGGCGACTCATCAACGATCCCCGCCTGTATGAATCGTTGCTGCTTACGTCTCAACGACTGACCGACTTGGTCGACACGATCCAACGACTGATGGCCACGTTTGAGCGCAACGGCCAAATAAAGCTGGATGTGCCGATTGGTCTGTTTCGTCATACCACCATCATTAAGATTCCCGACGCGTCCGCCAAACCGTAGTAACCGCGTTATGTGTCGCGTTTGATTGCCGCGTCGCGTACGAAGCGCCGTCGCACGATGAATAATTCGGCGAACCACGCGACGACGAACGGCCCGTAGATCCACATGGCCACCCACGGAAGAATCCGCCATTGCCCGGTCGTCGCTTGTTGGCCAAACGCGTCGAAGTAAAAGACCATCGCCGCTGCGAGCACCAGCCAACTCGCGCGCGGCACGAAGGGCAACGTCATCAGAATCCACGTCACGTACCAGTAGTGCACGATTGGCATGAACACCACGACGACGCCCATAGCGCCGAGCATGTAAGTCGCCGGGTCCGTTCGCCGTCTTGCGAGCAAAAGACAAGTCACGCCGATTACGCACCCGCCGACTCGCCGCGCCCAAACGCCGCCCATCCAGACGGAAAGGATGTCGTGGCCGAGACCGAGCATCGCTGTGTCGCCGGCGAAGCGCGTCAGGCTTGTGAATAGCCCCGTGCCAGCGTCCAAGTATGGCAGATAACCCGCCATCACGACCAGCACGCAAACGACTGCCGCTCGGCGGTCGCGCCAAGCCAGCCATGGCAACACCACGATAGGGATCAGCTTTGCGAGGATGCCCGCCGCGATGAACGTCGCGCACGTGAATCGCCGACCGCGGGCGTTCGCAAGCCCCGCCGCACAAAGACAGAATAACATCAAACTGTCGATGTGACCTTCAACACCGAACGCGGTCAGTGTCAGCGGGCACAATCCGTAAAGAATTGCCCAATGGGCGGGGCGACCGATTTGTGCCAACCACATGCCCAGCACGACAACCGCCGCAAAATCAAACGCGACGTGAACGGTCTTGATGGCCTGCACCGTAGGCCACGCCCATGCCACTACGCGGCATTCAAGCTGGGCGAGCGGGGGATAGATGGCCGGATAATCTTTGTGATTCAACAGCGCCCACGATGAGTCGCGAAGATGGGTCAGCGCGTCGTCGTCGGGCGTGATGGTGTAGGGATTGTATCCGGCAAGTTGGACTCGCCCTTCCCAGACGTAGCGGTGCAGGTCGTCGCTCGGAGCGGTCCACAAAAGGGCTACGCGCAAAGCGAAACAGCCGACCAGCCAAATTGCCCATCGCCCGGTCGGTCCGCACCGCCAGAGCGTCGTCACCAGCATTGCGTAGCCGATGAACCCGACCGCATAACCGATCTGAAAGAGACGAACGTGGTTGGCGATCCCCCCCGACCTCGCAACGATCGCGACGTACACGCCGAGCAACAACCACCCGGCAATGGTCCATCGCAAGTGGCTTGAATGATGGGACCGACTTGTGCCCGCGCTCATGGGCTGGCGCCAAGGATGAGGAATATCAGGGATGTTGCGTCTGAACGAGCGGCTGCGTCGCGCTCACGGTTCCCGCCATCGCGGGCGAAAGAGGCCCGTCGCAATCGTCCACCGTTCGCGGTGCACGCGCCGGGCGAGACATCCACCCCACCGTGAGGAAGCCAAGCCCATACAGAAGAAGAAAGATGCTGACCGCCCACTTCGCGTAAACGAGATAGTAGCCCAACGACACCAGCGAGAAAACACCCAGCAGCAGTTCGACGATCCACAACTGCGTTTGAATCGGCGCGTAGCTGCTCGGGCGTTTGACTGTTTGCTCGTTGCCGGATTTGGGTGTCCGGACGAACTCGCCTCCATGCGATCGCAGGCCGCGGACCACCGCCACCGCATTGTTGACACACATGCCGCACCCGAGAAGCATCATTTGCGGCACCATCGTGATGCCGGAAAACCCCCCGCCCAATGTCCACCGTGCGTAGCCGTACGTGAGACCCGGCGCGATCGCCGAGACAAACACCACGATCCACATCATCCAGAACCAGGAGCCCACCTGCCGACCTTCCATACAAATGAAAAGCATCGGCCGCGCAACGAGCGCCAAAACGAGCATCCAGACCGCGACCGAGTAGTGCGTCAGGTGGAGCGTCGCTTCGAGACGTTGGCCGAACGTCAGGGGAGAACGCCAGATACGCGGCAAGAGCTTGACGGCGACCTGAATCGACCCGGTGGCCCAGCGACGTTGCTGGCTTTTGAACGCGTTGATGTGACTCGGCAATTCCGCCGGAGCGGGCAGGTCCATGCAATAATCGATCCGCCAGCCCGCCAGTTGTGCGCGATAGGAAAGATCCAGGTCTTCGGTCAAGGTGTCGCCGTTCCACCCGCCCACCTTCGGGTCGTCGATGGCTTGCTTCCGCCAAATACCGGCCGTTCCGTTGAAGTTCATCATCAGCCCGTTCCACGCCCGAGCACCTTGCTCGATCGCAAAATGGCCGTCGATGCCGAGCGCCTGCGCCCGCGTCAGCCAGGATTCCTCCCGGTTGAGATGGGCCCATCGTCCCTGCAAGCAGGCCAGATCAGGAGCGTCCTCCAACAGCGGGATCGCCCGACGCAGGAAGTCGGTCGGGGGTACAAAATCCGCGTCGAAGACGGAAATGTACTTGCCTTTCGCCTTGGCTACACCCATCGCCAATGCACCGGCTTTGTACCCTGTCCGATCCGGACGACGCAGGACGCGGACGTCCACGCCGGATTGATGCAGATCTGCCGCCACGCGGTCCACCTCGTCGCGCGAATCGTCGTCGCTGTCATCGAGGATTTGAATCTCGTGCTTGCCCGCGGGGTAATCCATCGCCGCCACCGCCCGGATGATTCGCTCCGAGACGTCTTTCTCGTTGTAGAGAGGTATCTGTGTGGTGACCATCGGCCAGCGTTCGTCCGCCGTTGTTGCGCGGTAGCGCTCGATCACCTCGGCTTGTTCGCAGCGAACGTTTCCCTGGCGACGACGAAAAAGCCATACGAGAACGTACAGGTGCAGGCCGTAGATCGCGAGCGCCCCCGTGGCAACCACAAAACCGGCGATCACGAACCAGTTGGTAAGATCATTAACCATCAATGCGCTCGTCCGAGGTTCAGCTTCCAGTCATACGGCAGGTATGTGATCTGCCATTGGTCCGACCGAAGCGAACGGGCCAACCGTTCGTCGTCGATGTACGTCGCAATGAATTCATGCACCGAATGCGTGCGAGGCTTGTACGCCGGGTTGGAGAAATCCTTCGCGTACCAGTGGAACAATTCCGAAATCTCAATTCGCAGTTGCCGGGCATCGATCCGGCACCGCGTGGTGTCTTGCACGAACGATCTCGCCATCGCGCCGAGTTGGGCGTCAATCTTCGACCCATCGAACGCTTCTCTCGACAGCGGAGGACACCCTCGCGACG
>CAYQFV010000038.1:7261-26911 GCA_964416845.1 uncultured Phycisphaeraceae bacterium | reverse complement strand
AACGGCAGGCGCGTTCTGGTAGATCGTCGGAGCACCGGCCGCACCGCTGCCGCACGCCGACGCGTCGCCCAGATAGGTCCCGCCCGAGGCAGCGCAGCCAGCCGACGTGTCAATGCTGCAAAACGCTCCCGCGCAGCACGCGCCCTGTGGCTGACAAATGCCCCCGACACAAATCTGACCAGTGGGGCAACTGATCGGTGTGTTGGAGCACGACCCGGATGTGCAGACATCGACCGTGCAACTGTTGCTGTCGTCGCAGTCAAGGTTCGTCACACAGGGCGTCAACAGCGAAAGCGAATTGATCGCATCGATACGACCGTATCCATACCCGATATCAAAGCCAACCGGTCCAAGATCAATTGCGCCGTCGCGAATAAGTTGACGCACCGCAGCCGGCGTGAGATTGGGATCGACGCTGAGCAACAGTGCGGCCAGCCCCGCTACGTGGGGCGACGCTTGGCTGGTTCCACATTGACTCGCAAAGGAAGTTCCACCCGCCGCGATGCCGGCCGACCGGATGTCGCAGCCGGGCGCCGTGACGTCCAGTTGATCGCTTCGATTGCTGAAGCAGATCAGCGAATCCACAGTGATGTTCGTGTCCGTGCAGAGGGTCGTGGTACACGAAGCGTTTCCGCACCAGGAAAAGCTGGACTGGGCGTTCTCGCAGTTGGGGAAGTCGTTGTCGAAGACCGCGCCCACGGCGATCGCGCCCGATGCGCAAGCGGGCGAGCCAAGAGCGTTCGCATTGGCTTCGTTTCCCGCCGCCGCCACGACCACAACACCGTTCGCGACGGCGTTGTTGACAGCGACGGCAGAGCTGTCGCTGTCGCACACTCCGGTAAACGTGCCGCCCCCCAGGCTGAGGTTGATTACGTCACACCGGCCACCGGTTGCAGTCTGATCCGCAGCGTAGTTGATTCCTGCGATCACGTCGGAATTGAACCCGCTGCCGGCGGCATCCAACACCTTGACACCGATCAACGTGGCAGCCGGGGCGACCCCCTGAAGCGGCGTTGAGACACTGCAACGAGTGTCCAAAATCCCAGTACCGCCCACCGCAATGCCCGCGACGTTGGAGCCGTGACCGTTGTCGTCCTCGGGGTTGTTGTCGTTGTTGGCGAAGTCACGACCGGCAGCCGTGTCGATCCGGCCCGTAAACATGATGTGATCGGAGTCGATGCCGGTGTCGATGATGCATACCCGGACGCCGCTCCCGTCCGCCGAGAGTCCTGCACCGGTGATCTGACTCTGCAAGGCTCGAATCATAGGCGTGCTGATGGTGAGGTAGGCGTGCATCATGCGATCCTCCTCGACCTTCACAACGCCCGGCATGGCTGCGAGGTCCGCAAGTCGCGCCCGCGGAATGTTACGCAAGTTGATGGTGTCCGGAAGAACCGTCTTGTATTCGTACTTGACGTGCCCGCCAACGCTTGCCGCCCACTCCCGGACGCCTCTTCGCCGTTCAGTGACAACCTGAGCGGTCATCGCCCCGGCGGGCGGCGCGAACTTGACGAAAACGCTGACCCGGTCCGCCGCAGGCGCGGGCGCTGCAGCGCCCGCTGCGCTTCTTGCCGGAGCATCGCGGCTCGCTCGCTCACGCGGTCCCGCAGCGGTGCGCGGACCAATGCCCGCAGTTCGACCCGCACCAAGCCGGTCCGATTGCTGGTTTGGGGCACCGTCGCCCAATCCGACAACGGCGCTGGGCAAAGCGACTAGAGCGACCAGGACCAGCAACCGCTGATTCTGGGCTGAGCGCAACAGCCTGTACATAAACTTGATCCCCAGCCCAGATCCCGCCGCCCTTGAGAGGCTGCGGTTCATGGGGCTTTCCGTGTGTAGAACGCCAAACGAATATCGTACTCAAACGCACGTCTCGACTCAAGCAAAAACGACTCCCCCCGGGTGCGAATATCGGACCGCGTGCCTATTATGCCAATTCGATCTTTTGCCACTTACGCACCTACACCAATCACTCACGTCGCTCTGTATCCGCCCACGCACGGCGAACCAACACCTCAGTAGAACTGACGTCTGAGCGGCGGATCGTACTGCTCACTGCTTGACTGTTTCTCATCCGCGGGCTGACGAGTGCGATTCCATGGACTACGTGAGGTGGTTACAACGCGGACTTTGGCGCTTTGAAGACAGCCATAATGTCCGCTTCGGGACAGTTGAAGTATCCGAAGAAGGCGAGAAAGAGCGTCCGGGGGTAGAGCAGCTTGGTTGAAAACCCAAGATCGTCGAACGCAAGGTCGAGGGTGTTGTCGAAGTATCGCGCGTAGTGCAGGCCGAAGTTGATGTTGATGAACGGCACCAGCGTGTTGACATACGACATGAGGTAGAGACGCTGCAGGGTCCAGCCGAGCGATTCGCCGAGCGCGAGCAGAGCCTGTTTTGAGAGCATGTGCGTGTGGTACGGCTGGTGAAGCGTGTGGACGTGGGTTTCCACATTGGTGAGATCAACTGCATCGGCGTTGGGCGTTCCGATCGCAATGATGCCGCCCGGGTTCGTAAGGTCGGCATACATCTTGAGCAGTTCACGCGGCTGCTCGACGTGTTCGAGCACGTCTTGAGAGATAATACAATCGTAGCGTCGTTCGAGCACGGATGCGTCGTTATGCGTTTCGGAATAAGCATCGTACCCGACCGCGTTCGTGAAACCCTTCGAGCGAATGAAACTGACCAGGTGACCGCTGCCGCATCCGTGGTCGAGGATGGTATGCTGTTTGGTCAGCCCCGCGCGGGTCAGCCTCCGCAGAATGTTGGCGTAGACGCGACGAAGCGTCCAATCCATCTTCTGGTTGTGGAACGGGTAAGACGCGTAGTAGTGGTCGAGGTCTACCTTGTCCCGCGCGTGAATCGTGCGGCAACTGCGACACCTCCAGACCGTGAACGTTTCATCTCGAAACTTGCGAATGTTCGACCGGATGACGGCGGTCTCACTCTCGGGTCCGAACGTTTCGGGGTTGGGGCAAACATTGCATTCCGTGACGGCCAACATGTTCGGCATGTTAGCGGTGGAATCGGATGCGATCAATGTGCGGGGGTCGGGAACGCCACGCTGTAACGCGAGCGGCAGCGATCGCGTTGCAGTCCGTCGCCACCCGCCGCCTCCTTGTGTCCGGCCCAAGTAGGCAGCATAATGCCGCGGTTTTGTGTCCTGCCGCGAGCGGAAGCGGCGTTTTCTTGAACCGTCTGGATGCTCTGAGTCGATGGCTGAATCGTCACCCTCTGTCGTGCTAACGCGTGATCGCGGCCGTGTTCAATCGTCTGCGATGGCGTGGCTGCTGTTGCTAACGGCGGTCGTCCACGTGCCAAGCCTGTTGAACCCGTTCTTCATCGACGATTACGTGTATTTGGAAACGGTTCAGAAGATCTCCATGTCCGACATTCCCGGCGTGTTCGCGACGGCCACCATGGACGAGGACGCGAGCGGGGTGTGGTGGACGCCGAAAGGGCTGTTGCCGTTCTACAGACCCATCGCGATCCTGTCGTTCGCGGTGGAATACCAGATATGGGGGATGAACGCGTTTGGGTTTCACCTGACCAATCTGCTGTGTCATCTGTTGAGCACGTTTCTAGTCTGGCGATTGGGGCTGCGGCTGCTGAAAGACGACCGTTGGGCAGTCGCCGCCGCTGCGATCTTCGCGTTTCACCCGATTCACATGGAGGCGGTGTTGTGGATCTCCGGTCGATTCGACCTACTGGTATGCGTATGTGTGTTGGGCGCAGCATTGTCTTATCTGAATTTCCGTCAGGCCGGCGGCGGTCGCTATCGGTGGGGGGTGCTGTGTTTGGTTCTGTTCGCGATCGGGTTGGGATGCAAGGAGACGGCGTTGATTCTCCCGGCGGTGTTGGTTCTCCTTGAGTGCCTACGCTGGCGGGGTGATCGCGATGCAAGGTTGACGCGATCGACGTTGGTGCTTGGTCTCGGGTTGGGCGTGGTGTCGGTTGTCTATCTCGCCCAGCGATTTCGCATTTTCGGTGGCTTGGGTTCGCTGCCGCCTCCCTACGGCGTGGATTTGTCGTCAGCATCGGCCGTGGGTCAGATTCTGTGGAACATCTCGCAATACTTGCTGGACTTCGTTCTGCTGATTCAGATCGACGCGATTTACATCAACGGCTTCTGGGAGCGAAACCCGTGGCTGTTGTACCTGTTGGCGGGGCTGGCAGTGCTGATCTTAATGGGCGCGTGGCGGCTGGCGAGCGGGCGGCGCGTGTTTCGAGTCGGGGTCGTGTGGGCGGTTCTGTTCACCCTGCCAGCGTTGATGGCCATGCCCGGCGAGCGAAACGTGTATCTGTCCAGCGTTGGAACATCGCTGATGGGTGCGGTTGTACTCGCGGCGTTCTGGTCGCGAGCGGGTCATCGCGCGGATGCCCGTCGACGCCTCTGGCAAGTCGCCGCTGCCGTTCTGGGGCTGTTCGTGGTGATCGCGGGCGTCAAACAACTTGTCGGTGCCCGTGTCGGCTGGGCGGCCAATCAGGTGTACGTGGACTTGATGGCGGCTGAACCGGATCCCCCAAAAGATGCCCGCATTCTGATCATCAACCAGTGTCCGCTAAACGCGGTCGGGTTCACTCAAGGGGTTCACTTACTGTACGATCGAGATGACGTGACGGCCTTCGCTCTCGGCGTCTCGCCACAGTTCGAGGGCGTGACGCGGGACACGTTGTATCGCACGGGTGATTCAACCGTCCGGATGGTTCGTCAAAACGGCGTGTTCTTCAAAACGTTCTTGGAACGGTTTCTCCTGTTCAACAAGCCAGCATCGGTCCTGCCAGACTCTGCCAGCCGGGTCGGATTGAAGATCATCGACCCGCCGAAGAACTTCGACGACGTCACCGAGTTGCAATTGGGCCTGGGAGTGTCGTTGGACGACCCGCGTCTCATGCTGTTCGAGTGGGACAACAGTGGCGTGTCATCGATGTTGGATCTCATTTCACGGGCGAATTGGCCGAGGCTGGTTCGCTATCACCCTCAGGACGTGCGTTCGATCCCTTCAAGAAACTGATCACGTCGTGCAGGATGAGGTAAAACGCCGGCTCGATCACCAGTGTGACCACGGTCGAAAACGCAAGCCCCCACGCGAAGCTGGACGCGAACGGCGACCAGATCTTGCTCGTCCCACCCCATCCCAGCGCGAGCGGCAGCAGCCCGAGCACGGTTGTAACGGTCGTCAGCATGACGGGACGGAATCGCAACGAGCACGCAATGCGGATCGAGTCGGCCATGCTGCTGCCGTCAGCCGTCCGCTTGTTGATGAAATCGAGCAGTACGATGGAGTCGTTCACCACCACACCGGTAAGCCCGACCATCGCGATCGCGGTCATGATGGTTACCGGATAGCCGCTCAGGAGCAGCCCGGCGACGACCCCCACGCTGGCGAACGGCACGGTGAACATCACAACGAATGGCTGGGCGTAGCTGCGGAATTGCGTCGCGAGCAGCATGTACACGACGATCATGGCCACAATGTACGCCCGGGCGAGGCTGTCAAAAGAACTTAGCGTTTCGCCGAATTCGCCGCCATACGTTACGCGTACGTTGGGTCTGGCTGCGAGAACGGTACGAAATTCGCGTCTGATCTGCGTATTGACGGCGTGAGCCGTGGTGACGGACGTGTCGAGTTGTGCGGTAACCGTAACCACGCGCTTGGTATTGAAATGCGGCACGCTCGCGTAGCCTTGCGACATGTCCAACTCGCTGATTTCTTTCAACTGCACCAAGTATCCGCCGGGGGTGCGAATGTTGATGTCGAGCAAATCGTCGAGCGTCTTTCGGTCCTTGGGCTTGAAAAGCAGACGCACGTCGAGGTCTTCCCCGGACCGACGGTCTTTGAACGTCGACACAATCAAACCGTCGTTGGCGGTCCGCAACGCTTGAGCAAGGCGGGGCTGCGTCAGCCCGTAGGCAGACGCCCGGTCTTCGTTCAGCCGTAAGTTGAACTGCTTGGGGCCGAAATCGAGATCGTCCGATATCCCGAACACGCCCGGCATCTTGGCGAGTCGCTCCTTGTACTGTTCAGCCAGGGATTTCGCGAGGCGAAGGTTCGTGGACTCGATCCTGATGGCCACTGGTTTACCGATGGGTGGTCCGTCTTGCGGCGCCCAGACCCGGAACGTCTGAATGCCGCACCCAGGATGTTCAGCCACGTAGCGTTGCATGCGGTCACGAATCATGCCGGCGACGGCATCCGGATCGGCGTTGACGACATCGGTGTCGGCCAACTGGATGTGAAGTTGCGCAAGATTGTTCCGCCATCTCGGCGTGTGATCTTCGGTCGCCGTCAGCCCGAAGACTGCGAGGACCGAGTGCACGTACTCGTCCCCCATGGCAGTCATCAGCTTCTCGATCGGTTCGACGACCTTGCCCGTCTGGTCCAGAGACGCTTCGTCCCAGGTCTTGATATCGACCACGACGAGTTGGAAATCCGAAGGGAATAGGTCAACGCGGAGCAGAGGAATCATGCAGTAGGTCATGAATCCCATGGCCAAGAGCGGCACCGGCGCGAGGTAGCGATGACGTAGCCCGAACGCGAGAATTACATCGTACCAACCGATGACCCACTCGATCGGCGACTGCCGCATGCTGCCGTCAGCCCGTCGAAACAGCTTCAAACGATGAAATATCGGGGTGACGGCTGTTCGCGGACCAAAGGCGTGATAGTGCACCGGCACCATGAGCAAACATTCTGCGAGCGAGACGAGGAGAATAATCATCACCGTCTTGGGGATGATGGAAAAGAATTCACCCGTCACGCCGCCCATCAGGAGCATGGGCAAGAATGCGACGATGGTCGTGGCGGACGACGAGATCACCGGCCACATAACTTCGTTAGTGCCATCAATGATCGAAGCCGCAAACCCCCGTTCGTCGTCTCTCTGCTTGTTGAGCTCGATGTGCCGGTAAATGTTCTCCAAGACGACGATCGCGTCGTCGACGATCATCCCCGAACACAGAACGAGCGCAAAGAGCGACACGGCGTTGATCGTCACGCCCATGAGATGCATGACAATAAGTGCGCACAAAAACGAAAACGGGATACCAATCACCGCCAGGAGCGAGTTGCGAAAACCCATGACAAGCCACAACGCGACAAACACCAATGCGATGCCGCCCACAAGGTTGTTGCCCAGGATTCGGATGCGACTCTCGATGATGTCGCTGGAGTCGAGGCAGGTCGTGACGCGAACCTCGTCGCGAAGCTCCGGCGGTAGGTTTCTCTGAAATCTTGCGATAACCTCGCGAACCCGCTGCGCAACCAATGTCGAGTCGGCTTCGTCGGTCTTGGCAATGCCCAGCGCTTTGCAAATGTGACCGTTGAGACGGGCGAAGTACTTCTGCCGCTCGAATCCGGTGGTGATGGTCGCGATGTCTCGCAGGTAAACGTGTGCCCCTTGGGGATTTTTGCGAACGGCGATATCACCAAGCTGTTGTGGAGTCGTCACTTCGCCGACCGCCCGGACGGATATCTCGCCGCGAGGGCTGGTCAATACGCCCGAGGGCACGGTGCGGTTGTACTGCTTCAGCACGGCGGCGACTTCGTCGAGTGTCAGATCGAGCTTTCGCAGCGTTTCACGATCGACGGATACGAGAAGCTCGCGATCGCGGATGAGCTTGTCATCAACCTTCGCAACGCCCCGGATGTCGCGCAGGATCGGCCGAAGCTTCAGGACCAGTTCGTGAAGCACGCCTTCGTCCACTCCGCCGACATCCTGCACCACAACCCAGAGCAGCGGAAATATCTCGCCCAGCGAAATACGCGTCACGAGAGGTTTTTCGGAGTCGGTGGGGAGGTCGACCACCCGATCGACCGCCGCCCGAAGCTGCCGGAACGCCGAGTGCAATTCGGCATCCGACAAATCTTCGCGAAACTTGACCCGAATCAGCGAAGCGTCCGGCTTGGAGTCCGACAGAATTCGAGTCACGCCCCGAATGTCTTGAATCTTCGCTTCGATTCGATCCGTGATCAGCCGCTCGACGTCTTCCGCAGACGCCCCAGGCCAAAACGTCTCAATGCTTGCTTCGTCCAGGTCAACATCCGGATAGACGTCCACCGGCATGATTTGAATGACGAGGGTACCCGCCAGTATCAAAACCACGAACAGAAGATTCATCAGGACCGACTGTTGAAGCGAAAAACGCGGGAGCGTTTGGCGCATTCGACCGACCTGCGGATCGAGATGGGGAGGTTCGCGGGTCATGCCAGCCTACTCGACAATGCGCACGGCGCAGCCGTCCGTGACGTGTTGCAATCCCGTCGTGACCACACGATCTCCCAAGTGCAGACCGGAGACGACTTGAACGTGTTGGGGATCGGTGAGGATGGGCAGGGTTTCGATCGGCGTCCAATAAGCCCGCTCCGCCTCACCGTTGGGATCTTGTCGAACGACGAAGCAGTATTGCTGCCGGTAGAGCTCCGAGATGGCCAACCGGGGCACGGTGAGAATCATAGGCTGCGCGGCTGCCTGCGATGGCGTCGGTGTGATCTTCGCCTCGACAAAAAAGCCCGGTCGCAATCGCTGGTCTGGGTTGGGCACCAGGATCTCGACCTCGAATTTCCTGCTATCGGGAACCGCCCGCGGGAAGATGCGTAGAATCGAACCGGAAAACGTGTGTCCCGGCAGGGCGGGAGCAACCATCGATACGGGATCCCCCACCGTCAAATCGACGATCTCGCGGTCGTCGAGTTGGACGGTCAACTTCAGGCGATCGACAACGATGATGTCGACGAGCGGTTGCCCGGCGCGGGCGTATTCTCCTTGCCGGGCGTAGACGTGGGCGATCACGCCATCTCGCGGCGCAATCAGCGTGGATTTGTCCTTCAGGATTCTCGCTTCCGTCACAGCGGCATCTGCACGCTGGGCGAGCGCGAGGGCTTTGGCGAGCGCGGTCTCGGCGTCGAGGCTTTCGATCGGCCGAGCGGAGTCCGTTTCTTTCAAACGTTCGACGCGTCTTGCGTTCTCCTCAGCATTGTGCACGTCGCTGGCAGCACTCTTGGCATCCGCGAGGGCCTTCTCGATCGCGACGTCGCGCAGCGAATTGTCGATCTGAAAGAGGGGGCTTCCTTTTCGAACGTGGTCGGACACGTCGACCAGCTGCTTCTCCACGCTGCCGGAGACCTCCGCCGAGACCGTCAATTCCTCAAACGGAACCAGAAACCCACGGGAGTCGATTTCGAGTGATCGCTTGGTGGCAGCCACCCTTGCCACCGAGACCGCCGCCCCGGTTCCTTCCACCGGGTGTACGTTGGCCGGCTCTTCGGTCGCCCTTGTCCAACGCATGGCGACGACACCGCCCACGCACAACGCCGCCGACATCAGCAGAACGACGAACACAGCGATGGTGTCTCGGGATCCAGCCATTCGGGCAACTGCTCCTCGGGTGGCTATCCACCGCGGCGATGGCAACCACGCCAAGCCCTCGAAGACCTCGCGTTCGCCGGCGGTCGAGTTACGTTCAAGCGGAGAATCGTTTCTTGACAGCCCCGGTTGCTACGGCATGGCAGATCCTGAGAAACGCGAGGATCCGTCGTCGTGGTTGAGGCGTCTCGACGTTGTCGAACATTTCGCTGATTGTTTCGAATACGCTGTGGCTACGTGTTCCCAAAACGATTTCGCACGAACAATTGATCTTGATGCACTCAAATCCGTCTCGTTGAGCTTCGGCAACGCTTTGGGGGATTCCCGGCATCCAGTAATCATGCCAACAAAGAATGGTCTCGTCGTGAGCGAGGTGCTTCACGCCGTGGAAATCCTTCGAGACCTGTGGGTGACGATGCAACCCGTCGAGGAAAATGAGATCGTACGCGTCGCGCTCTGCCGCCGAGTCGATGTCCTGCGGTGACCAGCCGACCTTGTTGGTCAAAATCGTGCACGCCATTTCATCACGCAATCGAGCGGCGATATCGAAACACCGATCTCCGTCGCCCTCGCATTTGGCATCCAACGTTACCACCGACCGTCCGCCGTTGGCCTCCATCATTTTGCTGATAAAAACGCTGCTCAGCCCGAAGGCGTTCCCGACGATGAAGCAGTCAGCCGGCGCGAACCGCTCGATGACCCGGGCGAAGACGGCACACTCATCCTCTCCGATGCTAATTGGCCCGACCGACCCGCGCAGGCGATAGTGCGGACCGCCGGGATGCACCGCCCCGTGCGGCAGGACCCGTTCAAGCCCCGCGATCTTGTCCAAAGTGGCGATCACATTGCGCAACACATCCTTAGCGAACGACGTGTCGACCGTGGCGGGGAAAGCCTTGTGGTGTCGGGTGACCGGCAATACCATATGAACCTTGATCCCAGAACGCGGGGGTGGTGGTACCGCGAAGTGGTCGGATTTGCAACCCCGTCGACGGGTGAGAGTCGGATGAAAACCTCTGGCAAAACAGCGCCTCGACGACATGCGACCAAGCGAATCTTTTTTGCGGACCATTTCGTCGCCGCCCGGTCCGGAGCCGCGAAATGGTTGGTCATTATCCTGCGAGACGCTATTCTGGCGTTTTGCAGCATGCTGGAAGCGAATTGGCAGGGCGTCGGGGCGTTCGACGAGGCGACATGACGGCGGGCGGGCTCGCGAAAAGATTTCCCGATCGGCACGTAATCGTTGACAATTCTTCCGGCGCGAGCATAATTTCGCCCTGACTTGCGCAGATTGGCCTGCGGCGCGGTTGGCGGGCAGAAACGCGTACGTCCATGCTAGGAGTTGTTGGGTGGCAGAGAAGGTTGTTTTTGCCGGTGTCGGTCATCATCTACCCGATGAGGTCGTAACGTCCTCCGACGTAGAGCGTCGGGTTTTTGAAACGTCGAGCTTTCAGATTCCACGAGGCCTGATCGAAAAGGTGTCGGGGATCGAGTGCCGACATTTCCGCGCCGACGAAGAACAGGCATCCGACTTGGCGTTGCGGGCGTCGGAGAATGCGCTGGGCTCCGCCCAGATGGACGCCAAGGACATCGACGTTCTGATCTTCGCGTCGTGCACACAAGACATCACCGAACCGGCGACCGCCAACATCCTGCAAGAAAAGCTTGGCGCGACCGGGTCGGCGGTGTTCGACATCAAGAACGCGTGCAACAGTTTCCTCAGCGGATTGGATGTAGCCGAGTCCCTGATTCGCGCGGGCAAAGCCAGAACCGCCCTCGTCGCGGTCGGAGAAACGCTGTCGCTGTCGATCGATTGGCGAATCACCTCGCTCCGCCAACTCAAACGCGGCATGTCCGCGCTGACGCTTGGCGATGCTGGCGCGGCAGCGATCGTCCGGGCGGAACCCAACGGTAACGGTAGGGGAATTCTACCGTCGGCGTTCCAATCTCATGGCGACAAATGGCGGCTCGCAACCGTGCTCGGCGGCGGCAGCATGCATCGTTTCAGCGAGGAGCACTCGTATTTCAGCGGGGAAAGCCGCGCCCTCCGCGATCAGGCGATCAAGCACATCCCGATGATGGTCGACAAGGTGCTTAACAACGTCGGTTGGAAAGCGGACGAAATCGATGTCGCATGCTGTCACCAGGTCACCCTCGATCTGGTCAACGAGATCGCAGAACAAAGCGGTGTCCCCATCGATCGCTGTATCGTGTCCATTCGAGACTGTGGCAACACCGCGGCGGCAAGCATTCCGCTTGGTCTTTCACGCGCCGCTGCCGAGAATCGGCTCAAACCCGGCGCTAAGGTGCTGCTGGTTGGGGCGGCTGCCGGGTTCAGCGTTGGGGTTGTTCCTCTCATCTGGTGATGCTCCCTTTCGAATTCTACATGCGCGTCGCACCGCGGCGGTGCGTGCGATCGCCGCGACGGTTTGGTTTCGCCTAGCGAAGGGGGCTGCCCATGGCCACTCTGGTCACTGGTGGAACGGGGCTCGTCGGAATAAACCTGGTCCGGGCGTTGGTGGCCAAGGGCGAGCGCGTCCGAGTGCTGGTCAGGCCCAACTCCAAGCGGGTCGGGCTTGAATCTCCCAATATCGAATTCCGCCTCGGCGACGTGTGCGACCTCGATTCGATCCGTCGCGCCATGCGTGGCTGCACGCGCGTCTACCACGTGGCTGGCTGGGTGCAGCTATCCCCGTGGGGCATGCGGACGGCTCGCGCGGTCAACGTTGGTGGCGCGGAAAACATCTGTCTCGCCGCGTTGGATTTGAACATCGAACGCGTGGTCCACACCAGTTCGGTTGCCGCGATCGGGCATGGACCGATGGACCGCCCAGCCGATGAACAATCTCGATGGAATCTCGCAGGACTAAACTGCCCCTATTTCGCCACCAAGCGTGATGGTGAGCGGGTCGTGTTGGACTACGTGGGACGGGGTCTTGACGCGGTGATTGTGAATCCCGGATACGTGGTCGGTCCGTACGATGTCAAACCGACGAGCGGCCGAATGATTCTGTTGGGTGCGTTGGGCAAGCTTCTCTTCTACCCGTCGCGGGGTGGTATCGGCTTCGTGGATGTGGCTGAGGTGGTCGAAGGAATGCAACTCGCCATGTCGCGCGGTCGGTGCGGCGAACGTTACATCCTGTCGAACGAAAACCTTAGCTATCAAGATTTCGCCGGCAGAATCGCGCGCATCGCCGGTGTGACGCCCCCTCGGTGGTCAGCCCCGTATTGGTTAGGAATCGCGCCAGCCGGCATCGCGACGATGCTGGGCGCACTCTGGCCGGAACCGTTCGTGGAACTCAACCTGACGGTGTTACGCACGTGTTTTTGCGAGCACTACACACGCGCCGACAAAGCACGCCGGGAGTTGGGCTTGAAGCCCAGATCAATCGACGGCGCGATCGCCGCAGCCATCGACTGGTTCCAATCGTTTGGCTACATCGAACGAACACCATCCGGTTGGGCGCGCCCCAAGTAACCAGCAAACTCCCTCATGCGCAGACCACGGAGTTGGCCCGATCATCGACGAGATCGGTCCAGAACATCAGCCGGTGACATAGATTGTCATCGCACACGCCGCCGGTTTCCCGCATTTCCGTTTACACGGTCCCCGGACACGTGCGATAGTGTTGTTGCAGTGTGCTGCCGACGTGCTGATTCTCCCCAGGCGTCCATTAGGCAAGAGTCACCTACTCCTAACGATCGAAGTTATGGGAACCGCCGAGCGAACAACCCGCGTCATGTTCATCGAGGATCAAGAGCTCGTCCGCGAGGGGCTTGCCATTCAAATCGCCGCCCAGCAGGATCTGTGCGTGGTAGCGGCGGCGGCTACGAAACAGTCCGCCCTCGCGTCCATCGGCTCAGCGTCGCCCGACGTGTTGTTGATCAGCACCGAGCTTGTTGGCGAAGATGCGTTCGCCGTCCTGTCTTTCGTACGCCTCATTTGGCCGCACATCCACGCGCTGATGCTTGCGTCTGCGGTGCGTGACGGAGTGGTCCTTCGGGCCATGGACTTCAACGTGAAAGGGTTCGTGACCAAGTACGACTCGTTCGCCACGTTGCTCCGGGGGATCAGGTCGGTCGCCGCCGGCAGGCGGTTCTACAGCAGCAGGATCGACGCTCGCCTGGACCGGATCGAGACCCGCGCGGCCCTACAGGGAGCGGTCTCGCTCACGCGCCGCGAATTGGAGGTGATGATCCACTTGGTCGCCGGTTGCACGGTTGGTGAAACCGCCGATCAGTTGGGCATCGCCAGAACGACGGTTGACAATCACAAGACCCGCCTGATGCGTAAAGTCGATGTCCACAGCAGCGTGGAGTTGACGCGTTACGCCATCCGCGAGGGGCTCATCGACCCATAACGCGTGGCGATTCAAACGTAGTCGGCAAGCATCTGAGTCAATTGGTGCATTCGGTGCGCGTAAGTGTGCCGACCGAGCGTATGACGCTGACCCGCACGGGCGATCGTCCACGCCGCGTCGCCGTCGGCCAGGTAACGTCGAATCATCTCGACACAGGCGTCAGCATCTCGGAACGTAACAACATGTTCGCCGGGTATGAACAGTTCCGACAGATCATCCTTCGCGTCGGTGAGCAGCAAAGTCCCCGCGCCGGTCGCTTCAAACAGTCGAATGTTGTTGGCATGACAGGTCGATCTCTCGCCGCGCACATCGATCGTCCCATGCGTATTGATCGTGATCGCTGACGCAGCCATCGTGCGGCACACCTCGACACCCCAGCATTCGCCGCGATGGTGTCGCCGGATGTTTGAATCCTGCGGAAGCTGATCAACGCCATACCCAAACACATCGATCTCGACCCGTTCGCACACGTGTTCCAGCAGGGCGATGCGTTCGCGATGAACGCCCGACAGACCGCCGACGAACGACACCTCCGATCGCCGTATCGGCTTGCCAAGAAGCGGTAGAATGCCCGCGTCGAAACCCAGGCGAAACAATTCGCTCGCCTTGCCCTCGCGCCGAAAGTACCTCACGATGGGCTTCCACGAAGAGAGAATCAGGTCGTGCGACGCGAACGTCCTCGTCGTCGGCAGCGAACAGGCGATTTGACCAACCACGATCCGTGCAAACGGTTTGACCGCCCGCATCACCTCATCGTCAGCGACCGACAGTTCCTGCATGTAAAGCACGTCGGGTTTCACCGCCGCAACCTGCTCGATGAAGACGTCGGCGTCCCACTTGCCGCCTGACGACAGCGACGCCACGCCGTGCTCGCGGGCCCACTGCTGCTGGAGAGGGCGGGCGTTCAGGATGACCATGTCCGCGTGGCACCCAAGCGCCCGCAGCCTGGAACAACACACCGTGGTCGAACTGAACCGCTCAGCCGCCAGATGGGCAAGTTGTTCGTCGTACGGACGATCCGTGACGGTCGGGTTGCGGCGGTAATAGTCCCGCAAATACTGATCGTAGAACGTGTCGGCAATGAGGATGCGATAGCTCATGGTCGGTTGCGACGCGCCGGCGAAAAGAGGTCTCGTGGGGCTTCTCAGTGTGACAGGACCAAGCCGGCCGTCAGCATAGTCGAATCGACCCCGTCCGCAACGTTTAACACCGCGTATCTTCACAACGCGACGAAATGCGGTCACGGTGTTAAGCAGTCACCCTCCATACACGATATTGACCCTGTGGGGGTTTGACGACTATGCTGGCGCGCCGGGTGGCTGGCCAAACCAACGTCTCATATTCACATCGCCGCCGCACTTCAGATGCGTGGTGATAGGCTAGCTCCCCATGAAAGGACCAGCGGCCTTGAACGAGAACGCTCGAACAGCCGATACCCCAATCGACATATCGGTCGTCATTCCGCTGCACAACGAGGCTGACAACGTCGCTCCCCTCTACAAAGAGCTCCACGAGGTTATGGGAAGCGGAAGCCGGCGTTATGAGTTGATCTTCGTCGACGATGGTAGTCGTGACGGCACGTTCGAGGCGTTGGTCGCCGCAACCGATCACGACGAACACTGCGTCGTCATCGGATTGACGCGAAATTTCGGGCAGACGGCGGCCTTGGCGGCTGGCTTTGAGATCGCCCGAGGCGACGTCATCGTCCCGATGGATGGCGATTTACAAAACGATCCCCGCGACATCGAACACTTGGTGGCTGCCCTTGACGAGCCTCCAGGGTACGACGTCGTCAGCGGATGGCGGCGCGATCGGCAGGACAAGTTCTTGACGCGTCGCCTGCCGTCGGTGTTGGCCAATCGGTTCATCTCCTGGTCCACCGGCGTGAAACTCAAAGACCTGGGATGTTCGCTAAAAGCCTACCGTCGCAGCGTAATCGAAGACGTGACGCTCTACGGCGAAATGCACCGCTTCCTGCCGATCATCACCCGATGGCGAGGAGCGAGGATCAAACAGATTCCAGTCAACCATCGGCCGCGCGTTCATGGTTCGACGAAGTACGATCTTCGGCGCACGATCAAGGTGCTGCTCGACCTCGTCACCGTCAAGTTTCTCGGCGGTTATCTCACCAAGCCGATCTACTTCTTCGGCAAGGCAAGCTTGTTAAGCCTCACCGTTTCGATCGCGACGATCGTGCTCGCGGTCTTCCAACGCTACGGCCGGTTCACGTCCGAACCGATCCATTTGAACCGAAACGTACTGGTGTTGCTGTCTGCCATGTTGATGCTGATGGCAATCATGTTCATCATGTTGGGTGTGATTTCGGAACTGCTCGTGCGCATTTACCACGAAAGCCAAGGACGCAAGATCTACAAAATCCGCGCACTCATACGTCCCGGCGAAGCGACCCGCTGCACACAGCCACAAGTCCCCACAACGCCATCCGCCGAGTCGGAACCCAAGGACATCCACGCCGCGAATGAAGGGCGTGTTCGCGGTCACAAAGCGCCGGCTGGACGGTAAGACAACGTCGATTTCGAAGCGTCGTCGATTGGGAAACGACCTGGCTGCGAGCGAGCGATCATGCAAGACCGACCACCATCCATGACGCCCAAGCGGATTCTGATGGTCGCTCCCGAACCGGTGTTCGAGCCGCGTGGAACGCCGTTTAGCGTCGTCTACCGCATTCGTGCGCTCTGCCGTGCAGGCCACCAAGTGGACCTGATCACTTACCCCTACGGGCGAGACGTCCACATTGACGGGTTGCGCATCATTCGCGTGCCCCGATTACCGGGCGTCGCCGGCGTTCGCATTGGCCCGTCGCCTGCCAAGATCGTTCTCGACTTACTCCTGATCGTGTGGACTGTCCGCATGCTGGCATCGCGGCGATACGACTGCATCTGGTCGCACGAAGAGGCGGGCCTGTTTTGCGGTCTGGCCTCGCGGATCACCGGCATCAAGCACATCTACGACATGCACTCGGATCTGTCGCAGCAAATTCGCAACTACAAGCGATTCAACCGCGGGCCGTTCGTCTGGGTGTTTTCCCTGATGACCCGCGCGATGGTTCATTGGGCCGATGTCGTGCTGACGATTTGCGACGACCTGGTCGATACCATTCGATCCATCGCCCCCACCAAACGAGTCTTGCTTGTCGAAAACTACTGCACCACCGTCGATTTTCTCGACGACCCAGTCCCCGCCGTCGACGAGCTGCGCACCCGACACCACGTCGAAGGCCAACTCGTCGCACTCTACATCGGGTCGCTCGAGCCGTACCAGGGAATCGACATCCTGATCGACGCAGCCGACTACCTCAAACGCCACAACACACCCTGCCGCCTCATCATCGTTGGGGGCTCAGCAAATCAGGCCGACGAACTTCGCGCTGAGGTGTCGCGGCGAAAGTTGGAGCACCGCATCGAAGTCGTAGGGTCCGTGCCCCCAGCCTCGGTGGATTCCTACGTCCAACTAGCCGACATCCTGTTAACCTCGCGATCCATGGGGACCAACGTTCCACTAAAGATCTACAGCTACATGAAGAGCGGCAAGCCGATCGTTGCAACCAAGATCGAAAGCCACACCCAGCTGCTCGACGACCAAACCGCCATCCTCGTTGACGTCGACGGCGAATCGTTTGGAGCCGGCATCGCAAGGTTGGCGGACGACCCGACTCTTCGGGAAACCTTGGCCAACCGCGCGTTGGCGAACGCGGGGACATTTACCGAAGGCACGTTCGAACAGCAAATCGACCAGGCGATGCGCTGGGTGTGCGAATCCGAGGTGAAAGGCAACCCATGTGCGGCATCGCGGGCGTAATGGAGCGAACCGGCGGTCCGCCGTCGGCGAGTCGCGTGGCTGCCGCCATCGAGCGGATTCGCCATCGCGGGCCTGACGAGACCGGCTTCTGGTCAGACAACCGCGTCAGCCTGGGGATGTGTCGTCTCGCCATCATCGCCCCAACGGACAATCATCAACCCGCCGCCAGCGAAGACGGCAGCGTTCAAGTCGTGTTCAACGGACAGATCTACAACCATCCGCAGTTGCGGGCCGAACTCGAAGCAACCGGCCATCGTTTCGCGTCGCAAGGTGACAGCGAGGTCATCGCCCACGCATATGAGCAGTGGGGGACTGGCTTTCTCGAACGGTTGAACGGCATGTTCGCCATCGCGGTGTATGACGCACGCGACGGCGGATCGATCTTGCTGGCCCGCGACCGCGTCGGAATCAAGCCGCTGCACTACCACCTGGACCACCAGCGGCTGATCTTCGGATCGGAAGTCAAAGCGGTTCTCGCACAATTGGATCGCACGCCCTCGCCCGATGTCGAGGGTATGCTGTCGCTGCTGACTTTCGAGTACACCTACGCCCCGCACACGCTCTTCAACAACATCTGCAAACTCCCGCCGGGTCATTTTCTGCAAATCGATCGCGGCGGCGTCAAAATGCAATCGTATTGGCAGCTTCCCACGTGCGGCAGAACGGTGGACGAGGTTGAAGCAGTGGGGCAGCTTCGCGATGTCGTCTCCGACGCCGTGTCCAAGCGAATGATCTCCGACGTGCCGCTGGGCGCGTTTTTGAGCGGCGGGGTCGATTCCAGCATCATCGTTGCGTTGATGGCTCGCCACAGCAGCAGAAAGGTCAAGACCTTCTCGGTGGGTTTCAAGGACGCGTCCTACGACGAATCCTCCTACGCCCGGATGGTCGCCGAGCGCTATCAGACCGATCACGAGGAGATTCGCCTGGATCTGAAGCTTGACGAGATGACCAAGCCGCTGGAACTGATTCTCGACGATCCCATCGGCGATTTTTCCGTGTTCTCGACCTATCTCGTCAGTCAAGCAGCCCGCGCCCACGTCACCGTCGCTCTGTCGGGCGACGGTGGTGACGAACTATTCGGCGGCTACGACACCTACATCGCCGACAAGGTCGCTCGCGTCTACCGCCTGCTCGGTGCGACCATGACTGAACGTCTTTTTCCGAAACTGCTGTCAATGCTGCCGCCCACACCGTCGAAGAAGGGCATCATCAACAAGGTCAAGGCGTTCGTGAGCGGAGCGGCGAGATCGACCGACCTAGGCCACGTCCGGTGGATGATGTTCATGGACGACTCGCTCCGCGGCAGCCTGCTGGCCCCCGACTTCGCAGAAACGGTACGCGACATCGATCCAACCAACTACGTGCGACGGCTGATCGGCGCGAGCCGATTCCGGGACGCTTCCCAAACCAACATGTACGTCGATTCCGCCTTCTACCTCCCCGAGAACATCCTGCACAAGGTGGATCGCACCAGCATGGCAACCTCGCTTGAAACCCGAGTGCCCCTGCTCGACCACCGGGTCGTGGAAGCCGCCCTGACGCTACCCGGCTCGCTTCGGCTGAAGGGTTTTCAAACCAAATCAGTTCTGAAACGCGCGTTCGGTGACCTGTTGCCGCAGGCCATCGTTCGGCGTGGCAAGCAAGGGTTCAGCACGCCGATGAAACACTGGCTGCGAGGCGATCTCAAGCCCATGATGCTCGACGTGTTGAGCGAATCGCAGATTCGTCGCGATGGGTACTTTCAGCCCGACACGGTCGAGCGATTGAAACGAGAACATCTGGACGCACGATACGACCATGCCCACATACTCTGGTCATTGATGCTCTGGTGCATGTGGCTGAACCGATTCCAACGCAGTAACGTCGACGCAAGTCGACCCATTGCAAAGGCCATCGCATGACGACACCGTCAACAAGCACCGCCGTCGCGGCACAACTGAGCGCGGCAACCTCCGCCGATGGAGCACTATCAACACCGTACGATGAAATCGCAACGTATTGGAACAAGCACATCCACGACCTCGCCATCGCGACGCACCCCATAGGTACGAAACCGTTCTTTGACGAGCTGGATGCGTACCGGTTCGACAAGCTTCGGTACCTACCC
>CAYQFV010000038.1:3318-7161 GCA_964416845.1 uncultured Phycisphaeraceae bacterium | reverse complement strand
CTCCAATACACCGCCGACCCTGCCCAAATGGCCCGGGAGATTCACCGCGTTCTCAAACCCGGCGGTCGGGCGGTCATGATGGTCTACAATCGGCGATCCTGGCTACGAATGATGTCGATCCTTCTCCGCACGCCGCTCGAACACGAGGACGCCCCGAACATCCGAACCATGACGCACCGTCAGTTCACCGAAATCCTGTCACCGTTCGCCACGCACACCATCGTGCCCGAACGCTTCCCCGTGCCGACCCGTCTCCACCGAGGCGTCAAGGGGTGGCTGTACAACACGTGCTTCGTCGGCGCATTCAATACGCTGCCGAAATTCATGGTCCGCTGGTCCGGTTGGCATCTGATGGGTTTCGCAACCAAGTAAGTAGTCCTCGTCGCAGAAGGGCGTCACGCTCCGGTCATGCAGAGAGACATTCAACAGTTAGCCGACCGCCATTGGGACCTGCTCGTCATCGGCGCGGGGATCAACGGGGCATGCATCGCTCGCGACGCAGCCATGCGCGGGCTGTCCGTCGCCGTCGTCGATCGCAACGATTTCGTGTCCGCCACGTCGTCCAACAGCCTCCGCATCGTCCACGGCGGCCTGCGATACCTGCAACATCTGGACTTCCGCCGAATGCGCCAGTCCATCCGCGAACGCTCCGTCTGGCTTCGCATTGCGCCGCACCTGGTCCACTGCCTGCCGTGCATGGCCCCCACGATCGGCCGAAGCTTACGCAGCCGCTCGGCGTTTCACGCTGCCCTGACAGTCAACGACATCGTCGGATTCGATCGCAACACAGGACTGGGCCCCTCGCGACGCATCGCAGCCGGCCGAGTCATCAGCAAGCAGGACGCTACGCGTGTCTATCCCGGTAACGATGCCGACCGAATAACCGGCGGCGCGTGTTGGTACGACGCCCAGATGTACCACTCCGAGCGCCTGGTGCTAGCCGTCTTGGCAAGCGCGGTAGCCGCCGGAGCTTCCGTTGCCAACTACGTTAACGCCATCGCGCTGACGATCTCGAACGAGCGCGTCACCGGTGCAACGTTTCGTGACGCCCTGACCGGCAACACGTTTGACGTTCGTGCCAGAGTCGTCGTCAACGCCGCTGGACCTGCCGTCGATCGCATTTTATCGCTGGCCGCCGGCCGTTCCTGGCGCGCGCCGCGCGTGCGACTGTCGAAAGCAATGAACATTCTGACCCGTCGAATCGCCGGTGACGTCGCCGTCGGCGTGCCCGGCGGACACGTCGATCCCAACGCGAAGGTTCAACACGGCGCGAGGCTGCTGTTCGTCACGCCCTGGCGAGACCTATCAATGACCGGCACGACCCACGTCCCGTTCGACGGTCCCGTCGAGTCGTTCCGCATCACAGAGGCTGACGTGAGCGAGTTCCTCGACGAGATCAACCAAGCCTGTCCCGCCGCTCGTCTCACCCTCGCAGACGTACGCTTCGTCTACGCAGGCCTGTTGCCCGCCGCCGACCCCCGCCCCGGCGATCGCGACATCCGCTTGCTACAACATCACCGCCTCGTCGACCATCGGCGCACCGATGGCGTGGACGGATTGATTAGCCTGGTCGGCGTAAAATTCACAACCGCCCGACTCGCCGCCAAACAGGTCGTCGATCTTGCGTTCGCACACCTCGCGCGCAAATCTCCACCCTGTCGTACCGCACTCGAGCCGGTCCACGGCGGCAACTTCGATGATTTCGATCAAAACTTGGCGAGCGAACTTTGCGCCGAAACGACAGGCACGGATCGCGACACACTCACCGGGCTGATCCGACTCTACGGCAGACAATACCGTGACGTGCTCGCTAGCGACGCAGCGCCCACATCCCCCGCTGAAACAGACATCTTGCGGGCCCAAACGCGCTACGCGATTCGCAACGAGATGGCCGTCACGCTCGGCGATGTCGTCTTTCGAAGGACCGATCTTGCCTCGCGCGGTCATCCGGGCGGTGGGGGCCTCTCGATCGCGGCTCATGCAATGGCGGAGGAATTGGGATGGGGTGCGGACCGCACGCGAACCGAACTCGCCGAGGTCGAAGCGGCGTTCTCACACTGGCGATCGAATATGCCGACCACGCTGACCGGTTCGATGAACAACGCCGTCGTCACCATCGATCGACCGCCCAAGCCACACACCGCGAAACGCTAACGCTGTTGTGACGACGGGCGGATGCCCCGGCGGCGCTTGGAGAGCAGAAGAACACCCACCATCAGCAACATTCCGCTGGCAGGTTCAGGCGTGAATTTCAGCGTGGATAGCTGCTCCACCTCGGCGCCGGATAGCGCCCGGTCGAAGATCATGACCTCGTCGATGAGGCCTGAGAAGTAGTTTCGCAACGGAAAAATCTGGCCATCGGGGTCGCTGATGACTTGCGACGCGCCGAGCACGATCGGCTCCGTGTTGCCCGTGCCACCCGACGTCGTCCCCAACCCACCGGTAAACAAATCGCTGCCGACCAGGATTCCGTTGATGTAAAGACGCATCCCCTGATCGCCAAATGTCAGTGCGACATGGTTCCACGTATCAAGCGCGATGAACGGGTCCGAGACAATCTGAACGGAATCAGTCGTGCTCTGCATGCGGGCCGACACCCGTCCGTCAGCCGTCGTGCGAATGTCCACGTGCCCGCCGTCGTCCTTGGTGAGTGAATCCTTCGAGAACAAGCCCGCGTCGTGGATAGAGTTGTTGTCCTGAAACGAAAACATGATCGTGCCATTGTCGAGCATGTAATCCGCAGAGTGAGGCACCTCCATATACGCAGCCCCGGTGAAGTAAGCCGACGTGTTTGAGTCGCCCACCACAGACCCCGGACGACCGAGTTCGACGCCGCTATAAGTGCCATCCGACGTGCCCGCCAAGTCAATCGCAGTACTGCCGGATACCTCGCCCAATCGCCAATACGACACAGGCCCCATCGCGATCACCGTGTCGGCGTAGGAGATCGAACCCGCCAACGCTCGCGACACGAACGATGCCCCGCCCAACCCCCACGCAAAACCCAGCAGGGACAACACAACAACATGCTTGCAGCGCTTCTTCACCAGACCTCTCCTGGTTGCCACCACGTCAGCGCGACGAGGGATGCCCGGCCGTTCTCAATAGCAGCATTGCAATAACCCCCGCGTACCACGAACCGTCGCGGACAATCGCACGATCACCCGTCCCATCGGATACGCCCCCATCACGCACGCGAGGTGCGTGAACACACCCCGATATTATCAATTCCGATCGACCCATACAACAAAAATCGATCACAGAATCCAACGGGCAACGCAAATGGACGCCCTCTATGCCCCCCAATCGCCCCCACGCCCGTTTTTTTCGGACCAGAATGCGTCAGCCCAAGCGCCGTGGACGATTGCACGCCGCGTCGTCCCACGACGACGACCGGGGTGCCTGACTTCATGTTGCCGACCTTCACGCAGAATCGCCCGATGTTGCCCCGCACTCAGGGCAAACACCTGTTCCTCTGCTCCTCGAATCGCGACCGCATGTGGAGCAAACGCGGTCAACGGTAGGCTTGGGCGGGAACAGAAATCGGCCTGTCCGCCACAATCCGTAGAGAACAAAACCGGAAAACACCGGAAACAGTACGCCATTCCCCGTGAACGCTCCGTCCACATCATCGACCACGAGAAACAGCACAACGAACGTCCCAACAAGTCCCACAAAAACGAAGACCGCCTGCCCCGTTGTCATGGGTGTCCGGCGCATGAGATGATTCCTGTCGTCCGATGTTTCGAACGCATCACCGCCTTCCGGCAGCGGCAACCACCGCCAATCCTGGAAAGACACGCTAAGGCGGTGGCCGCACGCCAGGCAACGAGCCACGTAAGT
>CAYQFV010000038.1:0-3218 GCA_964416845.1 uncultured Phycisphaeraceae bacterium | reverse complement strand
CCTGGAAAGACACGCTAAGGCGGTGGCCGCACGCCAGGCAACGAGCCACGTAAGTGCGACGGGCAAGCAACGACCACTTTTCGGGGCCTTGGACGACTTGGTCTGAGTCACACTCCGGGCAAAAGATTTGCACCGGCGGGTTCAGTTCTCGCGCCTCGCGTTCAATCGTCTCCTGCCTTCGTTCAGCCAGACGTGCGAGATAGAAGAACCCGACGGCGGGCAAGGCGAACATCGCTTCAAACAAGAAGGCTTCAAGCATTTCGCCGCCGCTCAGAGAATCCCCCTCCTTGTACAATGCCACGACGATTCCGACCCCTACAAAACAAGCGGCAATGGCAAATAGGCAACCCAAGGCGATGAGAATCACCCGTATCGCGCTCACAGGAACACCTCCCTGATGTCAGCGACTTCTCAACAATCCACTACGCCCATTCTACACGACATTCTGCCAGCCTAGCGAGCCTTTTCCCGGTTGAGGGACAAGGTATTGGCCTACAACGGCGTCACCCAAAGTGTCACCGGTCAGAGACTTTGCGCGCTGGCCGTGGACGAGTTCGAAATCGCGCATAAGATGGTGCAGCGAGGGTCGGCGCGGGCATGACGCTTCGTGCCGGAAGCCTTTGACACGCGAGGATATCGCCATGGGATCACCCCGGAACGATTCGGACGACATAGGAACGGCTGCGGACGCGGATCAGCTGTCGGCAATGACGGCACCTTTGCCGGCGTCGCGAAAGATTTACATCGCGGGCGAGGTGCATCCCGACGTACGCGTGCCGATGCGTGAAATCACCGTCACGCCCACGCCGGTGATGACCGACGTCGGTGGCGAGACGACCACCGAAGCCAACCCGCCAGTGACGGTCTACGACACTTCCGGCCCGTACACGGACGCGTCGGCGACGATTGATCTGCGACAAGGCTTGCCGCCTCTCCGAGCTGATTGGATCGCAGCCCGCGGCGACGTGGAAGCCTACGCCGGTCGCAAGGTTACTTCCCGCGACAACGGTTACACCAACGACGATCGGACCGCGACGATCGAACAGTTTCCAGAACACTCCCGTCGCAAGCCCATGCGCGCCAAGTCCGGCGCGAACGTTTCGCAGATGCACTACGCCCGGCAGGGCATCGTGACGCCGGAGATGGAGTTCATCGCCATTCGCGAAAACCAACGTCGCGAGTCGTGGGAGGAGGCTGCCCGATCGCAGCATCCAGGCGAATCGTTCGGCGCGTCCATCCCAGCCTGCATCACACCGGAGTTCGTTCGCGACGAAGTTGCACGCGGCAGGGCGATCATCCCGTCGAACATCAACCACCCCGAAAGCGAGCCGATGATCATCGGCCGAAACTTCCTCGTGAAGATCAACGCAAACATCGGCAACTCCGCGGTGTCCTCGTCTATCGAGGAGGAGGTCGAAAAGATGGTGTGGGCAACCCGGTGGGGGGCTGACACCGTCATGGATCTGTCGACCGGTAAGAACATTCACGCAACGCGAGAGTGGATCATCCGCAACTCCCCCGTGCCAATCGGCACAGTGCCCATCTATCAAGCCCTCGAGAAGGTCGACGGCAAAGCCGAGGAGCTGACCTGGGAGTTGTTCCGCGACACCCTGATCGAGCAAGCCGAGCAGGGCGTCGATTATTTCACCATCCACGCGGGCGTCCTTCTTCGATACGTGCCCCTGACAGCCAAACGTGTGACCGGCATCGTCTCGCGCGGCGGGGCGATCATGGCCAAATGGTGCTTGGCTCATCACGTCGAGAGCTTCTTGTACACCCACTTCGAAGAAACGTGCGAAATCATGAAGACGTACGACGTCGCCTTCTCATTGGGCGACGGGCTTCGCCCCGGTTCCATCGCGGACGCCAACGATGAAGCCCAATTTGCGGAGTTGGATACGCTGGGCGAGCTAACGCAGATCGCCTGGAAGCACGACGTTCAGACCATGATCGAAGGCCCAGGCCACGTACCCATGCACATGATTCGCGAGAACATGACGCGCCAGATCGAAGTGTGCGGCGAAGCGCCTTTCTACACCCTAGGCCCGCTGACAACAGACATCGCACCGGGGTACGACCACCTGACCAGCGGCATCGGGGCAGCCATGATCGGCTGGTACGGATGCGCGATGCTGTGCTACGTCACCCCGAAAGAGCACCTCGGGCTGCCCAATCGTGAGGACGTGAAAGAGGGCGTGATTGCATACAAGATCGCAGCCCACGCAGCCGACCTCGCCAAAGGACATCGCGGTGCGCAGGTCCGCGACGACGCGTTGTCGAAGGCGCGATTCGAGTTCCGCTGGGAGGATCAGTTCAACCTTTCCTTGGACCCGGAGCGGGCCCGCGCCTATCACGATGAAACCCTCCCGCAAGAATCCGCCAAGGTGGCGCACTTCTGCTCAATGTGTGGGCCGAACTTCTGCTCGATGAAGATCACGCAGGATGTTCGAGACTACGCAGCCAGCTTGAAGGTCGCAGACGACGAAGCGATTCAGATCGGCATGGCCCACAAATCCAAAGAATTCACCGATTCAGGTTCGCAGCTCTATCAAAAAGCGTAGCCGCACGACGGGTGCCCCATGTCTTCAGACGTGGGGGAAGCGATGATGATGACGGGTGGCCCACGTCTTCGGAGGTGGGAACACAATGAGCCTACGACGACGGGCATCCACACAAGATTAGCACCTCGATCTTCGCATCACCGAAGGACGTGCCGATCGGAAACACCCGCGTTCAGCGCCCGAACAATCGGCCCCGCCCTCGCAGATCCTGTCACGCACCTGTCACGCGCGACGAACAATCCGCCGCCCGTCGACAATCCCACGCACCCAATATCCCATCCACCGCTCTTTTCTCGATTGACATCACAGAGGAGACAACTAATATACCCGGATACTTGTATACCAGTATATGAGTATACGAGTATCATGGTATATTGTGATACTGATAGACCAGGCTAAGGGGATACCAGGGCGGCAGCGTCACGCGGTCGATGATGATGGCATGGCGTGCCCGCACGCGGCAGGGGAGGGCAATGGGCTCCCCAGGCCGGGTAGGGGAGGGCGGTTGAATCGCAGCGGACCGGAGACGACGCGGTAGGGCGGTAGGGCGTCGGAAGGGTCCACCCAACAACGTAGTGCCGTTTCAGACGAGGTCCGTCGAAATCTGGGTGCCATGCCCAAGCCGAAGGCGCGGGCATGCCTCCTCGTGTTGGTCGC
>CAYQFV010000037.1:6171-26962 GCA_964416845.1 uncultured Phycisphaeraceae bacterium | reverse complement strand
ATCAAGCATTGGCTTCCTATCACGCATCAGACCGAACCAAGCGTAGCAACCGCACTACAACCGGCCGGGTGGCCCACTTCCTTTTTTGGAGGTGGGGGACGCGATGATCTTGGCGTGGGTGACGATCTCAGTGTGCCACTGCTCTTGAGCAGTGTTTCTCGGGGAGATCTTGCGGTCGCACTGCTCAAGAGCAGTGGCACACACTGGACCGTTGCTATTCCTCTTTCCGTCGCGTGCCTTGGTACATTTCGTACTTGAGCAGCCGGCAGTCGATCTTTGCGTTGAAGAATTCCATGCGACGGCTGGCCCGTAGGCGGATCTTCTTCGCGAGCTCGAGGTTCCCCGTGAAGACGTAACCGGTCCACCCCGAACATTGCTGCTTGAAGAAGTCACCCATGCGCTTGTAGGTCTTTTCAAGCTCCGCGACTTCACCAAGCCGCTCGCCGTACTCGGGATTGATGACTACGATTCCCGTCTCGGAGGGCATGGGCGTCTCCGCAAAGTCGCACACGTCGAACCGGATCATGTGGTGCACGCCGGCAGTCTCAGCATTCTTCCTGGCTGCCTCGATCGCGCCCGCGTCGATATCGCTCGCGATGATCGGGGCGATCACGCCCTTGTTGCGGATCTTCTTAGCAGCCCGACGCATCGACTGCCACGCGTCGGAATCGAAGCCCTTGCGGTGCATGAACCCGAAGTTACCCCGCAACAGCCCGGGCGGTCGCCCCGAGGCAATCAGCGCAGCCTCAATCGCAAGCGTGCCGCTCCCGCACATCGGGTTCACCAGCGGCTGCGACCCGTCGTACCCCGTCGCAAGCATTACCGCCGCGGCCAACGTTTCCTGCATCGGGGCTTTGTGGGGGATCTTCCGATAGTTGCGGTCCGCGAGCTTTCGACCCGAAGTGTTGAGAAAGACCTGGGCATCCGTCCCGTTCCAATAGAGATGGACGACGAAGTTTTCCCGCAGCGGCCCGGAGTTCGGCCGAGTGCCGACCGCCTCTGCCACGCGGTCCACGATGGCGTCCTTGACCTTGAGACTTGCGAACCGCCAATCCTTGATGGTCGGCGTGTTCACGCTTGAGACGACACTCAGGTATTCGTCGGTCGAAATCATCTCCTCCCACGGCAGGGCGTGCACGTGCTTGTACAACTCGTCCGGATCGGTGCACTTGAACGCATCGATCAGCATGAGCACGTTGAACGCGGTGCGCAGAAAGAGATTCAGTCGCATAGCGTCGTGCAGACAACCTGTCATCTCCAAGCCGGTCAGCCGAGAAGAATCGACCGTGTAACCCAGTTCCTCGACCTCTCGCCGAAGGTAGTCGACCAGACCGGGGGCGCAGGTGATGCGAATGGATTGCGGTTTTTGAAAGTCCATCATCGTCGCAAGGGTATTCGCTCGCCGCCACCCCGGAAAGCCCTCGACCCCGCAGCGACATCGCCGTACGATGCGGGGGATGTCCGGATTCTTCGCTGGCACACCGCTGGAACGGCCGGTTACCTGCCACGTTTGCCAAAAGCCGCTGGATGAGTGCGACTGCCCCCGCGGTGCCGATGGGAACGTGCGGCTGCCCGAGGACCAGCCCGTCCGCATCCGCTGCGAGAAACGCCGAAAGGGCAAGACCGTGACTGTCGTGGAGGGTTTGGATCCTTCAGCCTCCGACCTGGCTGCGATTCTGCGGCGACTCAAGTCAGCTTGCGCAGCGGGTGGAACGGTGACCGAGGCTGTCCTTGAGATTCAAGGCGATCACACGAACCGCGTGGCGACAATCCTCGAGAGCTTGGGATACCCCTCCAAGAGACGCGGGGCATAACCAGTCCCTACCCATGACCCCGATCTGATATTCCCCCACTGACTTCCTATTGGGCCGGTTGACCAAGATCGAACGTAGAGGCGCCATCCGGCTGGCTTTTCGTGGATTCCATCGACCCCACCGCAACGTTGCCGTACGATGTGAGGGCAGGGTTCGCCGTGAACGTCGTCGCCTCCCCATTGAGCGGGAGAACACGGTCGCCCCGACCTGAAGCTGCAGACGCGCTGTTCCAGGAAAGACACGTACTTTGAGACTTGGCCCACGACAAGCTCAGTGGGATGCGTTGGAACACAACGTGTTCGATGTCGCCGTCATCGGCGGGGGAATCAACGGGGCGTGTGTGTATCACCATTTGTGCTCGCGTGGGTTCTCGGTCGTGCTGGTCGACTCGGGCGACTTCGCTTGTGGCACGAGCCAGACCTCCGCGATGATGATATGGGGAGGGCTGCTGTATCTGCGCAGCTTGGATTTTGCCACGGTGCGGCGTCTCTGCACGTCGCGAGATCGAATGCTGCGAGACATGGGCGAGTGGGTCAACCCGCGAAGCTTCCGTTATCTCCCTGCGAGTGGCAGTCGGGCAGCGTTCTCTTACGCCGGCCTCTTGCTCTACTGGCTGCTCGGCGGTTGTCGCCGCGCCATGCCGCGACGCGAACACACCTTCGAAGAGCAAAGCTTCCTCGCGAGAAATGGTAAAAGTCCGTCGGTACTCTACGAGGAAGCCAGCCTCGCGACGTCGGATGCTCGTTTCGTATTACATTGGATTCTTCCGCATCTAAATGGAGTTCAAACAGCGCTGAACTACTGCGCCGTCGAAGGAGGAGGTTTTGACCGCCAAGCACGTGAGTGGAGGTTGCAACTCAATGACACACTAATGGATAAGTTCGGAGACGTTCGTGCTAAGTGCGTCATCAACGCGGCAGGAGCTTGGACGGATCACGTCAATCGTCGTATGGACATTGAGACTCCGTTCAAACACGTGCTCAGCAAGGGCGTCTTCATTGCTCTAAGACGCAAGACTGACCAACGCGTGCCGCTGATATTCGATACGCTGGACGGCCGAGATGCGATGTCATTGTTGCCTTGGGGACCCATTTCCCTGTGGGGCCCGACCGAGACCGTTGTGGACACCGTCGAAGATGGATATACGATTCAGCCCGACGATGTCCGCTTCCTGTTGAACGAACTCAACGAACACCTGCGGGATCCTTCAGGCCCGGAAGACATCATTTCGCTTCGTTGCGGCGTGCGACCCTTGGCAGTTGAACGCGCGAGCACGAAAGCGATCAACTCGATCAAGCTCTCGCGACGGCACATCATTCATCGTGATTCGCACGTCCCGTGGATCAGCATCTATGGCGGCAAACTCACTGACTGCATCCGTCTCGCAAACAAAGTAGTGCGCTTGCTGAGGCAATACGTGTCTCCAAAAAGTGCGCCGACGCGAACGCGCGAGATACCCGTACCTGCCGTCGAATCATTTCCCGAAGTACCCGAGCCCCTGCCCGCAGCCGACTGGTGCTCCGAATGGGAGATGTGCTGGACGCTTGACGATTACCTGAGACGCCGAACGAACATTGCGCAGTGGATCGACCGGGGCGGCCTGGGCAGCAATGACAAGAACGCACCTCGACTCCTGGAACTGGCGAAGTGCTTCCGCGATGATGATCGTGATGCACTCCAAGACGTCAGCGACTATCGCCTGAAGGTTGGCGAAACTCACGACCGCGTTCTGGCCGATTGTTGAGGGAGTTCCGCATGACGAATCCGAAAAGCGACCGCACGAAGCCGGCGATTCTCGGCGGCCCGAAAGCCGTCACCATTGACGGGACGGATGCCAATCGGTGGCCGATCATCACGACGGAAGATGAAGCCGCGGTTCTGCGCGTGCTACGTGACGGTGACTTGTCACTCCATCCTGTCACACGGGAGTTAGAGCGAGATTATGAGAACCTCTTCGGGGTGCATCATGCGCTCGCCCATTGCAACGGTACGGCCGCACTGCTGGCGGCGTTTTTTGCAATCGACTTGCGACCAGGAGACGAGGTTCTTGTTCCGTCGGCCACGTTTTGGGCATCGGTGCTGCCGATGCTGTGGCTGGGAGCTATCCCGGTTTTTTGTGAAAGCGAAACGGAACGCATGGGGCTGGATCCCGAGGATGTCGAGGCAAGAATCACGCCGAAGACACGCGCGATAGTCGTCGTCCATCTTTGGGGCATGCCCAGCAGGATGAGCGAACTGATCGACATCGCCGATCGTCACAACCTGAAGATCGTTGAGGACGCCTCACACGCACAGGGCGCGTCATGGCGCCAGCGCAAGTGCGGCACACTTGGCGATGTCTCGGTGTTCAGCCTACAAGGTAGCAAGCTTGCTCCAGCCGGAGAGGGCGGCATCCTGCTAACCAACGACCAACAACACTACCATCGGGCCATCTGCCTCGGAGACATCGTTCGAATCAACGAACTGCAAACTCCGGAGAGGCGGTTCGCCGCAACGAGTTTCGGCATCAAGACTCGCATGGCACCGATGTCAGCAGCGATCGCCCGAGTCCAGCTTCGCCATTTGCCCGAACGCAACTTTCGTCGCACGCAAAATCTGCGTTATCTTTCCGAAGCCCTTGAGGGAATTGGCCTCAAAACGTTCCTACCGCCACCCCACATAGAGCGTGTCTATTTCGAATACGTGATACAGTTCGACGCTGACCGGTGGAAACTTCCGATCGACGCATTCCTCGCCGCTCTTCGTGCCGAAGGCTGCGAAGCCGCGTGCCCGCGTTATCCCCTACTCCACCAACAGCCCTTCTTCACCGAAGGACACTTTGCTCGCGTTGCAAGACTTGACGGAGCGATGGACTTCTCGCGTTCGGCCTACGAAGTGAACGCCCTGCCCCGGACGGAAGCGGCCAATAGTCAACTCGTGACGCTACCGACGTTTCCCAACGCCGACCGAGCACTACTCGACCAGTACATCGCGGCGTTCGAGAAAGTCTTGCACCATGCCGACGCAATCGCGCGCGAATATCCGTCTCTACCTTGAGTACCGTTTCACCGCAGACTTGGCACTGTTGCTAATTGCAGTACCGCCCGAGTGTGCCACTGCTCTTGAGCAGTGCGACAGCAAGAGATCCCCAAAGAACACTGCTCAAGAGCAGTGGCACACACTACGTCGCGGCTGGCGATCCTTCAGCAGCACATGTCGTCGTGCTGACGCCCGTCGCCATTGACGTCTGCGAGTTGACGACGCTGTCGAGTGTGGTGGCCAGCGAACGCGTTAAGTTGACTCGGCTGAACGATTCCAGTTGTGTTTGATTTGCGATATACGCGTGGCGATCGTTTGGCCTCGTCGAATCAGCCTCGCCTCGTAACGTGTTCACCGCGTTCACAATGTCTCGCTCGACATAGGCGACGCCCACGCCTGCGTCACACGACTGCACGATGCGTTCGCATTCGCCGCCGGCCGGGCCGACGACCAGCACCGGTCTGCGGGCAGCCATGTATTCGAATAACTTCGCTCGAACGACCGAGTCGGCGTTTCGACCCGTCGACTCGGTCAGTAGAAGAAGCGCGTCCGCCGAGACCATCTCTCGAATCGCCTCGGCATGAGACACGTAACCCGAGAACGTACAGGCGACTCCGGTGGCGATCATGCGTGCCTGAGTCTGCGCGTTGATGTGGCCGACAATGCGAATGTGGAGCGCACGGCGGGCGTTGTCATTCGCCAATCGTCGCAACGCATCGAAGAACGCATCGCAAGCGCGATCACTGTCCAGCCGCCCCACGTGGGCAAGCACGAACGGCTGATCGACCGTTCGCACGACGGACGTGATGTCTGCAAAATCGTCGGGGTCAAATCCGTTGGTGATCGTGACGAACTTCTCGCGCATGTGCGGCACGTGGCCCGACAGTGCCAACGTCTGACGCTCGCTCACACCCACTACGACATCAGCCTCTTCGAGAATCTGCTGCTCCAAGCGGCGGTCAGCCGACCGCCGCCGGGCAGACGGCTGGTCGTACCTCGCGTCGTCGGTCCACAGATCGCGAAAGTCCGCCACCCACGGCAAGTGGGTTTCTCGTTTGAGACGCAGAGCGAGCAAGTGGTTGGACATCGGGCTGAACGTTGAGTAAATCGCATCCACGCCTTGGGTTCGGATCAGCACACGAAGCGGACGAACGCCTTTGCGAGCCCATCCGACGAACTCGTCAGGCCAAGGCTGCTTGGCAAACCATGATTCAAGCCGCCAATCCATCGCCCGCGCAACGGGCGCGACGGCGGGTTTGGCGGCGCTCAGGTCGCGAAGGACGCGCTGCACCGATCGAAAACGCGGCGAGCAAGCCGTCCGATAGACCGAAACGTCCGAAGGGAGGTCGTCAAGCAAGGTGGGATCGGTCGGCAACGTGCCGGCCTGCTCACCGGCCCACACGATGGGCAGCCACCCGAAACGCGGCAGATACTTGGCGAATTTGGCAGACCTTTGCACACCCGGACCGCCGGTCGGCGGAAACGCGCAGGCGATCATCAACACGCGGCGCATCGGCGGGTCGGTCACGAGGGTCGATTGTTGACTGTCGGTCACCACGCATGCTCCCAAACGCCGCGAACGGGCGATGAAATCCAAGTGGGTTATCGGAAGTTGTGGCCTCTCCGTTGAGTTGCGCGCCGCGGACCGGAAAGTGTCACGCAATGACACTTCAGCGGCGGGCGGTTAGGTCCGATATCACATGGCGGTATGCGTCTCGACGTGTCGAAAACGGAGCCATGGCTTCCTTGAACGACCTGAACGAATCATCCCAACGAGGCGGCCGCACGGTCCTGCTGATGCTGGCGGTCGTATTGGCCGTGTCGTGCGTGCTGCGTTTCGGCGGTCTGGATCGCGAGAGCAGGTGGTGCGACGAGTATCTTCAAACGTCGAGCTATCGCCTGCCGCCGCGCTACGTCGTGATGTTCGCACAGGGTCAGCAGCAACCCCCGCTCGACTACTTGATCGGGTGGGCGCTCGCGTATGTTGACGACTCGGTCTGGACGATGCGTGCGCCCGCTGCGTTCTTCGGCGTCGTCGGGGTCGCGTTTTGCTTCCTGCTCACTCGCCGGATGTCGTCGTGGCGAGAAGCGTTGATCGCGTCGACCATCGTCGCGTTGTCCCCGCTGCATCTGCGCATGAGCCAAACCGCGAGGCCTTACACTATCCTTGTGGCCGCCTTTCTGATAACTCTGTGGGCGCTTCATCGCGCCATCGAGCAGCCGATGTGGCGACGAGTCTTGATCTACGCTGCCGCCGCATACGTCATGACGCTGACGCGGGCGCTCGCACCGCCGGTTGTGATGTTGTCGGCGGGCATGGTCCTGACGGCGGCGTACGGCATATCGCTACGTCGGAATCGAACCGCCGCGGCTGTCGACAGGACGCGGTCGACCGGACGCGTCCTCGCGGCAACGGTGATCGTCGGGTTGATTGCGATACCAATGCTCCTGTTCATCCTGGGCGTCGCCGGCGACTGGACCGTATTCGGCGACGTGCGGGCACCAGACGGTCGACCACTTCCTCCCGGCGCGCTGGCCCGGATGCAATCCAACGCGATGCTCTGGGCTGCCGCGCCCAAGACGATGTTCGGCGCTGCCTGGATAGCGATCGTGCCCCTCAGCATCGCGGGTGCGATCCGCTGCGCGGTTCGTTGGACAACGATGCCCCTCGCAACGCGCTGCGTGTGGTCGGTGTGCGGGCTGTCCGTTCCGGTTTATCTGGTCACGTTCTCAGCCGCGGTCAGCAACACGCCGCTGCACGATCGCTATGGCCTATACTGGATGCCGGTGCTGGCGATGCTCGCTTCGGTCGCCGTGGTGCGAGGCTTCGAGTTCGGCAGGTCGTTGTTGGCAGGCTACCGTCCCGGGTTGCGGCGGACGATCGCAGCGTGTGTCATCGTGCTCCTGCTCATCCCCACCGCATCGCCGGCCATTGCGTGGCGGCAGTGGTACTTCAACGCCGACTGGCAGGGGTGTGCAGCCTACCTCGCCAAACGCGTCACCGGCGATGATGTGGTGATGGTTTTTCAAGACCGATCGCTGGGCGAATACCAACCGGCATTTTGGGGAAAGTACGAGTGGCCTGACGATGGGAAACGTCCGCTGGGCGAGTCGATGTGGACGCTGGCGACGTCGGAGGCGCACTGGCAACGGCTGTTGCGAAAGGCCGGTCGTTGCTATGTGGTCATCAAGTACGAAGACGTCAAGGGTGGTTTGAGGCCGGACGAGTACGCAGTTCGTGGATTGAGGCAAGCGCCGCCGGGCATGGTGCTGAAGAAGTTTCGCGGTCTTGATCTATTGATCGAGATCGAACCGCCGGGCGACCTGACCAACGCGATGATGGTCGCGTGCGATCGGGTTCTCCAGCTTCCGATGCGTCACAGGGAAGCGGCGGCCATTCCGCTGTTGCTCCGCTCGCGACTGCAACTGCTGGCCGGCGATCGCGACGGTGCGGCGGCGACGTACGAGATCGCCCAATCCAACGTGCCGCCCAGCGAACGGGTCTGGTTCAACCGGATGGCCATCCAACACGCCACGGCGCTCGCCAAGGCGGCACACGGATCAACGTCACAGGCAGCCAGTTTCACGTCGACGGCAAAACGCGACTGACCGAGTCTATTCGAATCGCTACGGGATCGTCGGGTCACGCATTTCGCGCGAGGACGACGAGTTTTTGCGACGGCATGTCGACTGGTGCGATTCGCTCGTTACAGAACGCCAGCGTCGCGCGCTCAAGGTCGATCAGGAAATTGGTGAAGAACACTTTGCTCTGTTGATCCAGATTCGCGGACATGATTTGATCGGCTGCCGCGCGAACCTTGTTGAAATGCACTCGAACGCTACAGTCCGGCCCATCGACGCCCATTGGGTCGTTCGAGAAGAAACTGAGCGGGCGAACGTCGACGATCTTCAAGCCGACCGACGCGGCGGCGGATTCAAACTCGTAGCGACTTCGGACCAACATCCATTCGGTCCGCATGGTGCAGCGCGGCAGGTATTCGGTGGTCACGATGCGCCCGCCGGAGCGTACCAATTTCGCAAGGTTGTACATCGCCTGGCTGAACAGATTCTGCTCGGGAACGTGAAAGAGAACGTTCCCGACGTTGATCAGGTCAAAATCGCCTTCGATGCCCACGTCGGCGTCGGTGATATTCGCGACGCGAAACGTCATCTCGGCGCGCGAGGCTTGGTCCTTCCACCGTTCGAGCAATTCGATGGACGAGGCTGCATAGTCGATGCCCATCAGCAACTCGGGTGAAAAACGGTCGGCGAAGA
Source organism: uncultured Phycisphaeraceae bacterium (assembly GCA_964416845.1). Taxonomy (GTDB): domain Bacteria; phylum Planctomycetota; class Phycisphaerae; order UBA1845; family UBA1845; genus CAYQFV01. Next base: position 17,855 of record CAYQFV010000037.1, on the reverse strand, counting down.
ATCGAATCCATCGCCCGGACCCGCACCCGACATCGAGCACGCGACCTCCGTTCACACGAATGCTTAAGTCGTCGATCATCGTCTCATACAGCGGGTAGACGATCGCATCTTCGACCGGATTGGAGAATCGCAAGTCCGCGACGTCGGTAGCCGACTCAGCGCTCTGCTGCCATTGAGTTTGGTAATGCCTGCGAATGTCTTCCTGGGTCATGGGCATAACGAAAGGCCTCCGGATGCGGCTGGTCGTCGCTGGGATCACCCGCCACGACGCGTCCAGGGATTTTTCGGCAGAACCGCCGTGAAGACTTGCCACCGTTTTGGCGGAGCGAGGAGTTTGAAGCACTCCGGGACCGCTGGGCGGGCTGCGATCGGCGTGAGAAGCCGGGGCGATCAATCGACGAGGCTACGAAGTCGTTTGAGGTTGACGCGGTCGAGATCCGTGCCCCGGCCGTCGGTCCCCTTGGGCGTTTCGAGGATTCTGGGTGCGTGGGCCAACCGGGGGTCGTTGAGAAGATTCCGGAACCCCTGTTTCCCGATGCGACCCTTGCCGATGTGTTCGTGCCGGTCGAGCCTGCTGCCGCAGACGCCTTTGGAATCGTTGGTGTGGATGCAGCGCACGCGCTCGAGCGTAACGTGCTCCACGATCTCGCCGACGAATCGCTCGTACGATTGAGAGTCGGACAGGTCGTATCCCGCGGCGAACACGTGACAGGTATCGAGACACACGCCCAGCCGTTGCGGCGTATCGACGGAGGACAGGATGCGTCCCAGATGCCAGACCTCGTGCCCGATGGAACTGCCCTGACCGGCCGTGGTTTCGAGCAGGATCTGCGTCGTGGTGTCCGCGACAAGGTCATGGACCTCGTTCAGCCCGGCGGTCACAAGATCGATGCCTGCGTCGATACCCTGCCCCAGATGGGCGCCGGGATGGAGGACGAGGTAGGGCACGCCCAGCGAGTTGCAACGTTGGCACTCATCAACAAGAGCATCGATGCTTCGTCGACGGGTGGTCTCGTCGGTGGATGCAAGGTTGATGAGGTAGGTCGAGTGCGCGACCACCGGACTGATGCCAGTGTCTGCTTGGGCATCGGTGTATCGCTGGATCGCGGCGTCCGTGAGTTCGGGTGCAGACCATTGACGTTGATTCTTGACGAAGATCTGGAGACAGTCGCAGCCAGCGGCAGCGGCGGCGGAAAACGCGTTGTCGAAGCCGCCCGCAATGGACATGTGTGCCCCGAAAGATTGATCGAGTGGGTGGGGCGACCGGCGGGTCGTGCGTTTTGACCGTTTGGATTTTCTTTCTGAAGCCATACGACAAAATGATACACGGATTTCCCGGTAACGACATCCACCATAAGAGTCGCCGAGGCAACACGTTAGGAGTTGCAGGTCGGCGGATGCACTCCAACATGGCCCGCACGGCCACGCTCGGCACCGAACGTGCCAGCTTGAAACCTACCCCGTTTGGGATAGATTGTGATTTGTTCTTTGAGCTGGTGAGGCCTCATAGGAGTGTAGTGACATGCCAAAGACCGCTACCCTGTCGCTCGAAGGCAAGACGTACACACTTCCGGTCGTGGTCGGCACGGAAGGTGAAACCGCCATCGACATTCGCGCGCTGCGTAACACCACCGGTCTGATCACGCTGGACAGCGGGTTCGGCAACACCGGCGCGTGCGAAAGCGAGATCACGTTTCTTAACGGAGAGAAAGGTGTTCTTCGCCATCGGGGGTACTCGATCGAAGATCTCGCCGAACACGGTTCGTTTCTCGAACTGGCCTACCTGTTGATTTACGGCCAGTTGCCCGATGCGACCACGCGGACGGAATTCTTCGAAGACGTCACGCGGCACACGTTGATACACGAAAACCTCCGCCAGGTGTTTCAGGGGTTCCCGCTCAAAGCCCACCCGATGGCAATTCTGTCGAGCATGGTGGTTAGTATGAGCGCCTTCTATCAAGACGAATTCAACGCCCTCGAATCCGACCACAACGACATCACCATTCGTCGCCTGTTGGCGAAGATCCCGACCATCGCGGCGTTTTCGTACAAGAAATCCGTCGGCCAACCGTTCGTCTACCCGGACAACTCCCTCAGTTACGCCGAAAACCTGCTGCACATGTTGTTTGCCGTTCCATGTGAGACGTACGAAGTCGACCCCGTAATGGTCAAAGCGCTCGAAACGTTGCTGATTCTTCACGCGGATCATGAACAGAACTGCTCGACCTCCACGGTACGGCTCGTCGGCAGCAGTCAGGCCAATCTTTATTCCGCGATTTCGGCGGGTTGCTGCGCCCTGTGGGGCCCGTTGCACGGCGGTGCCAATCAGGCGGTGGTCGAGATGTTGCAGCACATCGTCGACGAAGGCGGCAACGTCAAGAAATACATCGAGATGGCCAAGAACAAAGAATCAGGATTCCGCCTGATGGGCTTCGGTCATCGCGTGTACAAGAACTTCGACCCGCGGGCTCGCATCATCAAGAAGAACTGCGACGAGGTGTTGAACAAGCTCGGCATGCGCGACCCACTGCTCGATGCTGCCACCGAGTTGGAAGCCGCTGCGTTGCAGGACGAGTACTTCATCGAGCGAAAGCTTTATCCCAACGTCGACTTCTATAGCGGCATCCTCTACCGGGCACTCGGCATCCCGACCAACATGTACACCGTCATGTTCGCCATCGGACGCATGCCCGGCTGGATCGCCCAATGGCTGGAAATGATCAACTCCAAGGACACGCGGATCGGTCGCCCGAGACAGATCTACGTCGGACCGACCGCCCGACCCTACACCCCGCTGGAAGAGCGAGAGCCGTCGCGGAAGTCCTGACGAAGCCCGCCTGATTCAGCCCGTCGCGAAGAGACCGTGACGGGCATCATCCTGCTGGGCTGTTTCGACATCCCTCCCAACGCCCTATGGGCCGCGGTGCTGGCTGCGCATCGCATTGCCTGCACGGCGCGCCGATCTCAAGTCGTCCCTCCGGATTGCCGACGTGGCAAGAGACGGTCCCCGGGACCGATAAGCCTCCGGAGCATCGGCTTGTACCTCGACTACTTTGGTCTGCGCGAATTGCCGTTCAACATCACGCCCAGCCCCCGCTTTCTGTATCGCACTGCGGGACATCGGCGAGCGTTGGAGCACGTTGTGTTCGGCGTGCGGCAGCGCAAAGGGTTCATTCTCCTGACGGGCGACGTCGGCACGGGGAAGACCACGCTGTGCCGGACCGCGCTGCAAACCCTCGGGACCGATTATCGGACGGCGTTGATCTTGAATCCCTGCCTCTCGGTCACCCAACTGCTTCGTGCCATTGTCACCGAGTTGGGCGTTGCGTCGGCCAAGGGAGACCAACTGCGATTGCGTGAAATGCTGAACGAATTGCTCTTGGATGAATTGCGTGCAAACCGTGATGTCGTTCTGGTGATCGACGAAGCGCAACTTCTCACGTTCGAACTGCTGGAGCAAATCCGCCTGCTGAGCAACCTGGAAACCGATGACCGCAAATTGATCCAGATCGTTCTGTCCGGTCAGCCGGAGCTTTCTCGAAAAATGGCAGACGCCCGACTGCGTCAGCTTCGCCAACGTATTACGACCCGATGCCACCTTGACCCGATCTCACGCGATGAGACCGAGCGTTACATCCATCACCGGCTTCGGATCGCCGGCGGCAACGGTCGACCGTCCTTCACCGCGCCCGCCGTAGATACCGTGCATTGCCATTCGTCCGGCGTGCCGCGGCTGGTCAACGCCATCTGCGACATGTCGCTGTTGTCGGCGTACGCCCAACAGCAGGACCGTGTGGACACCGCCCATGTCGAATCGGCGGTGGACGACTTGCAGGAGAGCCTCACGTGAGTGTCATCGAAGACGCCCTCAAGCAAGCCGAAACGGAGGCAGCCACGCCGCGAAGCAGCCTGAAGGACGAAGCACCGGTCCGTGACGACGGCCGGCCCCACAGTCTTGACGACCATGTGTCATACCCGGAATCACCGCGGGAGGGGGCACGCTCAGCGGACGCTGCCTCGGGTAGAACCGCTCTCGAGATGACGGCTATGGGCATCGTTGTCGGAGCGGTCGCGACGGTGGCCATCATCGCGATGATCGGAACGCAGTGGTCGACCGCACCAATAGCGCCGTCACCCGCCGCCGCGACGAACTCGACGGGGTTGGCGAACCCGGCGGGCCCGAACCCAGCCGGCACGCTCTTGGAATCGACGGCGAGTAGCGCGGCGGAATACGCGCCGACGCGGGAAGTAGGAGGCCAACGAACAGCCATCGGCAACGTTGGCGATCGCAGCGTTGGTGGCACAAGCCCACAGCCTGCATTAGCGAACCCCACGTCAGCCGGCGGAGCGTCACGATTCAGGCTGACCGGCGTTATGCTCGGCGGCAATCGGGCGGTGGCCATCGTCAACGGTGCGATGGTGCGTGTGGGGCAGAGCATTGACGGAGCGGAGGTGCTGAGCATTCAGTCAACGACCGTACGGCTGCGAAAAGATGGTCGAGATTTCGAGCTTCTCTTGGACCTTGCACGGGGCAGATAACGTTCGCCGTCACAACGCCGACCAGACAGGTCGACGAATCCCTCATGTGTTGCGACCGAATTCAAATCGGCAGCGACCTTATCGGTCCGCAACCGACCCGACGCGTAAAGCAACTGCCGACAGCGAAGAACCGACACTGTTGGTAGAGATCGCGTCGTCGACGCCAAGCGGGGTGTCAACGCGCCCTCGCTGCAAGCGGAACATACGGGCCAGGCGAGCGGCCGCGCGTGAAGGTTTGAGTCAATTACTAACCAGTTCGAGGGCAAGCCATGGATGTACGCTTCATCAATCCGTTCATCTCATCCATCACGAACGTCTTCAAGACGATGCTGTCCACCGAGATGAAGTTTGGGAAACCGCACATCAAGACTCCTGAGCACCCCCGGCCTGACGTGTCAGCGGTCATCGGATTCTCCGGCGACGCAACCGGCGCTGCCGTCTTGGGATTCCGAATGGAAGTGGCATCACGCGTCGCGTCGACCTTCAGCGGCGTCGAGATGGGCGCGGACCATGCGGACTTCGCGGACGCTTTGGGTGAGTTGGCGAACATGGTGGCGGGAGGGGCGAAGGCCAACTTCGGCGACTTCGCGATCAACATCTCGCTGCCGAGCGTGATCGTGGGGCAAGGTCATGAGGTTCTTAACTCGCAAGCGCACCCCAGCCTAGTCATACCCTGCGAATCTCCGCTCGGTCCGTTTACGGTCGACGTTTCGATGAAGATAGAGCAGCACGCAACCGCCGGAGCTACGTCATGAAGATCATGCTTGTCGATGACTCGCGAACGATTCGCAACATCCAGAAGAACATTCTCTCTCAGTTGGGTCATACCGATATCGTCGAGGCGGCTGACGGGGTCGAAGCGCTGAACCTGGTACACGAACAAGATCCTGACTTGATGCTCCTGGACTGGAACATGCCCAACATGGACGGCATGACGCTGCTGACCAAAATCCGCGGAGAAGGTCGCAAGTTCCCCATTATCATGTGCACCACTGAAGCGGAAAAAAGCCGGGTGATCCAGGCGATCCAAACCGGCGCGAGCAATTACGTGGTCAAGCCGTTCTCCACCGAGACCATGGCTGAAAAGATCGACCAGACGATGAAAAAAGTCGCATCGACGACCTAGAACACGGTTACAGCGTCTGGGAGTCGACCTCTGCGGGTGATGGTCAGCCAAGCTGACGGTGCTGCACGATCGAAGGCGGGCTGACCCACGTCGCAACGCTCAGCGAACACCTCTTCCGGCCAAAATGCCCAGTCAGCGCCGCATCGCACGGACATCGATGCGACGCCGCAACGGCCGAGCGCCCTCACGGACCTGGCAAATAGAACGAGCGAACGCCGCTGTAAGCTACGCATGGGGCGTTGAAGTCTGCATCCCGTCTTCTCGCCAGGGCTTGAACGGGGAATGAACGCCCCGGCGGACAGATGCAAAAAAAGAAAGCACCGTGCGTCCTAGGGACGACAACGGTGCTTTCCGGAGGGGAAAGAAGCCAACTGTTTATACCCACCTTCGGGCGGCGGGTTCAGGCAATAATCCTCCGATAATGACAATTGACCGCCAAAACGGCCAGCGGCTAACGCCGGGACTCGCAACGAGCCCAAACACACGGGAGCCACACCCGTTGACGTACAGTATCGGTCATCGAAACCATTTCGGTTAGGCCAATCCGTTGGATTCTATCCGAACATCCGAAAAAGTCTGCAAAATATCGCTATATTATTGGCCACTCGCCGATTGTGACGCCGAGACGTCGACCGAATTCAACACTGAGAATATCCACACAACTCACACTTTACGCAACCCTCAGCGAACCGGAGCGGTCCGCGGCAATCGGGACAAATCACCTTGAACTGTTCTTCGAGCGTGATCGACTCGAAAGTTCTATCGCTGTGGCTGAGCAGGTCCGGGGAATCCGCTGCCGGCGTCGCGTGCGACTCGCCCTTATTCCCGTGCCCGTTGGACTTACCGTTGCCGTTGGTGCGATCGACAAAGCCTTTCGCCCAATGCTGGTCGAGCTCGGCTGGGTCGTACCGCCCGGTGAGGAGGTTGTCGAGGCCGAATTTCGACTTGGCGCGGGCGTACTTGTTGAGGGCGCAACTGAGTCCGTCGCCCAAGCTTAGAATCTTTCGATCCTTGGTGGCGACTTGCAGCGTTGACCCGATGCCCTTGAGCTGCCGAATGACGTGGTGGAGTTTTCCACCGGAGCGAAGCCAGAGGCTGGCGAGTCGGCAGATGGCTTCGAGATCGCTGTTGGCTAGGTCGCCGCCCTTGCCAAGTTGGGCGAACACTTCGAGTTCCTGATCGGTCTGCAAGTCGACCGTGATTTGAACGTGCATGTTTCCGAACGGCGTGATCTGTCGGATGCGCACCGCCCCGGCGATGTCGGCGAGGTCTTTGGGTTCGGGGATGCGGCGTTCTTGCTTGGCTGCCGGCGATTCAGCTTCGGCGACGGCGTCCTGTTTCAGCGCCATCGGCTGATGCTTGCGACACCCGTTTCGATACACGGTCACGCCCTTGCAACGAAGGGCGTACGACTCCAGGTAGATGTGTTCGACGTCTTCGACGGAGGCAGACTCGGGGAAATTGATGGTCTTTGAAATCGACGCGTCGCAGTGCTCCTGAAAGGCAGCCTGCATGTTGACGTGCGCTTGCGGCGTGACATCGTGGGCACAGACAAATACGCGCCGAATGTCGTCGGGCACATCACCAATGCCAGCGAGGGTGCCTTCCCTGGCTAGTCGATCCATCAACTCCTCGCTGAACAGGCCGCTATCCCGCGCGACCATCTCGAACACCGGGTTCACTTCAACCATGGGCGCTTTTTCGCGTTTTTGCTCGCGCAAGACGTTTCGATGGAACGCGAGGCTGTAGAGCGGTTCGATGCCGCAGGAACACGCCGCGATGATGCTGATGGTGCCCGTGGGAGCGACGGTGGTGCAGGTCGCGTTACGCATCGCCCGGTGATGCTTTGTGTCCCAGATGCTTCCCTTCCAATTGGGGAAGGAGCCGCGTTCGTGGGCAAGCTGCTCGCCGTAGTTGTGCGACTCGTCGTCCAGGAACTTCATAAACCGCTTGCCCCAGGCGACCCCTTCGGGCGTGTCGTAGCCGACACCCAGCATGTAGAGCGCGTCGGCGAAGCCCATGATGCCAAGCCCGATCTTTCGGTTGCGCTTGCAGATGTGGTCGATTTGGGGAAGCGGATACTTGTTCGCATCGATCACATTATCGAGGAAACGGGTGGACTCATACACGGTGTCGCGCAACGCGTCCCAATCGACCGCCGCGTTGGGCGTGCACGCATCCGACACGAACTTCGCGAGGTTGATGCTGCCCAGGTTGCATGCCTCGAACGGCAGCAGCGGCTGCTCGCCACACGGATTGGTGGCCTCCATGCGTCCGATGTGCGGCGTGGGGTTCGTCTGGTTGATGCGATCGATGAACACGACACCGGGCTCGCCCGTCCGCCAGGCGTTGTTGATGATGACGTCCCAGATGTCCCGCTTGGTGTAGTACTCGCCCTGACTCGTGTCCGTGCCATCGCTGGGCGGCAGGGATCGCAAGTCGTACTCCCAAATGTCGAGCGACCTGGGTAGGTAGTATCGCTTTTTGGTGCGGGGGTTCTGCACGACGTGAAGCGAATCAGGAGCCCGCTTGAACGAGTCCATCCAATCGTCGGTGATCTTGACGGAGATGTTGTAGTTGGTGAACTGGTTCAAATCCTGCTTGGCGTGGAGAAATTTCAAGATATCGGGATGATCTATGTTCATCATCCCCATGTTGGCGCCACGACGAAACGCGCCTTGCTGAATCGCGTTGGTCGCTTCGCTGAACGCTCGCCAAAAGCTGATCGGTCCGCTGGTCGTGCCGCCCGAACTGCTGATGTAGTCGCCGGTGGGTCGTAACTCGTCGAACGCAAAGCCGGTCCCGCCACCGGCTTTTTGAATCAACGCGGTGTACTTGATCGAATCGAAAATGCCGTCGATGCTGTCGGGCACGGGCAGAACGAAACAAGCGCTCAACATGCCCATCTCCCTGCCGGCGTTCATGAGGGTGGGGCTGTTGGGCATGAACTTTTGAGACACCATCAGGCGAAAGAAGCGATTCTCCCACTCGCTGCAGTCCGATGGACTCGCCCCATAGTGCTCCTCGGCGGAGGCGATGGCGACGGCGACGCGACGGAACAGATCGGCGGGGGCTTCAACGCATGCCCCCGTCTCATCCTTGATGAGATACCTCGCCTCCAACACGCGCAGCGCATTTTCGCCGAAGACCGCCGCATCCAAATCAGACGCCCCAGCACTCAACCCTGCCATTCGGTTGTTCCGCTCCACCACACCCGACATTTGGAAACTCCGCGTTTGGCCAACGACTCATGTAGCCGCCAACTGGTCAATCAGAATGAGCCGCCCACGCGAGCCCGCCCGTGACAGTCACACATTCGGCGCGACGACATGCCGGCCGGACCTCGTCGCAAGGCCGGCAACCACCACAACCCGCCGCAAAACCACCGAAACGCCCGGTTTCCCCACCGAGATCGCCATCGCAACGATGACCCTTCACATGAAACCCCACATATAGGGGGTAACCTTATTGATACCTCCAGATATCGCCGCAGTCAATCACATTACGAAGAATTCTGACCATTTCAAATCAGTTCTGTCACACAACACAAACAGGCGACATAAAACCTTTTGTTGAAATCAGTTATGGCGTTTTTGGCGGAAAATCAAGACATGTGAGTTGTTTACCCATGCGCCGTAGCGGAATGGTTCGCGGTAGGACGGGCGGTGGGAGAATCCTTGTGGTCGGCGCTCGAACAACGGTCTCGTCGGCCGTATGGTGTCTGCGGATGGCGTTTGCGGGCATCTGTTCGATGGGCCGGTTCTCAGCCTGGAGTTGGAGTTCAACGCGTATGTTGCACAAGGTCGATACGACGATCCGCGTTTGCAAGCCTTTTGGCCTTAAATCGACGGTGCTTGGCCATGGGTGGCATGAATGTGCCCCGATTTCGTGGTGTGAGGCGGGTGCTTGTCTTCAAACGATTGAACGGGTCGGGGCGATGCCGGTTCGGTTGTCCGTAACGGAAATATCGGGACGTGGGCGATTCGCGCGACTGAGGCTTACCGTTGAAGCAGAGGAGGTGGGCGACACGCTTGTGACACTCATGCGCGAGCGGATGTGTGTCATGCTGCGTGTGGATCTTGACCTGGACGGGTTCTATGCGCTGGCGGCGGATCATCCGAAGCTCGCTCCCGTCGTGGAGCTTGGGGCTGGACGATTGCTGCGGTGCTCGTCGATGTTCGAGAACATCATCAAGGCGATGTGCGGCACGAACGTCAACTGGGCGCAAGCGATTAAGATGATTAACCGGATCGGGCAGCTTGGTCCGTGCCTGGAGGACTTTCGCAATCTCAATGCCTGGCCGACGGCTGCGGAGATCCTTTCGGCGGGCGAGGATTATCTGCTGGGCGTTGCGCGGGTGGGATACCGTGCGTCGTCGATTCTCGAGTTCTGTCGGTCGGTGCAGCGTGGTGGGTTCGATGCGGAGGGATTGGACGAGATGGCGGGCAGGGTGTCGACCGACGAGTTGTACGAACATTTGCTGACGATCAAGGGGATCGGTCCGGCGACGGCATCGTTTCTGCTCGGCCTGCTTGGCCACTTCGACCGTTTGTCGGTTGACAGTTGGACGATTGCCTTCGTTGCGCAGCGTTACATGGGCGGTCGCAAGCCGACCGTCAAGGAGGTAAAGCGGTTGTACGATTCGTACGGGCGATGGCGGTCGCTGGTGTGGTGGTTTGAGCAGTGGCTTGAATGGTCGACGGCTCGCGCGATGCTGAACGGGCGAGCAATTGGAACCGGCGACTGAATCGATTAGACTCCCGCCTTCGATCCGGTGACAGTCGCGTGTGCGACGTTGCCCGGCTGCGCGTCGATACGAGGACACCGAAGATGCCCCAAAACGAATTCCCCAGACAGTTTGTCCGCCGAGGCGAAGAACTCTCGACATGGGAACACATGGAGCCGTACTTTCGACTCCTCGAGCAGGCCAATCTCGACACGGTCGAAGCGGTGAATGAATGGCTGTTGGATTGCAGCGAGTTGGCAGCGTGTATCGACGAGATCAGCACGGACCTCTATGTCCGCATGACTTGCCAGACGGACGACGCGGAGCGCAAAGCAGCGTATCTCGACTTCGTGGAGAACGTGGAGCCGAAGTGCAAGCCGATGTGGCATGCGTTGGACAAGAAGTATGCGGAATGTACGGCGGCTACGGAACTGCCGGCGGAGCGGTTCGAGGTTTTCAACCGCAGCGTGCGGGGACGGGTTGAATTGTTCCGCGAGGAGAACGTCACGCTCGAAATCGAAGAGACGAAGCTCGAGCAGCGCTATCAGGAAATCAACGGCGCGATGACGGCGACGTATGACGGCAGGGAGCAAACCCTGCAACAGCTCTCATCGTACCTGGAACGGCCTGACCGGGCTGTGCGTCAGGAGGTGTGGGAGTTGAGTGCGGGTCGACGCGCTCAAGACGCCGACGCGCTCGACGACATCTTTGACGCATTGTTTCGCCTTCGCAACACCAAGGCGCTCAACGCCGATTTGCCCGACTATCGAGCCTACGCGTTCAAATCCAAGGAGCGGTTCGACTATACGCCGGAGGACTGCATGGCGTTTCACGACGCCGTCGAGCGGGCGTGCGTGCCCTTGCTGCGTCGCGAACACGAGTCGCGAAAGAAGAAGTTGGGCGTGGAGTCGCTGCGACCGTGGGATCTTTCGGTCGACCCGCGCGGGCGTCCGCCGCTGCGGCCGGCGGAATCGGTTGACGCACTGGTGGCGACGTGTGCCGACGTGTTCGCCCGGCTGGACCCGACGCTGGACGATCAGTTTCGCGAGATGGCGCGGCGGGGGGCGCTGGATCTGGAGAGCCGCAAGGGCAAAGCGCCGGGCGGCTACCAGACGACGTACCACGAATCGCGCCGGCCTTTCATCTTCATGAACGCGGTGGGCATGCATCGGGACGTGCGTACGCTGATCCACGAAGCGGGACACGCGTTTCACACGCTTGCCTGCCGCAACGATCCTCTGGTTCACTATCGCAGCGCCCCGATCGAATTCGCGGAGGTCGCGTCGATGGGAA
>CAYQFV010000037.1:0-6071 GCA_964416845.1 uncultured Phycisphaeraceae bacterium | reverse complement strand
CACGAGGCGGCGCTGGCGAGGGGGTGGCATCGCCAGTTACACTTGTTCGAGGTGCCGTTTTATTACATTGAGTATGGCATTGCCCAACTGGGCGCATTGCAAATCTGGACGCGCGCCCGAGAGAACCGCGGTGAAGCGATTCGCCGGTATCGCGAAGCGCTGGCGCTGGGCGGCAGTCGCCCGTTGCCTGAGTTGTTTGCCGCGGCGGGCATTCGCTTCGACTTTTCAATCGACACGGTCGGCCCGTTGATGGAGCGCGTGCAGGAAGCGCTGGCCGAACTCGGCGATTGACCTCCATTCACCCGCGAGCGTTGCGCCGACCGCCAACGACGGGGCAATCGTGTAGGCCGAGCGCGCGCCGTCTACTTGGAAACGGTGTCCTTGGTCGGCGACGTTGTGACCTGCCGTGTTTTGCGAGCGTTTTCGATCTCGGCGATGCACTGTCGCAACGCAGCCTTGGCTGCGTCTGATGTGACCGCCTTCAGCGAATCGTTGAGTACTCGCATGGTCTGCGCGTTGCCGGCCTTTTCTCGCTCAAGGAGCTTGGCGAGGACGATCGCCGCGTGGGCGTTCTTCTGTTGGCTGTAGAGATATGCCCGCCTTGCGTAGCGCAACAAGTCGTTGGTGATGCGACCGGTCCGTTCGCCTGCTTCAGCGAGCCGAACGTAGGAAGCGACGGAGTTGTCGAACCGCAAGAAAGCGTCGGCCACGTCGCGGGCTTCACTGTCCTTTCCGAGGCCCAACAGCACTTCGTAGCGTGCGATGAGGAGCTTTCGTACTTCAGCTCCGTTGTCGCCGGATTGCTCTCCTCGCGCGAGGATGGTGTCCACTTCACTTTCGTCATCGACTGAGTATTGAAGGTCTCGATAGTGCTTGGCGCGAAGCAACGGGCCGTAGTTGATCTTTCCAAATGCCGCGGTCGACGCGCTGTCGGGCAGTTGTTCTTTCATCACGTCGTAGTGTGCGACGATCTTTTCCTCTTCGCCGAGCGCTATGTGACCGAACTTGATGAGGTAGAACAAGTAAGTGGTCGCCCGCCGATAGGTAACGGTCTCTTTCTCCGCAGCGGCGATGCGGTCTTCCAGCGCCTCGCGAGCGGGGGGATACTTTTCGCCCAGCCTCGCAATGTGTTGAATCAATTGCTGAAACTTGCTGTTGAGGAAGTAATTGGAATGGGCGGCCCGGTGATCCAAGCACCACATGTATTGTTCGAGCGCCTCGGGGTATTTGCGATCGAGCATGAAAGATGCGGCGCGGTCCATGGCGGCTTCGAGAACGTCTTCTCCCGCCCACGGACCGACTAGGGCGTCACTGCGAATCGCGTCACCGTGGATCACTTCGTCGATCCTGGTTTGGAACCGGGCGGGCTCCATGAACCCCACTCGCCGCCCGATCTCGCGACCGTCGCTGACCATGAATAACACTGTGGGGAAGGTGTGAACGCGGTGCTGGGTGGCGAATGTGCGTCCGAACTCGGTGCTGTTGTTGAGCGTCAGTACGACGGCGTACAGATCGCACCACGCGGAGATTTTGGGATCGCGCAGAGTCTTGGATTCGAAGGCGGCGCACTGCTGGCAATCGTCTTCATTGATCACGACGAGCAGATACTTGCGTTCGTGCTTCGCCTCAGCGACGGCTGCCGAAAACGGATCTTTGGCTGACTTTGCGTCGTCAGCGAGCGTTGTGCTCGCTGCGACCGAGACCACCAAGAGCGACATCCACAGGTTTACCATAAAACGATCGTACATCGGTCAACTCCTCCCGGATCCCCACGGCGGCGGGGTGCGCGACCGCAGCCGTGATGACCCCTCCTCCACGTGAACAGACATACAGATGCATTGAACGCCGAACTTGGCATTCTACTGTTTCGAGAAGGCGAAGTCACCATCCGCGGGCAGAGAGACGCCAAATCGACAGTTTCGTACGAATTCGCGGAGAAGGGCAGGCCGGCCTCGGCAAACCCTGACGCGGGCACACCAGCGTGACCGTCCCGTAATAACATCGCTGGGCGCCCGGTCAGCCGTCCGGCCGTTGCGTGGGGCTGACATTCATCGGGCGTGTGAATGTTGCGGATCGGTTCGTCCGATGGATCGATCGGGTACCGTCGACGATTCTCGAGGCTCGTTCCACGCGCCGGAGCGAGCATGACGGGCTGCGAACGTCCGATCGGGCGACGCTTGGCATCACGATGGTAGGCCTGAGGCGAACACCATGGACCAGCGAATTCTCATCGTTGATGACGACCGCGCGTCGCTGCGACTGCTGAAACGCCACGTCGAACTGGCCGGATTCGACGTTTTGACAGCGAGAGACGGGCTTGAGGCGATGAACGTCGCGTTGTGGCAGTCCCCGTCGATCGTCATTGCAGATTGGGACATGCCGGGGATGGACGGGGTGCAATTGTGCCGCGAGCTTCGGGACCACGAGGGTGTCGGCTTCGTTTACGTCATCGTCGTGACTGCCAACGACGATGAGGGTCGCGTGGTGGAAGCGCTGGACGCCGGGGCGGACGATTATCTTGTCAAGCCGGTTGCCCCGGAAGAACTGCTCGCCCGCCTTCGCGCGGGACAGCGTGTTGTGGATTTGGAGGCCAACCTCGCTCAACGCAACCGGCAGGTATTCAAGTACAACGCCCGGTTGGCTATTACGAATGAAAAGCTCGCCCAACTGGCGACGACGGACGAATTGACGGGTCTGATCAACCGTCGTGCGGGGATGACGCGGCTGCACGAACTCTGGTCGTCGTCGCGCCGTTATGGCGAGCCGCTGTCGTATGTGGTTCTTGACATCGACCATTTCAAGAACTGCAACGACACGTACGGTCATGGCGTTGGCGATATCGTGCTCAAGCGGGTTGCAGACATTTTTCGCAAAACGTCGCGTCTTAGCGAAGTGGTCTGCCGCTTCGGGGGCGAGGAGTTTCTGATCATTTGCCCGAAGTCGGTAGCGAAGATGGCGGGCGCGGGAGCGGAGCGCGTTCGCCAAGCGGTCGAATCATTGATCGTCAAAACCGACGCGGGTGATCTTCGTGTGACGATCAGCGCGGGCGTTGCGGAGATGACTAAGTCGATGGTCAGCCCGGACCATCTCCTCAGGGTTGCGGACCAGGCTTTGTACCTTGCCAAACGGTCGGGAAGAAACCGCGTGGTCGTCTCGGGGACAGGTCAGGTTCTCTCAAAAATGCCGCGTCAGCCGGCGACAGACGAGAGCATCGCAAGCGTCGCGGGGGTGGGTCACGATCCTATCGCGAACACGCGTAGCGCAATCGTTATCGATGAACACGGCGGGGATCGCGACGTATGCCGCCGCCTGCTTGAGCAAGAAGGCTACTCGGTGATTGAATCGGCCGGTCACGACGCGTTGTCGCTGGTCGGCCTGCACAGGCCGAATCTCGTCATCGTCAGTGATGCCTTGCCGGGGATGGACGGTGCGACGGTGGCGAGGCAGGTCAGAAACAACCCCTCGACGAGCCACGCCCCGATCCTGATGACCGGTTCGGCGACGGAGGAATCGGACATCAGGGCAGGCCTTGAGTGTCAGATTGATGACTACATCCGTAAGCCGTTCAGTGTTGCCGAATTAACCCTGCGGGTTCGGTCGATGGGGCGACGCGCGAATTGCGAACGTGAACTGCTCCGCATCAAAGAATTGTATGGCGAACAGGCCCGAACGATGACGCTCCTGTTGGACCTCGCTCAGCGACTTTGCAATTCCGACACGCTGGACCGCGTGCTGGAGCACATCATTTCGGTTACGGCGGAGATCACATGCAGCCGCCGCGTTTCCGTTTTACTTCGTGACGGCAATTCTGACGTCTTGCGCATCGTCGGTTCGATCGGAATGGATCTCGCAGTGGCGGACCGGGTCCGCGTGCCCATCGGTGGTGCGACGTCCGGTCGGGTGTTTGCAACGGGCGAACCGCTCATCGCCAACACGGTCCACGACGCGGTTGCTTGTCGACACGATTACGACTCGGACTGCTTCGCCAGCATGCCGCTTGTGTCCACGGCGATGGGATCGAACGACAACATCGTGGGCGTGTTGAACATCACGGAGCGACATGGTGACCAGCCGTTCTCACCGTGCGACCTGGAGTACATTGATCTGGTCTGCAACATTGCCGCTTCGGCCATTGAGGAGATCGTCTCTCGCGAAGCTCGCGACCAGGCGAGAGACTCGATCGTGGTCGCGCTGGCCAAGTTGGCTGAACATCGCGACGGCTGCACCGGCAAGCATCTCGATCGCGTCACACAGTTCTCGCTTTTGCTGGCACGGGAACTGGCTATCGAAGGGCCTTATCGACATCAAATCGACGCGGAGTTTCTGTCCGATCTCAAACGGGCTGTCCCGCTGCACGACATCGGAAAGGTCGGCATTCCCGATCGCATCTTGCTGAAGGCAGGAAAACTGTCGGCCCAGGAGAAGGCCATCATGGAGACGCACACGCAGATTGGCACTGAGACGATCCGATCGGTCGCCGAGCGTGTGCCAGGTGCGAGATTCCTGGAGATGGCGTCAGACATCTGTCACTGCCATCACGAACGGTTTGACGGGTCGGGCTATCCACGAGGCATTGGCGAAGCAGAGATTCCCCTCGCGGCCCGCATCGCCGCGTTGGCAGATGTGTACGACGCTCTACGGTCTGAACGACCGTACAAACGCCCATTCTCACACGAGGAGACTTCCGCAGCGATTCGCGAGCAAACGGGACGACACTTCGATCCGACGGTGGTCGACGCATTCGTCAAGAGAATGCCGGACTTCGCCGCGTTGTCGGAGCAACTCGCCGACGACAGGAGCCCCGACGATCTGAACCGCTGCACGCAATACGCCCAACAGGCAGCCGTTAGCGTATAGCTCGTTGCGAATCATCGACCGCGCACGCGACGATCAAGTCGCGCCGACGGCGCGGCGGGAACAACCAGAACGCCGCCACGACCAAGCCCCCCGACAACAGAATCAACGTCGTCCTCGTCGCCGAATTGGCGAACACGTCGGCCCGATCAGCGAACGGCAACCACGTCAGCACGCGTCTCATCCATGGCGGCGGCTCGACATCCTGAATCGTCTCGACCGACCCTGCTGACGCGGTATCGACGCGCGGCGACGCAACGTCGACCAGAACAACGGTCTCGCGGCGGCTGGTGTAGGCCAAATCACGCCGGGCAACGCGCGCGATCACGGCTGGATCGTTGCGCAAACCATCGAGATGCCTTTCCAGGCGATCCACATCGGAGCGCATGTGCGCGACGGCTTGCTCCTCGACCAGCCGCGCCAGCACGATGGCCTGATAGTCCTTCCAGACCGGCACGAGCACGCACGGTGCGAACACCGACGACGCCAACAGCAACAGCACCCAGAACATGACCGATGATGGTGCTGCCGATGCGGACGAGAGGCCAGACGCCCCGACCGTCTCCGCGGTCGCGATCGAATCCTCGCCGTCAAACGCCTCCCAACCAGACTGGTGCATGCGTCGCTTTCTACTTGTTCCAAAATGCGCCGCCGAATACGGCGCTGTCGCCCAGATGTTCTTCGATCCGCAGCAAGCGGTTGTACTTGGCCACACGCTCCGACCGACAAAGGCTTCCGGTCTTGATCTGTCCCGCGCCGGTGGCGACGGCGATATCGGCGATGGTGGTGTCTTCCGTCTCGCCGCTGCGATGACTGATGACCGCCGTCCAACCGTTTCGCATGGCCAGGTCGATCGCCTGGAACGTTTCGGTCAACGTACCGATCTGATTCACCTTGATGAGGATCGAATTGGCAGACTTCTTCTGGATCGCCTTGGCCAACCGCGCGGGGTTGGTCACGAGCAGGTCGTCCGCGACAAGCTGCACGCGATCGCCCAAGGCAGCGTTCAACTTGGTCCACCCGTCCCAATCGTTCTCGCCCAGGCCGTCTTCAAGGCTGCGAATCGGATATTTTTCGCACCAGCCGGCCCAATGGCCTATCAACTCGTCAACGGTGATGGTCTTGGTGGGGTCGGATTTGAAGAAACAATACTGCCCGGTCTTGGGGTTCACCATTTCCGACGCGGCGGGATCGATCGCGATGAAAACGTCGCTGCC